>NZ_RAWB01000243.1 GCF_003612055.1 Corallococcus llansteffanensis
GGATCTGGGCCCCCGGGGAGGCGCGGCGGGGACCGCGATTGCTCCTTCGTATGGACAGGAGCGGGTGTGGCTGATGCACAAGCTCAACCCGGACGCGCGGGCCTATCACACGCAGGCCGTGTTCCGGCTGGGGGGCGCGCTGGACATCACCGCCCTGCACGCGAGCCTCACCGACATCGTCCGGCGCCATGACGTGATGCGCACCCGCTTCCCCGAAGTGGATGGGGAGCTGCGGTGCGAACTGGAAGCGCCCTGGGAGGTGGAGGTCCCGCTCCAGGACTTCAGCGACGTGGGGGAGGCGCTGCTCGCGGCCCGGGTCGGCGAGGCCGTTCGCGCCGTGGTCCAGGCCTCCTTCGCGCTGGCGGAAGGCCGGCCGTTCCGCTGGCGGCTGCTCCGGTTGGGTGCGCAGGAGCACGTCTTCGTCCATGTCGAGCACCACGTCGTGCACGACGGCTGGTCGTTCAACGTCTTCGTCCGCGAGCTGATCAACGGCTACGCCGAACACGTACGCCACGGTCGGGTGCGGCGCCCGGCGCTCGCGGTGCAGTACTACGACTACGCGCGCTGGCAGCGGGAGTGGGTGGGCACCGAAGCCGCCCACGCGCAGCGCCGCTTCTGGCGTCAGGAGTTGGAAGGGGCGGAGACCCAGCTCCAGCTCCCGCGCCGCGCGTTGCCCGGGACGAGGCGGTTTCGCGGGGTGGCGCCCCGGATGGAGCTGGACGGAGAGCTCGCGCGCCGCCTGCAGGACCTGGCGGACCGGAACAACACCTCGCTGTTCACCACGCTGCTCGCGGCGTTCTTCGTCCTCCTGCACCGCTACACCGGCTCGAAGGATCTCCTCGTTGGCTCCGCGGTCGCCAACCGGCGCTGGCAGGACACCGAAAGCCTGCTGGGCATGTTCGTCAACACGGTGGTGCTGCGCGGCCGGCTGCACGACGACCCGTCCTTCGAGTCGTTCCTGGCGCGGGTGCGAAAGACAGCCCTGGAGGTCTACGACCACCAGGAGCTGCCGTATGAGCTCATCTTCGCGGAGTCGCCCGCGCGGCATCAGGGAGGCCTCAACCCGTTGATCCAGGCGATGTTCAACTTCCACGACACGCCCGTGGGCACGCTCGAAGCCGCGCCGCTCGACGTCACCATCGTGGAGGGGCTCAGCAACGGATCGGCCAAGTTCGAGCTCTCCGTCGTCGCGGTGCCCCTCTATGCCGAACCGGGGTACACCAGCCGGCTGGCCGGGGACGTGGTGAGCATTCCCCGCTCCGACACGACCGTGCGCTCCAGTCCCCGCGCGTCGCTGAGCGGCATCCTGCTCGCGTGGGAGTTCGACTCCGACCTCTTCGAGGACTTCTTCATCACGGGCATGTTGTCCGCGTACCAGGAACTGCTGCGCTCCATCACCGCCGCCCCCGACACGCGGGTGTCCAGACTGGCCCTGGTGGACGAAGCGGACCGGCGGGCGCTCGTCGTCGCGGGCCCCCGGCGGGAGTTCCCCGCGAAGCGGTTGACCGGGTTGGTTCAGGAATGGGCGGAGCGCACGCCGGACGCACTCGCCGTGGCGTCGGGCCCGGTGCCCCTGTCCTACCGCGCGCTCCTGTCCCAGGCCGAGCGGCTGGCGCGGCACCTGCGGGGGATGGGAGTCGGCCGCGAGGACCGGGTGGCGGTGTGCATGCCGCACGCGGCGGAGCTCGTCGTGGCCCAGTTGGGCGTGCTGCTTTCGGGCGCGGCCTTCCTGCCGCTGGATCCCGGTCATCCTCCGGCCCACTTGCGGCGGCTCGTGCGGGACGCGGACGCCCGCGCCGTGGTCACGACGGCGGGACTGGCCGATCGGATTCGAGGTGTCCCGGTCGTCCTGCTGGAGGACGTGCCGGAGTCTCCCGGTGTCGCGCTGCCCGAGGGAAGTCCCTCCGACCTGGCGTATGTCATCTACACGTCCGGTTCGACGGGCCAGCCCAAGGGTGTGCAGGTCGAGCACCGTTCGGCGGTGGCCCTCCTGCACGGCACGGAGACGCTGGAGCTGGGGCCGGGCAAGACGATGCTGGCCCTGATGCCGGCCACCTTCGACCCTTCGGTGCTGGAGGTCTGGGGCGCCCTGGTGAATGGCGCGGCGATCCACTTCCTGCCGCCCGGCTGGGACGTGCCAGGGCTCGCGCGGTGCCTCATCGACCAGCGCATCACGCACGTGGTGATTCCGCCCGCGGTGCTGCCCCAGTTGGTGGCCGGGTTTCCGGAGGCGTTCGACTCCCTGGAGCGGGTGGTGATTGGTGGAGACGTCTTCTCCCCGGACGTGTTCCGCGCGCTGCGGCGCCGGGGCTTCACGAAGGCGATGAACGTCTACGGGCTCACCGAGACGACCATCATGGCCAGCGGCCAGCGGCTGGAGGACTGGCACGACACCGGGGCCGCGAGCCTGCCCATCGGTCGGGCCCTCTCCAACGTCCACCTCGCCGTGCTCGATGCGTCCTCGCAGGTCGTGCCACCGGGTTGCGTGGGAGAAATCTGCATCGGTGGTCCCGGCATCGCGCGGGGGTACGTGGGCCTGCCGGGACTCACCGCCGAACGGTTCGTGGCGGATCCGTTCGCGCTGCTTCCCGGCGCGCGGATGTACCGCAGCGGAGACCTGGGCCGGTGGCTTCCCGGGGGCGTGCTCGAGTTCCTGGGCCGCCGGGATGAGCAGGCGAAGGTCCGGGGCTTCCGGGTGGAGCTGGCCGAGGTGCGGGCGGGGCTTTGCGCCCATCCCGGCGTGGCGGACGCCCTCGCGGTCATCGCCCCGACCGGCGGCGAGCCGCGCGTCGTGGGGTATGTCATCGCCGCGCCAGGAGTCGAGCTGTCGGGGCCCGCCGTTCGCGAGGCGCTGGCGCGCGGGCTGCCCGGTCATCTGGTTCCCTCGGAGGTCGTGGTGCTCGAGTCGTGGCCGGTGAACCTCCACGGGAAGATCGACCGTGCCCGCCTGCCCGCGTCGGGACAGCGCACGCGGACATCCACGGCACCGAGGACCGACTCCGAGGTCCGCATCGCCGCGATGGTCGCCGAGCTGTTGAACCTGCCCCAGGTGGACATCCACGAGAGCCTGCTCGCGCTCGGCATGCATTCGCTGCAGGCCATGCGGCTCGCCTCGCGGTTGAGCCGGATGGTGGGGCGGGAGGTCGGGCTCGCCACCATCCTCGCGGGCCCGACGGTCGCGCAACTGGCGGATGCGCTCACCCTCTTGCCGGTCGCCCCGCCCACGATTGGAAGGCTGCCCCGCGCATGACGACCGCGTTCCCCATGTCGTTCGCGCAGCAGCGGCTGTGCTTCCTGCACCGGGTGGACCCTACGGGGGCCGCCCACGGCGCCATCCGCTGCTACCGGGTGACAGGACCGCTGGACACCCGCGCCCTTCGTGAGGCCCTGGACGTGCTGGTGGCCCGGCACGAACCGCTGCGGACGGTCTTCCCCCTGGGCGCGCACCAGCACGTGTCACCGGACGGACGCGGCCAGATGCACGTCGTGGACGTGGCGGACGAAGCGGAGGCGCTGCGGCACGCGGAGGCGGAGGTGGCCCGGCCGTTCGACCTGGAGCACGGCCCGCTGCTGCGGCTCACCGTGGCGAGGTTGGATGCGGCGACGCACTTCCTCGTCTTCGCGTCGCACCTGCTGGTGGCGGATGGTTGGTCGCTGCAAATCCTCTCCGAGGAGCTGGCCATCGCCTACCGGGCGGCGGTTCTCGACGAGCCCACCCGGCTGCCCGAGCTGCCCGTGCAGTACGTGGACTGGGCCGCATGGCAGCGGGAGCAACTCACCCCTTCCCGGCGCGAGGAGCTGTCGCGCTGGTGGCGGGAGCGTCTGTCGGGGGTGCCCCTGGTGCTGGACCTCGTGGCACCCCGTCCCGCGCTGGGGCGGGGCCGTCGCGCGCATCGCGTGCTTCCCGCCGAAGTCACGCGGGCGGTGCGTGCCTTCGCGGGCGCCGAGCGTCAGACCGTGTTCACGGTGCTGGCCGCCGCCTGCGGCATCGTGCTCGGTCATCGCGCGGGCCGGCGGCAGGTGCTGTTGGGGCTGGCCGTGGCCAACCGCGACCTGCCGGAGGTCGAGCGCGTGCTCGGCTTCTTCGTCAACACCGTCGTGCTTCAGGTGGACCTGCGAGGCGACCCCGACTTTCGCGAGCTGCTCGGCCGGGTGTCCGAGGCCACGACGGCCGCGTACGCGCACAAGGACCTGCCCTTCGAACAGCTCGTCGCCGACCTCGCCCCCCCGCGGGATCCGACCCGGTCCCCGGTCGTCCAGGTGAACTTCGCCTACCACCCGGTGGGTACGGCGGGGGCGCTGGCGCTGCACGGTTGCACCGTGACGGAGCCCCTGCTGGACCTTCCCACCGCGAAGTTCGAACTCACCCTGCGCGTCGAGGACCGTGCCGACGGGCTGAGCACCGTGTGGGCCGAGTTCGACGAGAGCCTGTTCGACCCCGCCTTCATCGACGGCGTGCTGGCGGCCTACGAAGAGGTCCTGCGCGCCGCGGCTCCCGGTGTACGCGTCGCGGGCCTGCTCTGCGCACGGACCGGGACCGAACAGCGCCTCACCCGCATCTTCGCCGACGTGCTGGGTGTCGACTCGGTCGACCCCTTCGACGACTTCTTCCGGCTCGGCGGCCATTCCCTCCAGCTTGTCGAGATCGCGGCGCGGATCCGGACCGAGCTGGGCCGTGACCTCGGACTGCGCGAGCTGTATCAACACCCCACCCCGGCGGGAGCCGCTGCCCGTCTTGAGCAGACAGGAGCATCACGATGAGCGATTCCTATCCTTTGCCCAAGGACTGGCAGCACCCGTTGGACCCTCCGCCCGAGTACAAGCGGCTGCGCAAGGAGGCGCCGGTGTGCCCCGTCCGGACCTGGGACGGCAACACGCCGTGGTTGGTCACCCGCTACGAGGACGTCCTCGCGGCCCTGGGTGACCCGAGGTTGAGCCTGGACTCCTCGCTGCCGGGATTCCCCCACACGTCGCCCGCCTCGGCGGCCCGGCAGGGCCGTCCCCTGCCGTTCCCATTCCTTCCCGACGCGGAGTACCGGACGCAACGGGCCATGTTGGTGCCGGAGTTCGTGCCCCGGCGGATGGAGTCCCTGCGACCGCGGATCCAGGCCACCGTCGACGAGGTCCTGGACGCGATGCTGGCCGGTCCGCGTCCCGCCGATTTGATCGCGGGCTTCGCGCTCCCCGTGGCCATGCGGATCATCTGCGATCTGCTCGGCGTGCCCCGGGCGGATGCGGAGCACCTGCACGTCCTCAGTCGCACCATCGGGTCCCGCACCTCGTCACGGGAGGTGGCTGAAGGGGCCCTGGACGCACTGGATGGCTATTTCCAGAAGCTGCTGGACGCGAACAAGGCCCAACCTGGCGACACGCTCGTCGGGCGCATCGTGGCCGAGCAGGTGTTGCCGGGACGGTTGAGCGAACGGGATGCGGTCGCCATGTTCCATGCGTTGTTCTACGCGGGGCACGGTCCGTCCGCGTACATGATGGGCATGGGCGCGCTGGCCCTGATGCTGGAGCCGGAGCAGCGCGGCGTGTTCGTCGCGATGGAAGACCCCGGGGAGATCGCCGCGGCCGTCCAGGAGCTGCTGCGCTACGTCACCGTCTCGCACATCGGGCGGCAGCGCGCGGCCACGCAAGACATCACCATCGGAGGGCAGCTCATCCGCGCCGGTGAGGGCGTCCTGGCCCAGCCGGACTCGGCCAACCGGGACGAGTCCGTCTTCACGGATCCGGACCGCCTGGACCTGCGCCGTGAGCCGCGCCACAACTTCGCGTTCGGTCACGGCATCCACCTGTGCACGGGGCGCATGCTCGCGCTCATTGAGCTCGAGGTGGTCTTCCTCACGCTGTTCCGGCGCATCCCCACCCTGCGACTGGCCGTGCCCCTGGACCAGGTCGCCTTCAAGCAGAACGAAAACCTGCTCGGCGCGCACGAGCTGCCGGTCACCTGGGAGCCCTCCGCGGGCCGGACGGTGGAGCAGACGTAGGGCTCCTCTCCGTTGTGTGTCAGGCCGGTGGAGCGCTCCACCGCCTGCAGGCCGACACGGCGGTGCACGTTGCCCGTGCTCGTGTCGGCCGCGCGTCCCATGTCCATGCATTGGGCACGGTCATGATTCCCCCTCCCTTGCCCCCGAACCTCGAGTCGCGCCGCTCCCAGATGTTCCCCGTCCTGGACGCCCGGGACCACGAGCGCATGCAGCGCTTCGGTGAGGTCCGGCACTTCCGTGATGGAGAGTGCCTCGCCGCCGCCGGGCAACCGAGCCCCGGGATGTTCGTGCTCTCCCAGGGCCGCGTGGCCCTCTCCCGGCGCGATGGCCTGGGACACTCGATTCCCATCGTGGAGGAGGGCCCGGGACAGTTCCTCGGTGAGGTGGCCCAGCTCTCCGGACGCCCCTCGCTCGTCGACGCTCACGCGGTGGGCGAGGTGGAGGCGCTGGTCATCCCCCCGCACCGGCTGCGTGCGCTGCTCGTGGCGGAGGCGGACCTCGGCGAGCGCATCATGCGCGCCCTCATCCTGCGCCGCGTGGGCCTGCTCGAGACAGGTGCCGGGGGGCCCGTCCTGGTGGGCCCTCCCGAGGGCGCGGGCAGGGTTCGCCTGGAGGGCTTCCTCTCGCGCAATGGCCACCCGTACCTCGCGCTGGATCCGGCGCAGGGCGGCGAGGCGGCCTCGCTGCTCGAGCGCTACTCGCCCCGCGCGGAGGAGCTCCCGCTCGTGGTGTGCCCCGATGGCTCGGTCCTGAAGAACCCCTTGGAGAGCACCCTTGCCCGAGCGCTCGGCCTGCTCCCGGAGGGGGCCTTCGAGACGCGCTATGACGTCACCGTGGTGGGCGCGGGTCCCGCGGGGCTCTCCACCGCCGTGTACGCGGCCTCCGAGGGGCTGCGGGTGCTCGTCCTGGATCAGCGGGCCTTCGGGGGACAGGCGGGCGCGAGCTCGCGCATCGAGAACTATCTGGGTTTCCCCACGGGTATCACCGGCCAGGCGCTCACCGCGCGCGCCTATGTGCAGGCGCAGAAGTTCGGCGTGGAGATGGCCATCCCGGCGGAGGTCGCCTCCCTGCGCTGCGCGGCCTCGGGTGAGCCGCTTGCGCTCGAGCTGACCGACGGGCGGAGGGTGCGCACGCGGACCGTGGTGGTGGCCAGCGGCGCACGCTACCGCCGTCCCGCGCTCGCGAACCTCGGCCAGTTCGAGGGCCGTGGGGTCTTCTACTGGGCCAGCCCCATCGAGGCGCGCATGTGCGACGGCGAGGAGGTCGTGCTCGTCGGCGGTGGCAACTCCGCGGGCCAGGCGGCCGTGTTCCTCGCGGGCCACGCGCGTCGGGTCCGCGTGCTCGTGCGTGGTCGGGAGCTCGCCGCGAGCATGTCCAGCTACCTCGTCGAGCGCCTGGCCGCGTCCCCTCGCATCGAGCTGGTGATGGAGACGGAGGTGGTGGCGCTGGCGGGCTCGGACGAGCGCGGCCTGCGGAGCGTGCGCTGGCGGCACCAGCCCAGCGGGCGGGAGGAGGAGCACGACGTGCGCCATCTCTTCCTCTTCATCGGGGCGGATCCGGCCACGGAGTGGCTCGCGGGCTGCGGTGTGGCGCTGGACGCAAAGGGATTCGTGCGCACGGGCGCGGCGCTCGGCGAGGAGCCGCTCCAGACGGAAGCCTGGGAGGCCACCGGGCGGGCGCCGTTCACGTTCGAGACGAGCCTGCCCGGCGTGTTCGCCATCGGCGATGCGCGCTCGGACTCCGTCAAGCGCGTGGGCACGGCGATCGGCGAGGGCTCGGCCGTGGTGGCCCAGCTGCATGCCTGCCTGACCTCCGCCGCCGCGGCGGAGCGTCGGGGCGCCGAGCGGCCGCCACGCGCGTTGCGACAGGCCCCCTCACATCCCCATGTTCGACACCAGGGGGCCAGCGGACGGATGCCCCCACACGGAGCGCGAGCCATGAAGAAGGTCTGTCCACACCTGGAAGTGACCGAGCATCACCGGACGGCTCCCATCCACCCCAGTGGCCACGGATGTATGGAATGTCTGAAGGACGGAGGTGACTGGGTCCACCTCAGGATGTGCCTGACCTGCGGGCACGTGGGCTGCTGCGACGACTCGCCGTCACGCCACGCGACCCGGCACTTCCACGCCAGCTCCCACCCGGTCATCAAATCGTTCGAGCCTGGGGAGGACTGGGCCTGGTGCTTCGTGGACGAGCAGCTCCTTGAGCGGATCCCCACCTTCCCAGGCGAGTCGCCGCCGGTGCACTACTCGGCCCCCATGAGCGCGCCCTAGGCACCTGGCCTCGGACGCCTGCGCGACCTTCTTTGAGCATTCGAAGACACGCGGTCGGCCCACCGGGGCTTGGACCGCGGTCTGCGTTGGCACGTCCACGGACGCCGCCTACCCTCAGGTCCACCTGCGCCACTCGCGCCGGCGACTCGAATCCCCGGGGGGCCATGAACGCTCAGCGCTTCACTGAACCGAACCTGCGCCGGCTGGGCCTGCTCTGTGCCCTCGGGGCACTGCTGGCGGTCTGCACTCCTTCATCCAACGACGTTGTCTCCAGGGACGAGAAGCCGGCCGACGCTTGTGACAAGCCCACGATCGTCCTCGTCCACGGCGCCTTCGCCGATGCATCCGGCTGGGCCGGCGTGATCGCGCCGCTGCGGCAACAGGGCTACACGGTCTACGCGTTCGCGAACCCCTTGCGCAGCATCTCCGGTGACGCGGAGTACCTGCGGTCCTTCCTGAGCACTCTCACCGGCCCCCTCGTCCTGGTCGGCCACTCCTATGGCGGAGCGGTCATCACGAACGCGGCCACCGGGAACCCGAACGTGAAAGCGCTCGTGTACGTCGCCGCATACGCACTCGACGGGGGGGAGACCCTCCTGGCCGCCAACGCGCTCGGCGGTGGCCAATCCGAGCTCGGCGACCACCTCGTCTTGCGCCCCTTCCCTGGGGGCGGGACCGTGGATGCTGACGGCTACATCGACCCCGCCTTCTTCCGCGAGCTCTTCGCGGGCGACCTCTCCGAGATGGACGCGGCGGTGCTCGCCGCCAGCCAACGCCCGGCCGCCGCCTCCGTCTTCGCGAACCCCTCCGGCCCGCCCGCGTGGAAGGACCTTCCGTCCTGGTATCTGATTGCCCGCGACGACCACACCATCCCGCCCGAGGCCCAGCGAGTCATGGCCCAGCGCGCTGGCGCCCAGTCCGTCGAAATCCAAAGCTCCCACGTCGCGATGATCAGCCACCCGCACGTCGTGACGGAGCTGATCGGCGAGGCCGCCGGGTGCCGTTGATGACCTGCGATGCGGACCCCAGTGGGGAGACCCTGGCGGTGTTGTCTGCCATTGCCATTCGCGCTGTTACTTTTTCGTGACAAAAAGGACTAGCTCGAAATAATTTGAAATCTGTACCTTGTGGAATTTTTGAGGCACAACGCACGCTGCGTTCGCCCGCCCCTGGCTGAGGGCCTCCGAGCGTGAGCCGCGGGGCATCCCTGGACCGATGCCAGGGATGTCCTGCTTGTGTTTGACGCGTGCCTCAAAGGACTCCACACCATGTTGCTCTCCCGCACCGACTCCGTGCGTGCCCTTCGGGGCGCGTTGCTGTCCTCCCTGTTGCTTGCTTCGAGTGCCTTCGCCGACGAAGGGGCCCGCGCTTCCTTCACGACGAGCAGCGAAGATGCGCACTGGGGCTATGACCAGACCCTGAGCCCGGAGCACTGGGGCGAACTGCCGGGCGACGCGGTCTGCGCGCAGGGCGTGGCGCAGTCGCCCATCGCGCTGGTGACCGCGGGTGCCGCCCACCCGCGCCTGGACGTCCCCAGCTTCCACTACGCCACCAGCCGCGTGCGCATGCTCAACACGGGGCACACGGTGCAGTTCACCTACGACAGTGGCAGCACCATCCGGGTGGGGTCCAACGAGTACAAGCTGGCGCAGTTCCACTTCCACACGCCCAGCGAGCACACGAAGGACGGCGTGGAGTACCCGCTCGAGCTGCACCTGGTGCACACGGACGCGAATGGAACGCCCGCCCTGGTCGTCGGAGTCCTCATCGAGGAAGGCGCGGTGAACGCGGCGCTGTTCACGGCCTTCCGGCACCTGCCCCGGCACATGGGGGAGGAGAGCGCGCCCGCGGGGGCGCTCCTCAACGCGAGCGCGCTGCTGCCGCACGACAAGGCGTTCTTCCAGTACGCGGGTTCGCTCACCACGCCCCCGTGCACCCAGGGGCTCCAGTGGTACGTGATGAAGCAGCCCCTCCAGCTGTCCGACGCGCAGATCGCCGCGTTCGAGCGGCTGCCGCACCTCAACCCGAACAACCGCCCCCTGCAGCCGCTGAACGGGCGCACCGTCGGCGCGCACTCCGGGCGCTGAGGGACACGCCAGGCGCCGGCCGGTTCCTGCGCGCCAGCGCGGCGGGGTAGGGCCTGGCCCCGTCGCGCTTCGGCGCCTTTGGCAGCTCGGCCATCGGCTACCTGGCGGCACTGGCGGGACCGAGCCGCGGTGTCGCTGGAGGCCCTGTTGCAGGGCGGTGCTGGCGTCTCGAGCGCGGTGCAGGCGGTGGTGGACTGGTACGGCCCCACGGACTTCGCGGACGGACTCGCAGCTCCTGGCGCGAGGCTATGGCCCGGGCTCGGCGCAGCACGGCCAACCGGACTCGCCGGAGAGCCATCTCGTGGGCTGCACGGTGGGGGACGCCAGCTGCCAGGTGAAGCCCGCGGTCGTGCCCTCCACGCCGCAGGCGGTCTGTTCGAGTTTCCAGGTCGTCGGCAATTACAGTTCGACACCGCGGGCGCGCTGCTCGACGCGGCGTACCTCTACGAGCGCTCCGGCGGGCGGTTGCCGCTGCGCACCTGGAGGCTGCTGCGCTCGGTCATCCAGACCACCGCCCGCCGCTGGCGCGAGCAGTTGGGAAACTTCCCGCAGGCCTTCAGCCACCTGGGCCTCATCAGCGCCGCCGCGCGCATCGACCGGGTGCTCAGGCTCCGGGACGAAGGGCAGTCGGAGCCCCCGCACCTCCTGGAGCCCGAGCCGCCACCCATTGAATGAAGTCCGATTCCCTGACGCTCGCCGTCGCCGGGTTGGAGCATCGAGGTCAAGGCGCTGCGCGTCCGCCGATCTCCGGGAAGCGCTCATAGGCCCGCTTGAGCGCGTCCAGGTGGGAGGGGTTGTCCAGGTCGAGCGGCGCGTCGGTGAGCTGCACGACCCACCCGCCTGACGGTGTGCGACGCGCTCGCTTGAGCAATTCAGAGTCGCGGGCGGGGTCCGGGAATCTGATGACCTTCGCGGCAGCAGCAGACCAATAATTCAGCCACCCAAGGAAGCCGGGGATCTCAGGCACGGGTAGCTTCGCCGGAAGGTTGAGCATGGGAAGACCACGGGGTGAGCGCTCCGGCCCATGCGTGGAACGGCGCATCTGCTGCGCGACTTCCGAGCCGTAACCATATGGCGACGCGTGTCCCCAAAACGAACGTGCCCCTTCTGCCATGGCCTCAAGCATCATTGCCGCTGCCTCGTGCACAGGATGATCCAGTGGCATTTCCGCATGTACTTCAAACTGGGACTGACCGCCTGGCTTGAGCAGTCCCGATCTTCCCCACCCCATAACCGTTACGGGCTTGATCTCGTTTCCGTTGCATAGGGTTGGGAATCCCCCGTCCTCAATACTTTCCAGAAGCCACGCGTCGCGCTGCGGCAATGCGATGGGGCGACCACTGTCGGAGAGCCGCCACTCCAGCCGCAAGCCGGGGAGTACCTTTTCCATGCCATGAATGACATCAAGCGTGCGGGCATCCCTGCCCACGAGCGCAGGGGCATAGACGATGAGGGTGACGGGACTGGGCTGGGTCATCGTGTGCACCCCGTGACGACGACATTGAGCGAAAAGTCCGCTTCGAGCAGCGCGAGTTTGTGCGCTTGACTGCTCACCCCAACAACGAAATCGTATCCACACGCATCTGCGACTGCACGCTCCTTCTCCAATTGCTTGAGTTCCTTCTCAATTTCTTTCTTCCGGATATAGGTGTTGTACGAATCAAACTGATGGGTCTTGATCTCCCATAGCACACGCACGCCGACTTGCAGTGCATCGAAGCGCACTCCGCCCACGAGCACGTCCATTCCAGGATAACGGTTGGGCGGGAAATTGTCGGCGCACTCATTATGCGGGTCGTCCTCGCCCGCGTGGGGCACTGGAACAGGCTCGCAACTGGCACGTCCCGCCCGGTCCAAGGGCACAGGTGGCATTGGGGGCTGCCAGTCCTGCCCCGCTGGCTCCGGCTCTAGCTTGGGCTTCCGTTTCGCTACGGCTTCCCGGGGGGCCGCCTTTGTTCCGCGCGAGGCCCCTGCTTCCTCGGGGTAGGCGTGGCGGAGTTCATACGCATCCAGCGCTTCTTTGATGGCGACGGCGACCACCACCACGCCAAGGACGATCACGGCTCCCACAACGATCTCAGGAGCCACCAGAACGCAGAGCCCGATTCCCATGGCACCAGCGCCAGCGGAGGCGACCGAGCATCTTCCCGCGGTGTCGTGGAACTCGATCCGGTCATGGTCGAGAGCCTGATAGCACCTCTCCACCAGGACGGGCCAAGGCTGGGAAGCCTCGCGGACAACGCACCGTCCGCCGTCCCTCCAGGGCAGAGCCGCCGCACGCTGGAGGTTGGCGAGTCTCTGGCTCCGGGTTCTCCGCGTGCTGGGAGGCGGCGTCGACGTAGCGCAGGCCGAGAGGAAGAGTAGGAGTGCGATGCAAGCGCGGAAACGCATGACCACGGCCTTTCAACCCAACCAGGGATCTACGAAGCAGGGAGGGCCCGGCGCGGGATTCGGCCTGATCAGCGTCGCCGCCGCGCATCGACCGCGCGCTCAGGCTCCGAGACGAAGGGCGGTCGGAGCCCTCCACCTCCTGGTGCCCGAGCGGCCATCCATTGAATGACCGTGTTCTTCCTTGACCCGCCCCTACCTCCAGGTTGCCACCTGCTGGGCGGCCCTGGCGAGCGCCACGACCTCTTCCTGTCCCAGCGTCACCTGCTGCTCGAGCAGGGACGGAACCAGCTCGTGATCCCTCAGGACCGGGACGTTCCGCGGCGGATGCTTCACCACGAGATCCGCGTCCACGAAGACCAGCAGGCTCTGGACCCAGAGCGAACGGCGGCCCGTCGCGTCGATCAGCTGCTCACGGATCCGTTTGGCCTCTGCTTCGCCCTTCTCCACGTAGTCCTTGCTGTAGCCGCCGACCTTGATGACAGCTCCGGCGACCCACACGGTCTGTTGGAGGAGTTTGGTGTTGATGACGTAGACGCCCGGCGGCCCAATCACGAGATGATCCACGTTCGCGCCGTTCCGGCCAATCTTGACGTCGTGCTGGATGAACCAGCCACGCGGACGCAGTGCTTCGAGGAGCATGCCCACGCGCTCCTCTCCTTCGGCGCCGCGTCCCCAGGCCCGCTCGTCGGTGTTCATCCCGAAGAGCCGCGTGAAGAACGTCTTGATGGGCGCCGCCTTCGCGAGCTCGTTCTGCTTCTCCCGAGCGCTCTCGCCTGCCCGGCGTACGGAGAACTCAGCGGCGCGTGGAACGTCCTTCTCATTTCGGCGTCTCGGCATGACTCCCCCATCCATGGCCTTGGCTGAGCCGGAATCATTATACCCCGCTCGGGGGGATTCTCCCGAAGTGATGGGCGACCCATGGAGGCGCCATGCGAATGTGCGTCCTCGTCCTGCTGCCTCTGTTTGTCTTGACTGCGTGTCTGAGGGCGGGGCCTGGGCCGCCTTGGCAACCCCATCTGCAAGCCCCAGACGTCGGTGGAAGTGACTCCGGCGCGGTGTAACGACGGGGGCCAAAGGGAGCATCGCTCCGCCCCACTGCTGGCCTGGTGAGCGAGGCGCGAACGAAGCTGTCGGCTCCTGCGAACGCGCTCACAAGTGCATATCGATCCTGGTGTCCATGCGAATCCATGTTGGAAAGAGCAGCTCGTCCCATTGCGATACTGCCGCTCGGGAAGCGAGCCAGGAGGCACTGCGCGGAGCGGACGATCCCTCCTTCGCCCTCGTCCTGTGCACGGACCAGTACGACACGGGGTGCCTCGCGTCCTCGGTCCGGCGGGAGCTGGGGGACATTCCCTGGGCCGGGTGCTGCGCGGCGGGGGTCTTCGCGGACAACGAGCTGTTGCTCCAGGGGTTGGTGGTCGCCCTCTTCTGCGGAAGGGACTTCCGCGTCGGAGTGGGCATGGGCGGGCCGGTCAGTGTGGATCCCAGGGGGGCCGGGCGCGCCGCGGTGGCACAGGCGGTCGAGAAGC
>NZ_RAWB01000244.1 GCF_003612055.1 Corallococcus llansteffanensis
CCCCCCAATGGAACAGGCCCCGGCCAGCGTCACTGCACGGCGGATGCCAGGACCCAAGGGCAGGGAAATACACCGTAAAGCACTGAAACCATGTGTGTGTAGGGGCTCCCAGGTACCTGCCGGGCTCATACCGGGGTGCGGCAGGGAAGTCGTCCGCCCAAAGGTGGGGAAATCCTTTCAGCCTCCCGGGGAAGGGGGGCGGAGGAAGCAGGCGTAAAAACTTCCCTTCCTCCCGCGGGCAGGTCCTGGGGTTTCACTGGTGAACAACGGGGTTTCCGGCTACGAAACAGCCCGCTGATGCCTCCTCCCGCCCCAGGCTCCGTGCCCGCGCCCGCGCTCGCCCTCCATGACGTGAGCAAGCGCTATGGGCGCCGCTGGGCGGTGGCTCGGCTCACCTATGCCCTGCCCCCGGGCCGCTCGCTGCTGCTCACCGGGCACAACGGATCAGGAAAGACGACGCTCTTGCGCCTCATCGCCACCGCGCTCAGCCCCACCGCGGGCCGGGTGGAGGTGCTGGGCCGGGACGCCGTCGCGGATCGGGAGGCGGTGCGCCGCGACGTGGCCCTGCTGTCCCACGCGAGCTTCCTCTACGAGGACCTCACCGCGCACCAGAACCTCATGGTGCTCGCGCGGCTGTTGGGCGTGGACGCGCCCGAGGACGTCACGGACGGGCTGCTCAACCGGGTGGGTCTCACCCGCCGCACGGACAGCCCGGTGCGCGGCTTCAGCGCGGGCATGCGCAAGCGCCTGGCCATCGCGCGGCTCCTGATGAAGTCCCCCGCCCTGGCGCTCCTGGACGAGCCCTTCGGAGAGCTGGACCCGGCCGGCATCCAGGACATGGAGGGCGTCATCGCGGAGCTGAAGGCGGGCGGCACCACCGTGGTGCTGGCCACCCACCTCATCGAACAGGGGCTCACCCTGTGCGAGGAGCGGCTGCACCTGCAGGACGGCCGGGCGGTGGTGGCATGAGGAAGACGCGCCCCCTGGGCCTGCTCAAGACGACCTTCGTCCTGATGCGCAAGGACCTGCTCATCGAATGGCGCACGCGCGCGCGGCTCAACGCGCTGGTGTTCTTCGCCATGGCGACGCTGCTGCTGTTCTCCTTCGCGCTGGGCCCGGACACGAAGCTGCTGGAGCGCAACGCGGGCGGCTACCTGTGGCTGGCCATCCTCTTCGCCAGCGTGCTGTCGCTGGGCGAGTCCTTCCGTGTGGAGACGGAGAACGCCTGCCTGGACGGCGTGCGCCTGGCCCCCGCGGACGCGCGCGCCATCTTCCTGTCCAAGGCGCTGGGCAACGCCCTGCTGCTCCTGGCGCTGGGCGTGGTGCTGGTGCCGGTGATGGTGGCCCTGTACGGGGTGAAGATCGTCACCGGGGTCGGGGACCTGGCGAGCATCCTGGTCCTGGGCAGCCTGGCGCTCAGCGCCCCGGGGACCGTGTATGCGGCCATTTCCAGCCATGCCCGGGCGCGGGATGTGCTGCTGCCTCTGCTATTGTTCCCGCTCGTCATTCCGGCCCTCCTCTCCGCTGCCAAGGGGACCACGCTCGTGCTCCAGGGGGACCCGATGCAGCAGCTGGGCTCCTGGCAGGGGCTGCTGCTGGGGTTCAACCTGATTTACTGGAGCGTGGGCTTCTTGCTGTTCCCGCGCGTCATCGAGGACTGAAGGATGAACAAGTTCGTGAAGTTTGGACTGCCGGCGCTCGCGCTGGGCCTGCTGGGCTGGGGCTGGTGGCTGGGGCTTGCCTGGGCGCCGCCGGACCGCGAGATGGGCGACGTGCAGCGCATCATGTACGTCCACGTGCCGCTCCAGTGGATGGCCATGATGGCCATGTTCATCAACTTCGTCGCCGCGGTGACGTACCTCCTGCGCCAGTCCTGGAAGACGGACGCGCTGGCGGAGGCGGCCGCGGAGGTGGGCCTGCTCTTCGGCACGCTGGGGATGATCACCGGCTCCATCTGGGGCCGTCCCACCTGGGGCGTGTACTGGTCGTGGGACCCGCGCCTGACGTCGGAGGCCATCCTGCTGGTGGCCTACACGGGCTACCTGGTGCTGCGCCGCTTCGTGGAGGACCCGGAGAAGCGCGCGGTGTGGAGCGCGGTGGTGGCCATCATCGGGGCCATCAACCTGCCCATCGTGTGGTTCTCCGTGCGCTGGTGGCGCAGCCTCCACCAGACGCAGTCCAGCCCCAAGACGGTGGACCCGCAGATGGTGCTGCCCCTGCGCGTCGCGGCGTTCGGCATGCTGGCGCTGATGATCCTCTTCCTCGTGCACCGCTACCGCATCGCGCTGGCCGAGCGGCGGGCGGAGGTGGCCCTCCCGGAGGCGCTGCCCACGGACGACCCCGCGCTGCGCGCGGCCCATTCCTCGAAGGTGGCCTGACCCATGATCGCGCTGACCTCGCTGTCTTCCGTGTCCTCGCTGATGGTGCTGGCGCAGACCACCGTGGGCAGTGGCCGCCTGCAGGGCGGCTGGGGCTATGTAGGCGCCTGCTACGGCATCTCCGTGGCGGCCTTCGTGCTCTACTCGGTTTCCCTCTGGGCCCGCCGCCCCCGCGCCGCGTCCGATTCGAAGGAGTGAGCCCATGACGCCCGTCAACCGCAACCGACTCGTCGCGCTGGGAGCCCTGCTCGTCGCAGGCGCCGGCCTCGCCTTCGTGGCCTTCGGCAACATCGGGGACAACCTCGTCTACTACTGGAGCCCGTCGGAGCTGCTCTCCAACGCGGACAAGGCGCAGTCGGCCACCATCCGCCTGGGCGGCGTGGTGCAGCCGGGCAGCATCCAGTGGAATGAAGCGCACACCACGCTGGAGTTCCGCGTGGCGGACGACGCGAAGCCGGACTCGAAGAGCGTGCACGTGCGCTCGCTGGAGACGCCCCCGCAGATGTTCCGGGAGAAGATCGGCGTCGTCGTGGAGGGCACCTATGATCAGGGCGGCGTCTTCACCTCCAACCGCCTGATGGTGAACCACTCCAACGAGTACCGCGCGCCCAAGGAAGGCGAGTCCCCGCGCAAGTGGCAGGACACGCTGGCGGAAGGGGCCACCACGGCCACCGCGACGCCTCCGGGGGCGCCGTGAACGGAGCTTTGGGTTACGGGCTGGTGCTGGCGGGCCTGGCCTTCGCGGCCTTCGGCGCCATCATCGGGCTGGTGGGCGGCATGCGCCGCTCGGATGCGAGCTACCCCTGGGTGCTGCGCGCGGTGTGGGGCTTCGCCGCGTGCATGATTGGCAGCAACCTGGTGATGGTGGAGGCACTCATCAACCACGACTTCAGCGTGAAGTACGTGGCCCAGGTGGGCAGCCGCGCGACGCCGCTCATCTACACCATCGTGTCGCTGTGGAGCGCGCTGGAAGGCTCCATCCTCTTCTGGGGCCTCATCATGGGCGTGTACGTGGCGGCGTTCGCCTACGTGCACCGCCGCGAGCACGCGCGCTACATGCAGCTGGCGCTGGGCACCATGCTGGCCGTGGGCATCTTCTTCGCCTTCCTCATCGCGGGCCCCGCCAACCCCTGGGGCGCGGTGTCGCCGGTGCCGGCGGACGGGCCCGGGCCCAACCCGCTGCTGCAGAACCACTTCCTGATGATCATCCACCCGCCCATGCTCTACCTGGGCTACGTGGGCATGACGGTGCCCTTCGGCGTCGCGGTGGCGGGCCTCTTGCGCGGGGAGATTGGCGAAGCGTGGATGGCGCCGCTGCGCCGCTGGACGCTCATCGCCTGGATGTTCCTCACGCTGGGCATCGTGCTGGGCTCCTGGTGGGCGTACGCCGTGCTGGGCTGGGGCGGCTACTGGGCGTGGGATCCGGTGGAGAACGCGTCGTTCCTGCCGTGGCTCACCGCGACAGCGTTCATGCACTCCACCATGGTGCAGGAGCGCAAGCGGATGCTGAAGCTGTGGACGCTCAGCCTCGCGCTGGCGAGCTTCGTGCTCACCATCCTGGGCACGTTCATGACCCGCTCGGGCATCTTCAACTCGGTGCACTCGTTCACCCAGTCGGACATCGGGCCCACGTTCCTCGTGTTCATCGCCATCCTGCTGGTGGTGTGCATCGGCCTGCTGGCCACGCGCGGCCACCTGCTGGCGCCGGAGGGGAACCTGACGTCGCTCGTCTCCCGTGAGGCGAGCATCCTGGTGAACAACCTGGTGTTCGTGGCCATCACCTTCACGGTGCTCCTGGGCACGCTCTACCCGCTGGTGTCCGAAGCGGTGCGCGGCATCCGCGTGAGCGTGGGTGAGCCGTACTTCAACAAGATGGCGGTGCCGGGCGGCATCGCGGTGCTCTTCCTCATGGGCGTGGGCCCGGTGCTGCCGTGGGGTACGCCGGACAAGGCGTCCCTGCGCCGGCAGTTCATCATCCCCGCGGCGGTGGGCCTGCTCGTCACCGCGGCGTGCCTGCTCGGCGGGCTTCGCGGCGTGTATCCGCTGATGACGTTCGGCCTGGCCGGGTTCGTCACCGTCGTCACGCTGCGCGAGCTGGCGGTGCCGGTGCGCGTGCGCATGAAGGAGCGCAAGGAGGGCTTCGTCACCGCGCTGGCCACGGCGACGGGCAAGGCGCGCCGCCGCTTCGGCGGCTACGTGGTGCACCTGGGCATCGTGATGATCATCGTCGCCGTGGCGGCCTCCAGCGCGTACGTGACGCACACGTCCGGCACGCTGAAGAAGGGCGCCACGCTGATGCTGGACGGCTACCAGCTCAAGTACCAGGGCCTGTCGAGCGGCGAGGAGCCGCACCGCACCTTCGTCGCCGCGCGCCTGGAGGTGACGGCGCCCAACGGCAAGGTGACGGAGCTGCGTCCCCGGATGAACTACTACGAGCGGAGCACCGACCCCGTCGGGACCCCCGCCGTGTGGGAGTCGCCGAAGGAGGACCTGTACGTGTCGCTGATGGCCTTCAGCGAGTCCTCCGGCACGGCGAGCTTCAACGTCTGGGTGTTCCCGCTGGTGGGATGGATCTGGTACAGCCTGCCGATCCTGCTGCTGGGCACGCTCATCGCCGTCTGGCCGCAGCGCAAGGCGGCGGTGGTGCGCGCGGAAGCGCCGACGGTGGGCGCCTCCCCTCCCCTCGCGGGCGGTGACGCGGAACGGGGGGCGGCATGAAGCGCTGGCGGCTTCCCCTGGTGTTCGCCGCGGTCGCGGTGGCGCTGCTGTTCGTCCTCTTCAAGGGCTTCGGGCGGGATCCGCACGAGGTGCCCTTCATGCTCAAGGGCTCGCCCGCGCCGGCCTTCGTGCTCAAGCCGCTGGACGGCGGCGAGAACGTGAAGCTCGCGGACCTCAAGGGCCACCCGGTGGTGCTCAACTTCTGGGCGTCGTGGTGCGGGCCCTGCAAGTACGAGCACCCGGTGCTCGAGTGGGGCGCGCGGGAGATGGGCTCCCAGGCCGTGTTCATGGGCGTCGTCTTCGAGGACACGGAAGAGAACGCGCGCGACTTCCTGCGCCGCATGGGCGCCAGCTTCCCGCAGCTCATGGATGAACGCTCGCGCATGGCGGTGGATTACGGCGTCGCGGGCGTGCCCGAGACGTACTTCATCGACGCGGAGGGCATCATCCGCGGCAAGCACGTGGGGCCCATTGATCCGCAGACGCTGGCGCTGCGCGTGCGCGAGCTCTCCCAGCCCGCCGCGGCGCCCACCGCCGAAGCCGCGCGCCAGCGCTAGGGCCTGGCCGGGTGCCCGCCTCGCGGGGGCCCGGGAATCCGTAGTACATCCCTTCCGTCGGCGTCGAGTCAGGGGCTCCCCCGGGCCCCTGGACTGAGCGAGGTAGGCCCATGCAGTGCCCCGAGTGCGGTGAGAGCGCGGCGGACGACCGCCTGATGTACTGCGAGCAGTGCGGCGCGAAGATGCCGGCCAGGCCCGCCAGCGCCGCGCCTCGCGCGGGGGGCCGGAGCACGCGCCCCAGCCGGCCCATGTCGGAGCCCGCCTACGCGTCGGAGCTGATGGACGAGGAGGAGGAAGCCCGCCAGGGCCGCGCCCCTGCCAGCCGCGTCACCACCGGTCGCGCCGCGAAGGCCCCTCCGCCGCCCGTGGTCGAGGAGGACGATTCGTACACCGGGCCCCGCTGGCTGAAGGACGTGCCGGGCCACTCGCAGAGCGTGGTGGGCGTGGGGGTGGTGACGTTCTGCCTGGCGCTGTCCATCCTCCCCTTCTTCCCCAACGTGGGCGTGCTGGGCACGCTGCTGACGCTCGTGGGCGGGGTGGCGCTCGTCGCGCGCGAGCTGCGCCGGAGCGGCGAGGCGCCGGGCTGGGTGGACCACGTGCCGTCGGTGCTGCTGCGGCCGGAGGTCGCCGCCGCGTACACGCTGCTGCTGCTGGCGCTCGCGGTGGGGCTGCTGGGCTTCAACCTGCTCCTGCTCCTGTGGGTGGCGGGCGCGCTGCTGGTGGTCGTGGATCAGTACAAGCAGGTCATCGAGGGCCCGGATGGCATGGGGCGCCACTTCGATGTCCGGTCGCTGCTCGGCTTTCCCCGGGTGCTGGCGCTGGCGGGCGTCGCGGTGTGCCTCATCGCCCTCTTCCTCCCCTGGGGGACGATGATGGCGGACGGGTCGCCGGTGCCGGACAACGTGCCGGTGCCCGGGAGCGTGCGCGGCGCGCCGCCGGAGCTGCGCGTGATTCCGAGCAACCGGCCCTCGGATGACTCGCTCTACCAGACCGGTGGAGTCGTGAGGCGCTCCGGCTGGGACCTGCCCGTGTCGGAGCTGCCGGAGCTCGCGCTCCTGGCCGTGCTGGTGCTGGCCGCGCTGCGCCCGGAGACGGAGCGCCCGGCCTTCGCCCGCTGGGTGCCGGTGGGCGCGGTGAGCGTGAGCCTCCTCTGGGCGCTCGTCAGCGTCCGCCTCGCCGTGGGGCCCTTCGCCTTCCTCTTCGGCCTGGGCGCGGTGGGCTTCTATGCGGTACGGCATGCCCTGGGCCGCGACGAGCCTGGCGAGCAGCTCCCGCCGGAGGAGGACGAGCCCTACGACCCCGACCAGGACCTGGAGACCGAGCGCGACCCGGGCTGAGCCCCCCGTCGCCCACTCGACGCCAGGGAAGCGCGGAGGGTGGCCTGGGTGGCGGGCGTGCGTCCCAGGTTTCGCTGTGCAATACCGGTCAGGGGGCGGTAGTTAGGGACGGCCCCCGCTGGAGCCCCGATGACCGCCGTTCTCCTCTCGTTGACCCTCGCCCTGAGCCTCGCCACGGGGCAGTACGCGCCGCAGCAGGCCGCCAGTGATCCGCTCGCGCCGGCCCGGGAGGCGCGGGTGCAGCAGCTGGCGAAGAAGCTGCGCTGCGCGGTGTGCCAGGGGCTCTCCGTGGCGGACAGCCCGTCGTCGATGGCGCGCGCGCAGCTGGACAAGGTGCGCGAGCTGGTCTCCGACGGGAAGACGGACGAGGAGATCGTCGACTACTTCGTGGCGCGCTACGGCGAGTGGGTGTTGCTGGAGCCGCGCGCGGAGGGCTTCAACTGGTTCGTGTGGCTGGGCCCGGTGGTGCTCGTGCTGGGCGGCCTCTTCGTCATCGCCCGGCAGCGGAAGCCGGTGCCCGAGGGCGCCGCGGCCGCCGAAGCCGTGACGGCCCCCTCCCCTTCTTCCCCCGCGGTGCCGTCGACGGACGACGCCGACCCCTATCTCCAGGCCGTGCGCCGGGAGCTGGAGCGCTAAGCCATGCAGCCCGAGCCCACCAACTGGTTGCCCGGAATCATCGTCCTCTCGGTCGCCTTCGTGCTGGCGGCCGCGTGGCTCCTCTTCCAGCGTCGCAAGGGCGGCGCGTCGCCTGGGGCCGTGGCGAAGGCGGACGGGACGACGGAGGACCTGACGCAGCGGGCGCAGTCGCTCATCGAGCAGCTGCGCACGCTGGAGGCGGAGAAGCACCACTTCACCGCGGAGCACTACACGGCGGAGAAGTCGCGCCTGGAGCACGAGGCGGCGGCCGCGCTGCGCGCCCGGGACGAGCACCAGAAGCGCCAGGCATCCGGGGTGCAGGCCGCGCCCGCGCGCAACGTGCCGGCGTCCACGGGCTGGGCGGCGCGCAACCCGCAGATGGTGGGAGCGCTGTGGGGCGCGGGCGTGGTGGTCTTCTTCGGGGGGCTGGGCTACCTGCTGGTCTCCGAGCAGAAGCCGCGCGAGGAGGGCCAGATGGGCACGGGCGCGACGCCGCCGGGCATGGGCGCTCCCATGCAGCAGCAGGCGGGCGGCATGCCGCAGGGTGAGAACGACGAGCTGGAGCAGGCGCGCCAGCGCTTCGAGTCGAACCCGAGCGACGTGGAGGCCGCGTCGATGCTGAGCCACGAGCTCATCCGCCAGCAGGACTTCGCGGAGGCGATGAAGGTGACGCAGAAGGGGCTGGCCGTGGATCCCTTCAACGTGGAGCTGCGGGTGCACCGGGGCGTGCTGCGCGCGACGTCGCAGGGTGACCTGCCCGGCGCGGAAGAGGAGCTGGTGGAGCTGGTGAACACGTGGCCGGACGCGCAGGAGGCGCTCATCTTCCTGGGCAGCCTGGCGCTGCGCCGCGGGGACAAGGCCGGCGCGCTGGCGCACTTCGAGCGCTTCACGGTGGAAGTGCCCAAGAACATGCAGCCCCCGCAGCTCGCCCCGGCAGTCGCCCAGCTCCGCGCGGAAGTGGGCCAGCAGTAGCCGTTGGCAGCAAGGGGCCGGTGTTCCCGGCCCCGCGGTGTGTCACCCCTGGAGGTGGGCCATGGGTGTGTCAGGAGCCTGGAAGCTCGGAATCGCGCTCTGCTGCGGTTCCACGCTGCTTCCAGGCTGCGCCACGGGCGGCGCTTCCAGGAGCAGGTGAAGCGACGAGGCAAGGCCATGTCGCTCTACGCCGGCACGCTGCTGGGCATCGTGCAGGACTACTGGCCATCACGAGATCATGAGCGCCAGGAGCCTGGCCCTGAAGCACATCGGCTTCGGTCGCTCTGGAACCTGAAGCTCCAGGAACGTCAGTCCTGGGACGCCCTGCTCGACCAGATGGAGCAGGCGTTTCCGGAAGAGACCGTCGCGGACATCACCGCGACGCTTGATGCCTGTTTCCGATGTGCCGTGTATCCGGAGCACGCTCCGGGAACCCCCGCCTCGAAATGGGTCACTGTTGGCTGCGCCAGTATCCTGGCTCCCGTCTTCACGGTGTTTCGCCTTCAGTTCGAGTATGGGACGGAGCGGATCCTCCGACAGCTCGATCTGGAACCGCCCCTGACCACGGAGCCCGGACGAACACTCTCCAAGCTCATGGAGTCAAAGCTGGGCGCGAGGCTGCTGCCGTCAGCCATCGCCAGCGTCCCTGTGCCCCTCTACGTGCATCGGAAGGTTCCCTTCGAGGCCACGCTCTTCCACGCGCTCTTTACGAGCACACCTGAGCGAATTCCCTGAGGGCGTCCCCCGCAGTTTGCGGAGGGGGCCTCAACGCATTCCATAACCCGAAGTCCGACAGCCTGTGATTCACGCATCACTCAAAACACAGAGAGCACACAGCCCTCTTGAGTTTTGAACTCAAGGCCGACTTCACCATCACAGACGTCCATCGTGGACACGTGCTGCTGCGCTGGCGTCAGCGCGAGGTGGAGCGGCTTACATGCACCCGGATGACCGATGCATCCGCGAGGGAGCCGATCTCAACCACGTCGAGCCGCAGCGCCTTGAAGATGGCTTCCCAGCGTCCGGCCTGCGCCCAACGGTGGAAGCGGTTGTAGACCGTCTTCCAGTGGCTGAAGCTCTCGGGTAGGTCCCGCCACTGCACGCCCGTCTTCACGCGCCCCGGGCGCGAGGCCACGGCGTCCAGGCCACGCCCGTGGAGAGCGTGAGCGCACGGACCGCGCCGCGGTTTCCGACGTCATCCGTGCAGCGTCGGCGCGAGTACCGGGGCGTGACTTCAAGGACCAGGTCGGTCCGGTCCGACAGCTGGAGGTTCGTGCCGAGGGGAAGTGCCAGGTATCAGCATCGCCTTGTTCAACGCATGCCTCCTGCGATCGCCGTGAGCTGCGCCGTGACGCTGCCCCATCCTTCGTGGAAGCTCATGTCGTGGTGCACGTTTCTGTCCACGCTGTTCTTTTGTGTCACGTGAGCGCTGAAGTGCGTCACCCGCGCGCCGCCGGGGGCGCAGGTCCATCTCCAACACCGAGGGCGGAGCCCGAGAAGGAGTGGACGCTACGAGTGGATGGGGCCGGGATGGTGCGCACCCATCATTCTTCTGCGTATGGATTTAACCTCATGTACATGAGCATTTCTTTATGCAGACACGTATGTACATGTACTGCATGCGTGTCGCGCCCTCCTAAAACCAAGGGCCGCCACTCATCCATTTCACGGCAATTCCGATTAATCATTGTCATGAATGCGCCGTGCTATGGAACCATGCGGGTGTTCGAACTCTGGAGCAAAGGCGTGTCTTCCGTCTGGGGCGGTGGATTATTCCAGTCCAAACCAGCCCATTGCGTGATGCCACCCTGTCGTCACTTGCATTGGCTTCTACTTATTGTTACTGATTGATTCGCAGTGAGAATTGACTCACGGGGGCGGCACATGAGTAAAGTTTACGTGTCATTGGAGCGACCCAGGTTCCTGGGTTGCGCTCCTCGCTCCTCGCTCCTCGTGGCTTGCGATCCCGCGGCCAGGCCCTTCCCGGACAGCCAGGCCGTGGCCGATGACGCATCATTGCCGGGAGATGATCGCGAATATTGCATCCGCGGCGTCGCCTTGCACGAGTTCGGCCACGCCCTGAGTTTCTGGCACGAGCAGGACTCTCCGGTGAATCAACCCAACACGCCGGGCTCCTGCGGCAACACCCACCTGCATGCCAATGACAGGGAGGGGCTGGAGAGGCTGGAGGATGGGCGCCGTTCCTACCGCATGAAGCGGCCGCTGCCGGACGGCACCCGGCACCTGGTGCTCCCGGTAGACGCCTTCCTGTGGCGGCTGGCCGTGGTGGGACCGGGCGACGCTGCTGAAGCGCAGTTTCGACTTCGACGTCTTCACCTGTCCTGACTGCGGCGGGCGCCGGACAGGCAAGGAGTGCGCGCGCAGGCAGGCGGCGGGAGGCCGCGCAGGACGCCGCGGTGAAAGTGGCCGGCAACTTCCGCCGACACGTCATGTCGCAAACATAGTCATTCAAGAATTTCAGCAGGCCATTCCTGCTGAGAGGCGACATCGCTCTTTGAAAGGCGACGTCGTTCACCGGCGCAATGCGCCATTCCAAGCGAGGAGAACACCATGGCAGATGGCACTGGAATCATGGCAGTCTTTTCACCCGCAAGTGACGGCAAGAGCCTGTGTATTGCTGTTGGAGAAAAGGGGGCGGAATCATCGCTGATCTGGCAACCGTTATGGCAGGCGTTCGAGGTCAACAGCATTGCGAACAATCCGCCAGCGGTAGCGTCATGCAACGGCCAGACCTACGTGTTCTATCCAAGCATGCCCGCGGATACCCAATACCTGTTCTACAACACCTGGAATGGGACTCAGTGGTCGGGTCAGACGGAAGTCAAAGTAGCTGCCACCGCCACCGGAGCCGGTGCGGCGACCTTCAATGGCCAGGTGTATGTTTTCTGGCAGGGCGTGAAAGTCAATGCGACGGGGACCTTCGGGCCGAGCGGCACGCTGTGCTACACCATCATGGGCCAAGACTATTACTGGCAGATCGGCTCGGACCCGGTCATGTCCGACTGCCCCTCCGCTGTTGTCTTCAACGGTGAGCTCTATGTCTTCTACCAGGGGGCTGATAACGGCGGGGGCCTTTGGTATACGAAATCGAGCGACGGAAGCTCTGGCTCTTGGAGCAGCAGCACCCAGGTGCCCAACGTCGGGATGTCCACATCCCCTGCGACCGCGGTGTTCACCAATCCTTCCACCGGCCAGGACGAACTCTATGTCTTTCACCAAGGGGGCTCGATTGATGGCCAGCTCTGGTACAACGTCCTGGATACGGCGGGGAACTGGGCCGGCGACAAGCAGATAACGAGTGTGTCCATGTCCAATGTGCCGGGCGCCACCGTCGTGGACGGCATCCTCTACGTGCTCTACGAGGGGGGCGGGAATGACGACATGTTCTATTATGTCAGTTCATCGGACGGAAGCACCTGGAGCACACCGCTTTGGGTCAAGGGCACAGCGCTATCAGACGCTCCGTCCCTGGCTGTGCTGAACTCCCAGCTCATTTGCATGATGCAGGGGCCCGGAAACGACGGCCAACTCTTCAGTGCTCCGATCGCGCCGCAGAGCTCCGGCGGGAGTCTGAGAGGACCGTATATGACCGCGTCTCCGAGCACGCTCACTTCGTCACCGGGCCTCATGGCCTACAACAATCAGATCTATTGCTTCTTCCAAGGGAAAGGCGTTGCCGGGGCACTGTATTATGCCACGTACGACCAGAACGGCTGGGGGTCGACGGTCTCGCTGCTGGGCGGTAACAAGATGACTGGCTCACCCAGTCCCGTCGCATTCGACGGTTCGCTCTACGTGTTCTACCAGCAGCCTGGCAATGCACTTTGCTACCTCCAGTCCTACGATGGTGGAGCAAGCTGGGATCCCTCGGGCCCGATGCCCGACCGAGCCCTGTGGAGCTCACCCGCGGCAACGGTTTTGGGCGATAATCTCTACGTCTTTCATGCGGCTGCGAACGACAACTGCAAGCTGTACTGCTCGGTGCGCAACACCACTACTGGGTGGGGATCAGATACCGAAGTGACCATCGATGCCCTGACGGGTGTGTATGGGACGTACAGCACGTATACCTCGCCAGCGGCGTGCACGTACGGAGGCAACGTCTACGTGGCGTACACCACCGGAAACTATATTTGCATGGTGGGATATACGCCGACCACGACCGGATACTGCATCAACGTTGGCAGCTCTCCGACAAACATCGCCTTTGTTTCGTATGACAACGGCGGCGGGACTCAACTCTACTGCTTCTACCAGAGTGGCACGAGCGGGGACCTGTTTTACATTTCGTCATCCGATCCGCTTTACGGCCAGTGGTCTGCACCTGTCGAGATCAGCAACATCCCCCCGACATCCAGTCCGCCTGGCGCCATCTCAGAGTTTGTCAATGTGGGCATTAGTTGCCTGATGATGTTCTGACAGGAGAGGGTCATCATCGTGGTGAATCGCCACATCGGACGTGTTGACCACCTCATCGGCAGTCATTTGTGGGTGCTGTAAGGCGCGGATTGGGTGCGCTTGCTCGACGTCGGGAAGTGGAGGGTCGCTGACGCCGCAATCCAGTTCGGGCGGCATGGCGAGTCCGGTGCGGATTCGCAATGCCGCCCACATGCGGTGCACGCTCGTGGACGAGCTCCGGGCCTGGTGCGCACCGCCGCGCACCAGAATTGTCACTTCGTGGCGCTCCTGGGGGTTTTCTGCCGTGGCGGGAAGGGGTGCACAAAGGGTGCACGAGGTGCCACATGCCCGGTCTCAAGCTGCGCCCATCGCTCTGGCTGCTGTTCGTGGTCGCCTCTTCGGCGATGGGCGGCGCCTGGCTCTATCACCGCTACCGCGACTCGGACTGGGAGCGCCGTGAGGCGGAGTATCAGCGGCAGCTCAGCGGCCACCTCACCGCGCGTGAGCAGGAAATCGAGGTGCTGAACACCCGGCTCGGGATGGCGCACTCGCAGCTCGTCACCCAGGCGGACCTGGATGGGAAGTACCGCGAGCTGCTCACGTCGCGGGACGCGGACTTCGAGAAGTTCAGCAAGGAGCATGCGCTCAGACTGAAGAGCCTCTCCACCGCCCTCTTCGACCTCCAAGAGAAGGTCCAGGGCGGCACCGAATCCGCCCACGTGGAGTCGTCCGCTCCGGCGCAGCCAGGTCACGGCGCGGCGCCAGCAGGCCAGCCCGTCATCGCCTACGAGTACATGGACAAGGAAGGCCGCTTCCAGCTCTTGGATCCCAACATCTGGTCCGAGGGCGACGAGGTTCTCCGGATCAAGCAGCTCTTCCGCGTGCAGGGCACCGTGCTGCGCCAGGAGGACGGCTCGCTGAGGAGCGAGCGCATCCAGCTCCAGGAGGTCTCACGGGAGGCGCAAGGCAAGTACCGGGAGCTGGCGGAAGCGCAGCTGGTGGACGCGAACTTCACCTATGCCAATCCGCCTGTGGATGCACCGCCGCCTGGCCGGGGCGTGTCATACATGGCAACCGTGGGGACGTCGTTCCGCTCCGCGGGGATGTTGCGCTTTGGCGCCGCCGTGCGCGTGCTGCGCCTGGGCCCCGCAGGACTCGCGGGCGGGCTCACCTCCGACCTCAAGTCCCTGGAGGGCAGCGGCGCGGACGCCTTCCTCACCTACACCCCCACCCTGGGCGGGCGGGAGC
>NZ_RAWB01000245.1 GCF_003612055.1 Corallococcus llansteffanensis
CACGACATCGTCTTCCACGAGCGCGACGGCCAGGTGTGGGTGTTCCTGTCGGAGAAGAACCGCGTCACGCGCTCGCGCTGGACCGCGGGAGAGACGACGCGCGGCGAGGTGCAGATCGTGGTCTCCGGGCTGCCGGACGCCTCGCTGCCGGAGCTGCAGGGCGCCTACGGCCACGAGCTGAAGAACATCGCCGTGGACTCGCAGCACCGCGTGTACGTGGCCATCGCGTCCACCTGCAACGTGTGCCTGAGCGACACGACGAGCGACCCGCTGCGGGGCGCCATCTACCGGTGGAGCTGGGACGGCGGCTCACGGGAGCTGTTCGCCCGGGGCCTGCGCAACGCGGAGGGCCTCGCGTGGGTGCCGGGCACCGACACGCTGTGGGTGGCGGTCAACAACCGCGACAACGTGCCCTACCCGCTCAATGACGGCACGGGCCAGTACGGCAAGGTGGTTCCGGAGTACGTGGACAACCACCCGCCGGAGGCCCTCACCTCCGTGCGCGCCGGGGGGCACTACGGCTGGCCGTTCTGCAACTCCAACCCGGACTCCCCCAGCGGCCTGAAGCACATGCCCCTGGATCGCGACTACGACCTGAACCGGGACGGCTCCAAGGCGGACTGCGCGACCCTGGACAAGACGGACCAGGGCATCCAGGCCCACGCGGCGCCCCTGGGCCTGACGTTCTTCGACAACTTCGAGCTCACCCCGGCCTGGAAGCGCGGAGCGATGGTCGCCTACCACGGCTCGTGGAACCGCACGGAGCGGACCGGCTACAAGGTCACCGTCTTCCCGTGGGACCTGGCGACGAACCAGCCCACGGGCGAGGTGGACCTCGTCACCGGGTTCAAGAACCCGGACCTGAGCGTGTGGGGCCGGCCGGTGGACGTGGCCCTGGCCCCGAAGCGCGGCTTCTTCATCAGCGACGACTTCGCCGGGGCCATCTACCTCGTGGAGCCTGCCCGCCTGCCCTGAAGCGACGCGGCGGGACAACGCGAGGTCAGCGCGTCTCGCCGCGGCCCAGCCGGGCCACGTAGTCCGCGGGCAGCCCGGCGCTCGTCGCGCCGCGCACCAGCGCCTCCACGAAGCGCGGGCTCACCGGGCCGTCCATGGACGCGCGGCGGGGGTTGGTCACGAACGCGGTGGCCTCCACCTCCTGGCCGTCCACGCGCACGCGCACCGAGCGCTCCACGCACATGCTCGTCACCACGCCCTCCTTGTGCTGGACGATGGGCCAGTCCTTGCCGGCGATGCGGAAGAGCCGGCCGTACACCCGGGCGCCCGGCGCGTCGGTGAGGCCCGCCACCCGGCCGCCCCACCAGCGCGAGGGGAAGTCGTAGACGAGGTCCACGTCCAGCGCCTCGGCGAGCTGGCCCTCCGGCAGCTCGAAGAAGCCGTAGCTGTGCTGCCCCTTCCACTCGTCGAAGGCGGCCCGGTCCAGGATGGTGGAGTAGGCGAAGTAGAGCCGGGGCGCGTCCGCGTCCGCCTGCGCGCGCGCCTTCATCACCTGGTCGTAGTGCGAATCCATGCGTGTGTCCTCTCCTACCGCTCGCCCTTGCGGCCCAGCGCGCCGTCGCGGAACGCGCCCAGCACGCCCGCCACGTCCAGCCGCGAGGTCTTGATGAACAGGCGCAGCGCGCGCTCCACGTGCTCGGCCAGCGTGGCCATGCGCTCCAGCTTCCGCAGCCGCTCGGGGGGAACGCCGCCCACGGCCTCCGCCAGCCGGCGCGCTTCGGACAGGTCCGCCCGGATGCGGGTGACGAAGGCCGCCTCGCGCTCCTCCACCACGTGCGTCACCATCCGCACCAGGTCCGTCTCCGCCGCGTACCGCCACACGGTGTCCTGCGGCACGCGGACGCGCTGGATGACGCCCCAGCGCTCCAGGTCGCGCAGCAGCATGGAGACGCCGCCCTTCGACAGGTCCAGCTCGCGCTCGATCTCACCGGCCGTCAGCGGCTCGCCGCGCAGGTACAACAGGCCCCACACGCGGCCCTGGTTGCGCTTGAAGCCCCAGAACTCGATGACATTGCCCACCGCCTCCACGGCGATGGCTTCCCACGGGGCCAGCCGGCCGTTGTCCGGCGGCGCCACCGTGCTCTGGCTCCCGGGATCCCCCCCCGTCCACAGGTAGCCCTTCATGCAGCGCGTCCCTTCACCTGGTCCGCGATGCCTTCCGACAGCTTGCGCGCCCAGCCGGCCAGCTCCGCGCCCGCCGCGCCGTCCGTGAAGGGCCCCAGCTTGTCGAGCGCCGCTTCGATCTCCGCGTTCATCCGCGCCATGGACGCCTCCACCGCGCCGGTGGCCTCGATGGCGTTGCCAATCTCCCGCGTGCGCTCCGGGGTGATGACGGAGAACGCCCACGCATCCTTGAGCTTGCGGCGCAGCGACTCGTCGCGCGACACCGCCAGCAGGATGGGCATGGACGGCGTGCGCGAGTGCACGTCCGCGTACCGGGGCTTGCCCACGTCCGTGCCCAGGATGTCCCGGATGTCGTCGGCGATCTGGAACGCCACGCCCAGGTGCCGGCCGAACGCGTCGAAGCGCTCCACCGCCTCCGGCTGGTCCGCCAGCGTCGCGGCCGCCTTGCCGCACCAGCCGAACAGCGACCCCGTCTTGCCCTCGGCGATGTAGCGCAGCCGCGTCAGCGGCAGGTCCATGTCGCCGCGCGCCTCCACCTCCGCGATGGCCGCCCGGGTCATCTCCGAGACGACCGCCAGCCCGCTCTGCACCAGGCGCGCGTCCAGCAGCGACAGCTGGGAGAGCGCCGTGGACAGGATGAGGTCGCCGCTCATCACCGCGACGATGTTGCCCCAGCGCGCGTTCACCGTGGGGCGGCCCCGGCGGAACATGCCCGCGTCCACCACGTCGTCGTGCAGCAGGCTGGCCGAGTGGATCATCTCCGCCGCCACGCCCACATCCACCAGCCGAGACGCCGGAACCCCCACGGCCCCACCGAACAGCCGGACGAGCATGGGCCGCGCACGCTTGCCACCGGCGCCCAGGCACAGGTGCCGGGCCGCGTCCATCAGCGTGTCACCCTTCACGTCCGGCCCGACGTCCCCGTCCGCGAGCAGGGCGATCAACCGCTGCTCCACCTGCCCCAGAAACTCCGTCAGCTCGTGAGCGACATCCATGTACGCGGTCTCCTTCACTCGTTCATATAGTTCAAGACCGCGTGAACTGCACCTGAATCCCTCCTGCCCTCCGGGCGTGCGGACAGCGCATCGAAAGCCGGGAATAAGGTCGCTTGGGGGCCGGCCGTGCGCGGGGGCCACACCGGGGGTCCGGTTGAGGGGGAATGCGACGCCGTGCGACAGGAAGGAGGCCTTTCCTGACGCAAGGGTTCGCGTGTCCCCCGCTGCCTTCCGCCGCCACCTCGTCCAGAGCTTCGCCTCCCTCGCCACCGGCGTTCCCCTCTTCCGCCCGGGCGCCTCCCTGCCCGGTTCGTCCGCGCCGCTGCTGGGCGCGCCGCCGCCGCCTGACGGCCGCCGGGGCCCGCCCGTCCAGCGGGGCCTGCGCGGGTCGCTGAGCATGTCCATCGTGGAGGGGATGTTCGCGGAGGTGTTCACCGCGTGCGCGGGCGCCACGGTGCTCACGGCGTGGGCCATCGCGCTGAAGCTGGGGCCCTTCCTCGTGGGCGTGATGACGGCGCTGCCGTTCTTCGCCCAGTTCGTGCAGTTCCCCGCCGCGTGGCTCACCCTCTGCTTCGGCCACCGGCGCGTGGCGCTCACCGCGGTGTGCCTGTCACGGCTCGTGATGCTGCCGCTGGCGCTGCTGCCGTGGCTGGGGCTGTCGCTTGCCGGGCAGCAGCACCTGCTGCTCACCGTGGCCGGGCTGTCCGCGGTGCTGGGCGTGGTGGGCAACAACGCGTGGGTGGCGTGGATGGGGGAGCTGGTGCCGCGCGCCGTGCGGGGCCGCTTCTTCGGCAAGCGCACCGCGCTCACCACGCTGATGGGCACCGGCGCGTCGCTCTGCGCGGGCCTGCTGATGGACCGGCTGCGGAGGCTGGAAGGCGTGGGGCTGGCGCTGCCGCTCCTGGCGCTGGCGGCGTGCGCGATGGGCATCGTCACCACCCTGATGATGGCCGCGCAGCATGATCCCGCGCCCCCGGGCTCCTCCCCCCGGCTGGAGCTGAAGGCGGCGCTCTTGCCCTGGAAGGACGACGGCGCGCGGCGGGTACTGGTGTACCAGGTGGCGTGGAACGCGGCGGTGGGCGTGTCCGCGCCCTTCTTCGCGCTGCACTCGCTGCAGAACCTCAAGATGACCTTCGTCATCATGGCCCTGCACGCGGCGGCCGTGGCGGGCGTGCGCGTGCTGACGGCGTCCATGTGGGGACGCGCCATCGACAGGCTGGGCGCGCAGCCGGTGCTGATGGCGTGCTCGCTGGGGATCAGCGTCATCCCGCTGCTGTGGCTGCTGCCCACCGCGGGGACGCTGTGGCCGCTGCTCTTCGACGTGCTGCTGGCGGGCTCGCTCTGGAGCGGCCACGGCCTGGCCATCTTCGCGCTGCCCCTGACGGTGGCGCCGCGCAGGGGCCGGCCCTTCTACCTGGCGGCGTTCGCCACCGCGGGCGGGCTCGCGTACGCGGGGGCGGCGGCCCTGGGCGGGGCCCTGGCGGCACGGCTGCCCCAGCAGTTCATGCTGGGCGGCCACCTGTGGGCGAACCTGCATGTCCTCTTCGTCGTGTCGGCGGTGGCGCGCCTGGGCGCGGCCTTCCTCGCGGCCCGGGTAAACGAACCCGGCGCCGCCACCGCGCGCACCGTGGGACAGGTGCTGGAGCGGCTCCTGCCCCGCCCGCGCCCCGCGCTGCGCGAGGCCCGGGCCCCGGACCTCCGCCCCTGAGCGGGCGACGGGCCTACAGCCGGTAGTCCTTCACCATCCCGGCCACGCGCTCGGAGAGCATCTTCAGCGACACGGCGGACTCGCTGGTGGTGGAGATGCGCTTCACCGTGTCGCCCATCACCGCGTTGAGCTCGTTCACGGCGGTGAAGATCTGCTCGATGCCGGTCGCCTGCTGGTTGACCGTCTGGGAGATCTGCCGGGCGGACACCACGCTGTCGCGCACGATGGAGGACAGCTGGCGCAGCGTGTCTCCGGACGTGCGCACCTGCGCGAGCGCGGTCTCCATGCGCTGCGTGCCCGCCGCGGTGATCTCCACCGTGGCGAAGATGGCGGTGCTGATGTCCGCCAGGATGCCGCGCACCTGGTTGGTGGCGCGGATGGACTGGTCCGCGAGGCCGCGGATCTCCCGGGCCACCACCGCGAACCCCTTGCCGTGCTCCCCGGAGCGCGCCGCCTCGATGGCCGCGTTCACCGCGAGCAGGTGCGACTGGTCCGCCAGGTCCTTCACCGTCTCCGTGATGCCGGAGATCTGCTCGGTGCGCTCGCCCAGCGCCATGATGCGCTCGGCGATCTGCTCCACCTGCGAGCGCAGGTCCACCAGCCCGTCGATGCTGTCCGTGATGGCGCCCTCGCCCGTCTTGCCCAGGGCCTCCGCGCGCTCCGCCACGTCGATGACGGCCTCCGCGGCGCGCGACGCCACGACGGACGTCTGGCGGATCTCCTGCGCCGTCACCTGCGTCTCCTGCAGCGCGGCGGCGTGGCGCGACACCATCTCGTTCTGCCGGCCCGCGGAGTCGTTCAGGTGGTCCACCGACCCCTTGAGCATGTCCGACGACTGCTGGAGCTGCTGGAGCAGGTCCTTCACCTTGCTCACCATCAGCGTGAAGGCGCCCGCCAGCTGACCCACCTCGTCGGTGGACTCGATGCGGACCATCTCCCGCAGGTCGCCGTGCTCCGCGATGCGCTGCGCGGCCTCCGTGAGCTGCACGAGCGGCGTCGCGACCCGGCGCGCCAGCACGACGCCCGCCACCACGAACGCCAGCAGCGCCAGCAGCACCACCACGCTCACCCCCGTGGTGATGGCCTTCACCTGGGCGCGCGCCGCCGTGCGGTTGAGGCCCACGTGCACGCTGCCCGCGCCGTTCAACATCCGGGAGCTCAGGTCCAGGAGCTCCGCGTCGCGGACGTAGAACGTGGCGTCCCCCTGCGCCCGGCTCAGCCGGTCCCTCAGCTCGCGCATGGCCGGGCCGTACTCGCCCGCCACCGCGCGCAGCTGCCCCGAACTGTCGAAGACGGCCACGTAGGCCACCTTCCCGTTGCGGGTCACCGGGTCCAGCAGCGCCTGGAGCGAGTCCGTCTGGCCGCTCGCCATCACCCCCGACAGCGTGGAGGCGAGCGCCACCGGCAGCGCCACGCCCACCTCGCGCCCCTGGTCCTCGAAGGCGGACGACAGGCGCGGGATGAGGTACCCGAAGAACAGGACCGTGAAGAACAGCGCCACCAGGAGCGGCGCCAAGGAGAGCTTCTGGGACAGGGAAAGTCGCATCCGGGCGTCGGTGGCGGCCCCCTTCCACGCTGTCGCCAGCGCTCGGGGGCCACTCCAGAGGGAAATCTGGGAAACGAAGCCCCCCTGGACTATCCAGTGAGGTGCCGCATTGTGAACACCCCCGGCGAGCCCACGCAATGGGCCCGCGCAGGTTCCTGTGTGAAAGTCAGACACCGCGCCCTGGGTAAGAGGTCACCCCGGGGCGTGGGTCATCCCTTCCGGGGGGGTGGAGCTTCAGCCTGCCTGGCGCTTGGGGGGGGCGCTCTCGTCCCACTTCTCCATCAGCGTGTTGGACGGGAGGGTCTCGTCCAGCAGCTTGCGCGCGGACTCGGCGCCGGAGACGGGCAGTCCCTGGGGGTTCAGCAGGCCGAGCTGCACCAGCACCGTCGCCTGATCCCAGTAGATGTGCTCGTGGTAGAGCTTGTCGCCGCGGAAGTTCACGACGGCGACGAAGGGCACCTCCACGTACTTCCCGGTGGGCGGGATGCCCGGAAGCATCCAGTCCATCTCGATGTCGTGCGTGAAGCAGAAGATGAACTCATCCACGACGCGATCCGCACCCACGGTGCGCGACAGCGGGATCATCTTCGTGTCCTTGGGGTTCGCGTGGACGAAGTGGTTCGCGTAGAAGCGCCGGAGGTACTCCGCGCCCACACCTCCCGTCATCACCGGGACGCTGTTGACGTACGGATGCGCCACCATCGTGGCCATCGTCGCGTCGGCGTCCCGGGCGGCGAACTCCAGCTCCGTGTGCTTGTCCCACAGCGCGGCCAGATCGTAGCGGGGCCCCATCACCCGCCGCAGCAGCGCCATGGTGCGCGTGTGGGCCATCATCTGCGAAGGCCGGTGGTACGCCGGCGATCCCTCGCGGAAGAAGCCGTGACGCACTCCCGGGTAGACGTACAGCTCCACGTCGGGGGTGACGCGCGCGCGCACCCGGGCCACCGCGGACGGGGGCACGAAGCCGTCCCACTCCGCGAAGTTGAGCACCACGGGGGCCGCGTCCGGACGGGCCTCCGCGAGCACGTCCTCCATGCCCGGCGCGCAGTAGGCCACCGCGCAGTCCACCTGGGCGTGCACCGCGAGCTGCGCGGCCAGCGTGCCGCCCAGGCCGAAGCCCACCGCGCCCAGCTGCCTCTGGCCCTTGAGGCCCGTCACATCCGGCAGGGCCCGCGCGTACGCCACCACCGGCTTGAGGTCCACCTCCTCCGGCTCCCCCCGCGACGCGAGGTCCGGCACCACCACCACGTAGCCCTCCTCGGCGAAGAGCTGCGCCATGTGCCGCAGGTGGCTGTTCCCTTCGAAGGCCTCCACCATCAGCAACAGCAACGCCGGACCGCTGCCTGACTCGGGACGATGGACCCACGCCCGCATCGGGTCGCTTCCATCCACGGGAATCCACATCGAGTTGTCAGTCATTGTCGCGCACCCTCCCCATCGCGGACATAGCTCGCCCGGGCAAGTCGTCTCCCGGACGTCTGCAATTGTATCAGGAGAGACGGACGTCCGCTCAGTCCTTGAGAGGTTTTGATGTGGACGGATAGTTGTATGCCTTTGACTGAAGGAATCAGCCAGCACTGCAACGGACCGTCCCCCGTGACGCGGCGGGCCTTCGCCTCAGGCGATGAGTGACTCGGAGGGTGCGAGCTTCGCGCACGCGGAGAGGTGACGCGCGGAGCCCAACGCCTGACGCGGCAGGCAGAGGAAGAAGGTGGTGCCTGACTCGGGGGTGGACTCGACCCGGAGCGTGCCACCGTGGGCCTGCACGATGCTGTGCGCGATGTAGAGGCCCAGGCCCAGGCTCTCGCGGTTGTCGGTGTCGACACCGCGGCGGAAGGGCTGGAACAGCGTGTCGCGCAGGTGCGTGGGAATGGGGTCGCCGCCGTTGTGCACCTCCACGTGGACGGTGTCCGCGCCCTGCTCGGAGGTGCGGATGCGCACGGGGGAGTCCTTCGGGCTGTACTTGAGCGCGTTGTCCAGGAGGTTGGCCAGCACCTGCGCCAGCCGGTCCAGGTCCCACGTGCCCGGCAGGCTCTCGCGGGTGAACTCGCAGAGGACGGTGCGGTCCGGCTGCGCCGTGCGCAGCTCGTCCGCCACCTTGCAGCACAGCTCGTTCAGGTCGCCCGCGCCCGGCATCACCGGGATGCCTCCGCCCAGGCGGGCGCGCGTGAAGTCCAGGAGCTGATCCACGATGCGCTGGATGCGCACCCCGGCCCGGGACACCCGCTCGAAGGCCAGGCGCTGGCCGTCCGGCAGCACGTCTCGCGCGAGCTGCAGGCTCGCCGTGGTCAGGATGGCGGCCAGGGGCGAGCGGATGTCGTGTCCCACGATGCCCACGATCTGCTGCTCCAGCTCCGCCGCGCGCTGCAGCTCCCCCTCCACGCGCCGCCGCTCCGCCAGCTCCAGCGCCTGCTGCCGCAGCTGTTCGCCGCGCAGGTACAGCTCCACGAACACCGACACCTTCGCGCGCAGGATGTCCGGGTCCACCGGCTTGAGCAGGTAGTCCACCGCGCCGTATTCGTAGCCCCGGGTGACGTACGCCGCCTCGCGGGAAAGCGCGGTGACGAAGAGGATGGGCAGGTGCTTCGTGCGCTCGCGGGCGCGCACGAGCCGCGCCGTCTCCAGCCCGTCCAGCCCCGGCATCTGCACGTCCATCAGCACGCACGCGTACTCGTCCAGCAGCAGCGCCTTGAGCGCCTCGTCCCCGGAGGTCACCGACACCACGTGCTGACCGAGCGGCTCCAGGATGGCCTCCAATGCGAGCAGGTTCGCCGGCACGTCATCCACCAGGAGCACGCGCGCGCGGCGCGACCCGGGCACGAGGACATTCGCGGGGCGAAGGGAGGGCTCGTCGGACACGGCGGTGAGCACGGGTGTCCTGGGACCGGAAGGCATCACGATGGTCGTCACTCGGGCGTTGGGGTGGAGCAGCTCGGGTGGCAGGCAGGGGGGCTCGGCTGGGAGGTCCGCTGGGATGTCGAGCGCTCCGGTCCAACAGCCTCCCCTCTCCGCCTTGTTCCCTGCACCTGCACTTGAAAGACACAGCACCGGAGGAATTCGTGCTCAAAACTGTCAGGTTGCAATTCCTGTCAGGGACGTAAACTCTGAACACATGACGCCCCCGGTTCCTCGCACGCTCCTGCTCAGCCCCTCCGATCTGCGCGCCATCGTGGACGGCGTGGGACTTCACGCCTTGATGGACGAGCTCATCCAGACGCTGACGACGGCGCTGCGGGAGCTGGATGCCTCCGTCACGCAGGTGCACAAGCGGGAAGGCTTCCCGCTGGTGAACGAGGCCCGCCCCACGGGAGCGCTCGAATGGATGCCCGTCCTGCGGCGGGGCGAGAGCATGACGATGAAGGTGGTGGGCTATTCCCCCGCCAACCCCGCGGAAGGGGGGCTGCCCACCGTCATCGCGACCAACAGCGTCTACGACGCGCGCACGGGCCACCTGGTGGCGCTGATGGACGGCGTGTTCGCCACCGCGCTGCGCACCGGGGCCGCGTCGGCGGTGGCCAGCCGGTGTCTCGCGGCGCCGGACAGCCGGGTGCTGGGGCTGGTGGGCTGCGGGGCGCAGGCCGTCACGCAGCTGCATGCGCTCAGCCGCGTGTTCCGGCTGGAGCAGGTGCTGGTGCACGACGTGAACCCGGAAGCGGCGCGCTCGTTCGTGCGGCGCGTGGCGTTCCTGGGGCTGGACGTGCGGCCCACGCTGCTGTCGGACCTGGAGGCGCGGGCGGACATCCTCTGCACGGCGACGACGGTGGCCGTGGGCGCGGGGCCCGTCATCTCCGGCCACGCGCTCCAGCCGCACGCGCACGTCAACGCGGTGGGCTCCGACCTGCCGGGCAAGACGGAGCTGCCGCTGGCCCTCCTGCGCCGCAGCCTCGTGTGCCCGGACTTCCCCAGCCAGGCGCGCCAGGAGGGCGAGTGCCAGCAGCTGCACCCGGATCAGATCGGCCCCGACCTGGCCACCGTCGTGCAGCAGCCGGAGGAGTTCCAGGGCTGGCGCCTGCGCAACACGGTGTTCGACTCCACCGGCCACGCGCTGGAGGATCAGGTCATCACGCGGCTGTTGCTCGAGCACGCGCGGCGCATGCAGCTGGGCACCTATGTGTCGGTGGAGGGGCTGGGCGGGGATCCGCTCGACCCGTACGCGCTGATGCGGGGTGAGGCGCCCGGACGCACCGAAACGCCGCGCCGCGCCGTCGGCGCCTGACGTCCGCCGGACAACCCTCCGGGGGACAATCGTCCCCCTCCCGGCATCCGGCCGCGCGTGGGCTCCGTAGAGTCCCACACGCATGCGCCCGTCCTTCCTGCCGTCTCGCGGAGTCTCACGCGCCACGCTCGGGTTGACCCTGGCGGTGTCGCTGGCCCTTGGCGGCTGTGGCCAGACGCCCGCGGCGGAGCGCGTGCCCTTCACCCCCGCCACCGATGACGCGGTGCTCGCCCAGGTGCCGGCGACCGCGACGGATGCGAAGGCCCGCGAGCGCGCGGCGCTCCGGAGGGCCCTCGGCGCCCGCGCGGATCAACTGGACCTCGCGCTGCGGCTGGCGCGGCTGGACATCGAGGAGGGCCGGGCCTCCGGGGACCCGCGCTACCTGGGCCACGCGCAGGCGGCGCTCGCGCCCTGGTGGGACGCGGCCACCCCGCCTCCGGGCGTGCGCCTGCTGCGCGCCACCATCCTCCAGGGCCGCCATGAGTTCCCCGCCGCCCTGGCGGACCTGGACGCCCTGATCCGCGAGTCCCCCGAGGACGCGCAGGCGTGGCTCACGCGCGCCGTGGTGCTGGGCGTGCGCGGCGAGCACGCGGAGGCGACGAGGAGCTGCGCGGCGCTCGCGCCCCTGGCGGGGTCGCTGGCCGGGGCCGTGTGCCAGGCCCAGGTGAAGAGCCTCGCGGGCCGCTCCCGGGACGCCGTCGCGCTGCTCTCCGCCGCGATGGCCCGGGGTGCCCACGGGGGGGATGAAGAGGCGTGGGCGCTGTCCACGCTCGCCGAGGCCGCCGCGCGCGCGGGAGACACCGGGCGCGCCACGAAGCTCTACGCCCGCGTGCTGGCGATGGATCCGGACGACGCCTACACCCGCGCCGCCTACGCGGACCTGCTGCTGGACCTGGGCCGTCCGCGCGACGTCATCGCGCTGGTGAAGGACCACGGCCAGGACGACAACCAGCTCCTGCGCCGGGTGCTCGCGGAGGTGGCCCTGGGCTCGCCGGAGGCACCCGCGCTCGTCGCGGAGCTGGCCTCGCGTTACGCGGCCAGCCACCTGCGCGGCGACGCCCTGCACGCGCGCGAGGAGGCCCGCTTCGCGCTCCACGTCGAGAAGGATGCCGGGAAGGCGCTGAAGCTGGCCCAGGCGAACTGGGAGGTGCAGCACGAGCCGTGGGACGCGCGCATCCTGCTGGAGGCCGCGCTCGCGCACCGCGCCCCCGACGCCGCCGCCCCCGTGCTGCGCTTCCTGGAAGCGAGCGGCGCGGACGACCCCGGCCCGCTGGCGCTCGCCGAGCGCGTGCGAAAGGCATCCCGATGAAGGCCGTCGCCCTCGCGCTGCTGCTCTTCCCGCTGGCCGCGCTCGCCCACAAGCCGAGCGACAGCTACCTGCACCTGGACCGCTCCGGCACCGGCTTCACCGGCCGCTGGGATGTGGCCCTGCGCGACCTGGAGGAGGTGCTGGTCCTGGACGCGGACGGGAACGGCGCCATCACCTGGGGCGAGGTGCGCGCGCGGCAGGCGGACGTCGCGGGCTACGCGCTCGCCCGGCTGAAGCTGTCCTCCGACGGCGCGGCCTGCCCCCTGACCTCCGCCGCCGCGTTGCGCGTGGTGCGCCACTCCGACGGGGCCTATGCCGTCGTGGACTTCACCGCGGCGTGCGCGGCCGTGCCCCGCACGCTCGACGTGGACTACGCGCTGCTCTTCGACCGCGACCCGCAGCACCGGGGCATCGTGCGGGTGGGCAGCGACGGCGCCGGTGAGCCCCTGGTCCTCTCCGCCACGCGCCACACCGCCCGCGTGTCGCTGGAGGGACTGTCCCCGTGGCGGCGCTTCGGGCAGATGGTGCACTCCGGCATCGAGCACATCTGGGCGGGCGTGGATCACCTGCTCTTCCTGCTCGCGCTGCTCTTGCCGTCCGTGCTCCAGCGCGACCGGGAGACGGGCCGCCTGGTGCCGGTGGCGGACTTCGGCGCGGCGGTGCGGGACGTGGTGAAGGTGGTGTCCGCCTTCACGCTGGCGCACTCACTGACGCTGAGCGCCGCGGCGCTGGGCTGGGTGTCGCTGCCGTCGCGGTGGGTGGAGTCCGCCATCGCGGCCAGCGTCATCGTCGCCGCGCTCAACAACGTCTTCCCGTGGATGGACCGCACCCGCTGGCTCGCGGCGTTCGCGCTGGGGCTCCTGCATGGCTTTGGCTTCGCGTCGGTGCTGGCGGATCTGGAGCTGCCCGCGGGCAGCCTCGCGGTGACGCTGTTCGGCTTCAACGTGGGCGTGGAGCTGGGACAGCTCGCGTGCGTGGCCGTGTTCCTGCCCGTGGCGTACCTGCTGCGCGCCACGCCCGTCTACCGCCGCGCGCTGCTCGTGGGCGGCTCCATGGTGATCGCCCTCGTGGCGTGTGCGTGGTTCGCGGAGCGCGCGTTCGGCGTGGGCGTGTCCTTCATCTGACGGGCCCACACGGCCCCGCGGGGCCGTGTTTCGTTGTCAGGAGAAATCCGGGCAATTCGGAAACACGTAAGGCTTTCGCCTGGAGATATGTCCTGTCTTCACACGACACCCCGGGCATTTCCGCACTCAGAAACCACCGAAGCAGGAGGAAGAGATGAGAGCCAGAAAGCTCGCGGCGGTCCTCACCGTCGCGACCACGCTGGGCGCCTCGGGCGCCATTGCGTCGAGCCACCGCGAAGCACCCTTCATCACGAAGTCACCCAAGGTCGACTCGACCGACTTCTACATGTTCCGCAGCTATGAGGCGACTCGCGCGGACTTCGTGACGCTGATCGCCAACTACATCCCCTTCCAGGAGGCGTACGGCGGTCCGAACTTCTTCACGCTGGATCCGGAAGCGCTGTACGAGATCCACATCGACAACGACGGGAACGGGCAGGAGGACCTCACCTTCCAGTTCCGCTTCACCAACACGCTGGCCAACGCCAACGCCGGCGCGGCGCTGACCATTGGCACCGGCGCGCAGGCGAAGACGGTCCCCGTGCCGCTCTTCAACGTGGGTCCCATCACCACGGCGAACCAGGCCAACCTGAACGTGCAGGAGTCCTTCACGCTCAAGGTGGTCCGCGGCAACCGCCGCACCGGCGTCGCCAAGGACGTGACCAACGCGGCGGGCGGCTCCGCCACGTTCCGCAAGCCCACGGACTACATCGGCACGAAGTCGCTGGGCCTGCCGGCCGTGTACGAGGCCTATGCGCGCGAGCACATCTACAATGTGAACATCCCGGACTGCCCCACGCCGGGCCGGGTGTTCGTCGGTCAGCGCAAGGAGTCCTTCGCGGTCAACCTGGGGCCGATCTTCGACCTGGTGAACGCGGACGGCACCTTCATCACCACCGCGGCCAACCGCAACGCGGTGAAGAACCCGCTGGCGGGGAACAACATCACCACGCTGGCCCTGGAAGTCCCCATCGCCTGCCTCAAGGCCGGCACCCAGGACGTCATCGGTGGCTGGACGTCCGCGAGCGTGCGCCAGGCGCGCGCCATCAACCCGTCGCCCACGTTCGCGAAGCCCTCGCGTGACGGTGGCGCGTGGCAGCAGGTCAGCCGCCTGGGCATGCCGCTCGTCAACGAGGTCGTCATCGGCCTGCCGGACAAGGACAAGTTCAACGCCAGCGAGCCCAAGGACGACGCGCAGTTCGCCACCTACGTGACGAACCCCACCC
>NZ_RAWB01000246.1 GCF_003612055.1 Corallococcus llansteffanensis
TCCTCCAGGTCGGCATACGTCGCCGGCCTCCCCTTCCCGCTCCCATTTCCGTCGCCCATGGTCGCAAGGATGCCCCCTACCCCTGACATCCTCAAGCCAGCGGCCGACCCCGTGCAGCCCCGTCAGCCCTGACCTCCCGCAATCAAAGCCAAACGCGACTACTTTGAATTATACAAATCAAGCCTGCCTGCGTGACGGAGGAAGAGGAACCGTGACACACTTTTTCCAATCGTTTTCACGGTCTCCGGGGGGCCCTGCATGTCGATTTTCTGGATGGGTTTGGCGCTGGCGGTCGGGGGGCAGTTGCCTCCGGATGGCGCCGCGCAGCTCCAGAAGGTGGACCGGGTGATGCCATCGCTACGGCGGCTGGCCGCGGACCCCGAGGTGCTGCGAGCCATCCAGGCCCAGAACGCGCGCCGCGTCCCGCTCGCCACCATCCAGCGGCTCGACGCGGAGTGGCGGGCCACCCCGGCGCTCACGCCGTTCAAGCAGACCGTGCTGGACGCCCCGTGCAAGGGCGCGCTCCAGCGCCTCCAGCGGCTGCTGGGCCTGGCGGTGGCGGAGGCCTTCACCATGGACGCCCAGGGCGCGCTGGTCTGTGCCAGCCGGCGCACGTCGGACTACTGGCAGGGGGACGAGGACAAGTGGCGCATCCCCCATGCCGGGGGCCGGGGTGGACCGGAGCTGCGGGAGCCCCCCTTCTTCGACGAATCCACCCAGGCCTACGTCATCCAGGTCTCCCTCCCCGTCCGCGACGGCGCCCAGGTCATCGGCGCGCTCACCGTGGGCCTCTCCCTGCTCGACCTCTGACGTTGGCCGTCCCCCGGATTCTCCCCATGCACCTGCTGTCCGGCTTGAAGTTGAGGGGTCGCCTCACGCTGTGGGTCTGCCTGCTGCTGGTCGCGGCGCTCGCGCCCGTCGTCGCGGTGGGCGTCCACGTCATCCGGCGCAACCTGGAGCAGCAGGTCCACGGCGTCCTCCAGGTGGAGGCCGAAGGGCTGCGCGACCTCGTCGAGTCCTCGCTCCAGGAGCGCGAGACGAACGCGCGCGCGTGGACGGAGGACGCCATCCTGCGCGGCGCCCTCCTGTTCGGCACCTACGCCAAGAGCGACGCGGTGCTCGCGACCCTGAACGACCGGCACGCCACCTTCGCGGGGCTCGTGTTGTTCACCGTGGACGGCCAGGCGGTCTCCGTCAGCAGGCCCGCGCTGCGCGACGCCTTCGCCGGCCACGAAAAAGACGTGCTCGCCGCGCCCTGGTTCCAGGCCGCGCTGGAGGACCGCCTGGACCCCGCCATCCTGACGGGCGCCATCACCCGGACGGACCCCTTCTTCGCCCGCCCGGTGATGCCCCTGGCGCTGCCCGTGCTCAGCCCCATCTCCGGCGCGCGCGTGGGCGTGCTCCTGGCGGCCTATGACTGGAACCAGCTGGAGCAGGTCGTCGCGGGCGCGCTCCAGCGAGCCCATGACCGGGGCCAGCGCAGCTTCACCCTGGACATCCTCGGCCCGGAGGGCGCCCGGCTCTACAGCTCCCGGGCTCCGGGCCTGGCCTCACCGCCCAGGGCCGTGCGGGCGCAGGCCCTCGACGAGGACACCACCCGCTTCGCGGCGGGCCACGGCTGGCGCTTCGTCGCGGAGCTGGATGCGCAGGAGGCCTTCCTGCCCCTGAGGCGCTTCCTCCAGCTCAGCCTGCTCGCGGTGGCCGCGCTCGTGGCCCTGGCCGCCCTGGCCGCCTGGGCCCTGGCGCGAAGCGTGACCCGCCCCATCACCCTGCTGAGTGCCCTGGTGTCCCGCGTCGTGCGCGAGGGCGACCTCACCCAGCAGGTGGCGCTTCGGGACCAACAGGATGAGGTGGGGGAGCTGGCGGCCGCCTTCGCGCGGATGATGGACCACCTGCGCGAGTCCACCACCAGCCTCCAGCAGGGCACGCGCGTGCTGGGCCAGACGGTGGCGGAGCTGACGACCGCCACCCAGCAGCAGGAGCGCAACCTCCTCCAGCAGACCACCGCGCTCCAGGAGACGCATGTCACCGCGCAGGAGATCCAGCAGACCTCCCAGCTCGCCGCCCAGCGCTCCCAGGCGGTGCTCGGGCTGGTGGCGCGGGCGCGCGAAGTGGGCAGCGAAGGGGAGACGACGCTCGGCGCCAGCCTGGACGGCTTCGAGGAGCTGCGCGACCACGGGGCGCGCCTCGCCGCGGACATCTCCTCGCTCCACGAGCGCACGAGCCAGATTGCCAGCATCACCCAGACGGTGAAGGACCTGGCGGACCAGTCCAACATGCTCGCGCTCAACGCGGCCATCGAAGCGGTGCGCTCCGGGGAGCACGGGCAGGGCTTTGGCGTGGTGGCGCGGGAGATCCGCAGCCTCGCGGACCAGTCCATCCACGCCACGGGCCGGGTGCGCGAAGTCCTGGACGACATCCGCGGCGGCATCCAGTCCACCGTGGCGCTCTCCGAGGAAGGCCAGCGCCGCTCCGAGGCGGGGCTTTCCCAGGTGCGCGCCACCCGTCAGAGCCTGCACGCGCTGACGGACATCATCACGGACAACGCGTCCGCGGCCCAGCAGATCGCCGCCGCCGTCATCCAGCAGAACGCGGGCATCGCGCAGATCTTCACCGCTGTCACGGACCTGTCCCGGATGATGGACGAGACCCTCCAGGCCATGCACGACACCCAGCGCATGACCCAGGACCTGCGCGGCGTGGCCGAGCGCATGGAGACCGCGGCCGGCGCCTGGCGCGTCTAGCAGGCGCCTGCTCGAATCAGACGCGCCGCTCCCAGCGCGGCTCGTCGTCCTCCACGGGCGCGCTCCCCACCTTGGAGACCCAGTCCAGCGGCGCCTGCAGGGGCGCATTGCCCCCCAGCCGTGCCGGGGTGAACGCCCAGACGAGCAGGTAGAGGCCCGCGGCCGACCCCGCCGACGCCACGAGCATCACCACGAAGGCCACCCGCATCAGCGCGACGTCCACACCGAACTCCCGGGCCAGCGCCGCGCACACCCCCAGCACCGCCCGCCCCTCGCCCCGGTGCAGCGGGACCGTCCGCGTGCGGCAGTGCGGGCAGCTCGTCTCCACCCCGGACAGCTCCCTCGAACAAGCCCTGCATCGTGTCGTCACGTCCATGAGGTGACCTCTCCGTCCTGTCCCCGCTTGTCGCATCGGGGGCTCCATCCCTACCTACGGAGGCCGCTCCAGGTGATTGCGCCCCCCACGACGAGGGATTCCGGGGGGTTATGTCCCGCTGCGTCAGTGGATTTACAAATTTAATCCCGGGGATGTTGACAGCCTTACAGGCAAGCAGCTTCTAATTCACCCAGACTTCCCTTCCCCAGACGAAGGGAACATCTTTCAGCCCATCACAGCGGTTTACAACGCATCTCGTCAGGAGCCACCATGGACGCCAGCACCTCCCAGAACCCGCCCACTTTCGGTCCGGGCGTGAGCGTCGAGGGGTCCTGGCACCCGGACTACGCGACGGTGCTGACGCAGGACGCCATGGCGTTCGTGGCGAAGCTGGTGCGCACCTTCGGGGAGCGGCGCGAGGCGCTGCTGGAGCGGCGCAAGAAGGTGGCGGAAGGCTGGCGCAAGGGCGAGCGCCCCCACTTCCTGCCGGAGACGGAGGGCCTGCGCAAGGGCGACTGGACGGTGGCCCCGGTGCCCGCGGACCTCCAGGACCGGCGCGTGGAGATCACCGGTCCGGTGGACCGCAAGATGATCATCAACGCGCTCAACTCCGGCGCGAGCGTCTTCATGGCGGACTTCGAGGACGCCAACAGCCCCACCTGGGACAACGTGGTGCGCGGCCAGGTGAACCTGCGCGACGCCGTGCGGAAGACCATCGCGTTCACGGCGGAGAACGGGAAGCAGTACGCGCTGAATGAAAAGCACGCCGTCCTCTTCGTGCGCCCGCGCGGCTGGCACCTGCCGGAGCGCCACGTGCGCATCGACGGCAAGCCCATCTCCGGCTCCCTCTTCGACTTCGGCCTGTTCTTCTTCCACAACGCGAAGGAGCAGCTCCAGCGCGGCACCGGCCCGTACTTCTACCTGCCGAAGATGCAGAGCCACCTGGAGGCCCGGCTGTGGAACGACGTGTTCCACCTGGCCCAGAGCGAGCTGGGCATCGCGCCCGGCACCATCAAGGCCACCGTCCTCATCGAGACGCTGCCCGCCGCGTTCGAGATGGATGAAATCCTCTACGAGCTGCGCGAGCACTCCGCCGGCCTCAACTGCGGCCGCTGGGACTACATCTTCAGCTTCATCAAGACGCTCCAGTCCGACCCGTCCGTGGTGCTGCCCGACCGCAGCCAGGTGACGATGGACAAGGGCTTCCTCAACGCCTACTCGCAGCTGCTCATCCAGACGTGCCACCGCCGGGGCGCGCACGCCATGGGGGGCATGGCCGCCTTCATCCCCATCAAGGGGGACGCCGCCGCCAACGACGCGGTGATGGCCAAGGTGCGCGCCGACAAGCAGCGCGAGGCGAAGAACGGCCACGACGGCACCTGGGTCGCGCACCCCGGCCTCGTCCCGGTGGCCAAGGAGATCTTCGACGCCCAGATGAAGGGCCCCAACCAGGTGGCCAACAAGCGCGAGGACGTGCGCGTCACGGAGGCCGACCTGCTCAAGCTGCCCTCCGGCACCCGGACGGAGGAGGGCCTGCGCCACAACCTGCGCGTGGGCATCCAGTACACCGCCGCGTGGCTGGGCGGCCTGGGCTGCGTGCCCCTCTACAACCTGATGGAGGACGCGGCCACGGCGGAAATCTCCCGCGCCCAGGTGTGGCAGTGGATCCACCACGGCGCCACGCTGGACGACGGCCGCAAGGTGACGCTGGAGCTGTTCCGCAAGCTGCTGGCGGAGGAGATGGCCCAGCTGTCCCGCGAAGGCGTGGCCGAGCGCTACGGCCAGGCCCACGTCGAGAAGTCCCGCGCCCTCTTCGAGCAGCTGTCCACCTCACCCACCTTCGAGGACTTCCTCACCCTGCCGGCCTACGAGGCCCTGGATGCGGAAGCCGCGAAGCCCTGACGCCTTCTTGAAGTCTTGAACCCTTGCTCAACCCTTCACCGCAGTCCCTCAGGAGTCCTGGCATGTACGACGCGACGCCGACCACTTCCGACGCCTCCCCCCACGCGAAGCTCCACGCCCAGCGCTTCGAGGGAATCACCCGCAACTACACCGACAAGGACGTGGAGAAGCTGCGGGGCTCCATCCGCGTGAGCCACACCCTGGCGGAGATGGGCGCCCGTCGCCTGTGGGAGCTGCTCCACACGGACGAGTACATCAACGCGCTGGGCGCCCTCACCGGCAACCAGGCCGTGCAGATGGTGCGCGCGGGCCTCAAGGCCATCTACCTGTCCGGCTGGCAGGTCGCCGCGGACGCGAACTCGGCCGGCCAGATGTACCCGGACCAGAGCCTGTACCCGGTGGACAGCGTCCCCACCGTGGTGAAGAAGATCAACAACGCCCTGCGCCGCGCCGACCAGATCGACCACGCGGAGGGCCGCAATGACCGCTACTGGTTCGCGCCCATCATCGCGGACGCGGAGGCCGGCTTTGGCGGTCCGCTCAACGCCTATGAGCTGATGAAGGGCATGATCGAAGCGGGCGCCGCGGGCGTGCACTTCGAGGACCAGCTGGCCAGCGAGAAGAAGTGCGGCCACATGGGCGGCAAGGTGCTGGTGCCCACCAGCCACTTCGTGCGCACGCTGACGGCGGCGCGCCTGGCGGCGGACGTGATGGGCGTGCCCACGCTGCTCGTCGCGCGCACGGACGCGGACAGCGCCAAGCTCCTGATGAGCGACGCGGACGAGTACGACCACGCCTTCATCGACAAGGCGGCGGGCCGCACCGGCGAGGGCTTCTACCGCATCAAGGGCGGCCTGGAGTGCGCCATCGCGCGCGGCCTCGCGTACGCGCCCTACGCGGACCTCGTGTGGTGCGAGACGAGCACCCCGGACCTCGCGCAGGCGAAGGCCTTCTCCGAGGGCATCCGCAAGAAGTTCCCCAACAAGATGCTCGCGTACAACTGCTCGCCGTCCTTCAACTGGAAGAAGAACCTGGATGACAGCACCATCGCGAAGTTCCAGCGCGAGCTGGGCGCCATGGGCTACAAGTTCCAGTTCGTCACGCTGGCCGGCTTCCACGCGCTGAACTTCTCGATGTACGAGCTGGCGCGGAAGTACAAGGACCGCGGCATGGCGGCCTACAGCGAGATGCAGCAGGCGGAGTTCGGCGCGGAGAAGGACGGCTACACCGCCACGCGCCACCAGCGCGAGGTGGGCACCGGCTACTTCGACCAGGTCGCCGAGGTCATCTCCGGCGGCAGCGCCAGCACCCTGGCCCTGCACGAGTCCACCGAGGCCCACCAGTTCTAGGCCGGGCCCCGCAGCCGCTGGATTGAAGGAGGCCGCCAGTCCCTTGGGGGAAGATTCCCCAGGGATTGCGCGGCCTTCGCCGTTCCTGGCGCCAGAATCCGCAACTTTCCGGGGTCCAGGGCGATAATGGGGAGAACTTGAAGCCCCACAGGCGCGCCCCCGGGTGTGCCAGCGACCGGGGCTTTTGACGGGAGCCGCCATGAACCGCATCACGTCCCTCTCCGGTCCTCGGGTGCAGCCGGCCACGACGAACACGTCCACGCCGGTGTCGGGCAGCCGCTTCGGCTCGCTGATGCAGGGTGTGTCCGCGCAGACGCCCAAGGCCGGCCCGCAGGTGTCGGGCGGCTCCGTGGTGGCGTCCGCGCTGGCGCAGGCCGGGGCCACGCCGCACGGCTCGTTCGTGGGCACCTACACGGGCGCCACGGCCCAGGGCGCCGCGGGCCAGCAGGCCGGCACCCAGACGGGCGCCGCCGAGCCCCAGAGCGAGGAGGCCAAGGCCCTGGAGGAGCTGGCCATTGGCTCCGCCGTCACCCTGTCCCAGTCCATCCTCCACATGGGCGGGATGAAGATCGACCTCGAGAAGGAGTAGCCCCGCGACCGGGGCTCCTCCCCCGGTGTGTCACGGCTTCTTCTTGTCGCTGTCGGCGTTGTACTTGTCGCGGATGCCGTCATGGCGGCTCCGCGTGTCCTTCCAGGGCTTGTCGACGTCGGTGCGCTGGCCGCCGTTCTGCCCGGTGACGTCGTTGAGCTCCTCGGCGCGCCCTTCGGCGGGCACCCGGTCGCCGTCCTCCTCGGGGTCCTTCTGCTTCGCGGGGTCCAGCGGGATGCCGGCGCCACGCTTCATGTATTCGTCCTTGGGGTCCATGCCGTCATTCCTCCCTTGAATCCCCAAGGTGGTGACGGTGTCCCTGCGCCGGGAGCGACCGGGCGGGCGGGCTCCCCCTCCCTCAGTTGAGGTACTTCGGCCTCGACGGCGCGGCGGGCGCCTGGGCCTTCATCAGCTCCAGCCCCTGGCGCGTGAGCATGAAGCGCACCATGCCGGAGCCGCGCTCGGTTTCGATCTCCGCCTCGAAGGCGGGCCCGGCGATGCCGCCCAGGGACATGTCCTTGCGCAGGTTGGTGACGCGGCCGGAGAGCAGATCGCCCGCGACCTCGCGGGAGCCCTCGCCCCGCGTGTACAGCTCATAGGCGGCCTCGTGCAGCGTCATCGCCAGCGCGGGCGTGAGGGGCTGGGAGCTGAAGAGCACGGAGATGAGGAGCCAGTAGGGCGGCGTCTGTTCAGCCATCGTGAGACATCCTAACGGTTGCGGACTGGCCGTGTCTGCCGAACCCACCCCCGTCTTCAGGACCCGCGCTCGGGCGGGCGTTCCCAGGGCGCCAGGTCGAAGCGCTCGACGAGCACGTCGACCATGGCGCGCATCGCGGGGGAGACGTTGCGCGCGCTCGGGTAGACGGCGAACGGCTGACGGGGCACGGCGTACGGACGCAGCAACTCCCGCAGCTCCCGCCGGGCGGCCGAGCGCGACACGTACATCGCCGGCAGCCTCGCGAGGCCGACTCCGGCCACGGTGAGCTCGCAGAGCACCTCGTAGCTGTTGACGGCCAGGTGCGGCTCGATGCTCACCCCCTCCTTCTTGCGCCCGGAGTGGAAGGTCCACGTCGTGGGCGCCCGCGTGCCCGTCATCACCAGGCAGCGGTGGGCGGCGAGGTCGCGCGGCCGCTTCGGCGTCCCGGCGCTTCGCAGGTACGTGTCGCTCGCGTAGACGCGCAGGTGCTGCGGCGGGCCCAGGCGGCGGGCGACGAGCCGCGAGTCGGTGAGCGGCCCCACGCGCACCGCCAGGTCGTAGCCCTCCTCGACCAGGGCCACCTGCCGGTCCGTCAGGTCGACCTCGACCTTCACCTCGGGGAAGCGCGTGGCGTAGTGGGCGAGCACGTCCCCGAGCACGCGCTGGCCCATCTCGATGGGGGCCGTCATGCGCAGGCGTCCGGTGGGGTGCGCCTGCAGCTCGCCGACGAGCGCCTCGGCGGCGTTGAGCGCGGAGATCGCGGGCGCGACCTCGCGGTGATAGCTCGCGCCGATGTCGGTCAGCGTCACCGAGCGCGTGGTGCGCGACAGGAGCCGCGCGCCGAGGTGCTCCTCGAGCAGCGCGACGCGCTGGCTGAGGGTCGACTTGGGAATGCCGAGCGCCCGCGCCGCGCCGCGGAAGCTCGAGTGCTCCACCACCGCGACGAAGGCGAGGACGGCGCCGGGGTCCGCCTGGGGCATTGTCCGCATGGACGGACAGGATGTCCGGTGAAAGCCCCATTGTCCAAGGCCTGGGAAGCGCGGAGATTGGGGTCTCCCCTGCTCCAGGAGCACGCCGATGGACCTCTTCTCTTCCTATCGTCTGGGCCCGCTCGCCCTCCCCAACCGCGTCGTCATGGCGCCGATGACGCGCAGCCGCGCCATTGGCGGCGTGCCCAATGACTTGATGCGCGCGTACTACACGCAGCGGGCCTCGGCGGGCCTCATCCTCACCGAGGGCATCGCGCCGTCGCCGAACGGGCTCGGCTACGCGCGCATCCCCGGCCTCTTCTCCGAAGAGCAGACCCGGGCCTGGCGGTCCATCACCGACAGCGTCCACGCCGCGGGGGGACGCATCCTCGCCCAGCTCATGCACGTGGGACGCATCGCGCACGTGAACAACCTGCCCGCCGGGGCCCGCGTGGTGGCGCCGAGCGCGGTGACCGCGAACAGCAAGATGTGGACCGACCAGGAGGGACTCCAGCCGATGTCCGCGCCCGAGGAGATGAGCGCGGCGGACCTCGACGAGGCCCGCGAGGAGTTCGTGCGCGCATCGCGCAACGCCATCGCGGCGGGCTTCGACGGCGTGGAGCTGCACGGGGCCAACGGCTACCTGCTCGAGCAGTTCCTGCACCCGCATTCCAACCGGCGCACCGACGGGTACGGGGGCAGCGTGGAGAAGCGCGCCCGCTTCGTCCTGGAGGTCGTGAAGGCGACGGCCGACGCCATTGGCCCGGAGCGCGTGGGCATCCGGCTGTCGCCGCACAACACGTTCAACGACCTGCCGCTGCACGACGAGGTCCAGGCGCAGTACGCGACGCTCGCGCGAGGCCTGCGCGGGCTCTTGTACGTGCACATCGTCGCCAACCCGCACGAAGGCTTCGCGGCGACGATGCAGGCCGTGCGCGCGAGCTTCGAGGGGCCCATCATCCTCAACGGGGGCTTCGAGCGCGCCCGTGCCCAGGCCGCGCTGGAGGCAGGGCAGGCCGACCTCATCTCCTTCGGCCGGCCCTACATCGCCAATCCGGACCTCGTGCAGCGCATGCAGCGCGACGCGCCCCTCGCGGCGGCGACCCCGGAGAAGTTCTACACGCCCGGACCCGAGGGCTACGTGGACTACCCCGCGCTGGCGGGGTGAGCGTCAGAGGAAGCGGCGCTCCCAGCGGCGGACTTCCTCCTTCGTGAACCCGCCCCAGTCGTAGGGGTGCGCGTAGAGCCACGGCTCCAGCACCCGGGCCAGCTCGCGGTAGTGCGGCAGCGTGTCGCCGGCTTCCAGGTCGCCGGCTTCAGGCACGGGCCCCAGGGACACCACCACGCGGTCCTCGGAGAGCGCGTGGATCGTCGTCTTCGGTGAGGTCAGCCGGGAGCGCAGCCCTTCCGCGCCGCCCAATTCCTTCAGTACGGGCGGGCCCAGGAAGGTGAGCCACGCGGGGGCCCGCACCTGTGAGCCCAGGTGCAGGGCCAGGTCGTTCAGTTGCGGCAGGTCGAAACCCGGGTGACGCAGGGTCTTCTCTCGCAGGAGCGGCGTGAGGGATTGAATCCAGGCGCCCACTTCGAGCGACAGTCCGGCATGACCTGACGACCAGGGTAGCTCGCGCCCCAGGTCGAGGGCCAGCGCGCGGATCCACTCCGGGCCCGGGTCGTCCAGGAACTCGATGGGCAAGTGGAACTCCACGGCGCAGATGCTGTGGGGATAGTCCTTGCGGAAGTCGGAGAGCCCATTGCCGTGCCCGCGATAGTGGAAAGCGACTCCTGTGACGGAGTCGGGCCGCTCCTTTACCTGCAGGATGGCAAACGAGGGTTCCAACATCCGGGCACGAAGGCCCGCCTCGCCCTCCGAGTCCAGCGCCAGCCAGTCTCCCGAGTAATCCACGTACCAACCCAGGTGTCTCGGTTGGATGGCCTGACGGTAGCGCTCCAGTGCATGCCACAAAGCAGGGGCAATCTCTTCGTGAGGAGCCCGGATGTAGAAGGCAATGCTCACACCCTCTCGCAGGAGGACCACCGGCTCGCCCTCGATATCAATGGCTTCACGAACTTCGGGCACTCGCAGGGTCATCATTGAACTCCGAAGTTGGGAGATACCAGCTGGGGAGCCCGGTCCGCGTTCAGGAGCTGCTGATAGACGTCCCTCTGGGTCTTTCCAGCGAAGGAATGTCCGGGAGCATAGATGTCCCAGATGGGTGGATTGGACACCGGGCACGGAAACTTGAAGTCGTAGATCCGCTGGACCTTGAGCGGGTTCCCGAGCGCGTGCAGCACCACGTCCGGGACGATGCTCCCTGTCAGCAGGTAGAACTGCCCGTCCTGTAGCCACTGGGCCACCTCCTCCGGGTCCAGCCACCGGGTCCGCCCCGTCGTCGCGTCCTTCAAGTAGCGCGGCTCCACGCTGAACCGTCCTGCGTCCGTGGCCCCCAGCACCCGCTGCACGCACTCCAGCGCCGCCGCGTGCTTCGCCTCCCCCAACTGCATCGCCCGCGTCACCTCGCGCCCGTTCGCGTCCAGCACCTTCTCCGTGCACACCTCAGGGGTGGTCCGCCGTCCCGGGCCCAGGAGCCGCTCGTTCACGTCGGAGTTCGCCTGCTTCGCGCACTCCACCAGCACCCGCTCCACATGGGCCACCTCCGCGGCTTCCCACACGCGCAGCATCGCGGCGGCCTGGCCCGCTCGCGCCGCCGCCCTCGACAGCCACGGCAGCACGGCGTCCTCGCCCACCTGCGTCGCGCAGGCCGGGTTGCGCAGGCAGCCGCTCGTCGCCGAGTCCATCGTCTGCTCATAGCGCGAGGGCGCACGGCCTTGCGGACCCGCGCACGCGGTCAACAGAAGGCCACACAGCAGCAGCAACCACCACGGTCGGGGAGGAGTCATCACCCGCGCCTCCTCGCATGGAAGCGCCGACCCCTTCAACCCATCCCGCGAAACACCTCCCGCACCGGCATGCCGGCGCGGGAGGGCCCTTCCACGCCTCAGCTCCGACGACGACGGCGCGAACCCAGCAGGCCCAGCAGCCCCAGCAACGAGAACGCCGCCAGCGAACCTCCGCTCGCCGAGCACCCACCCTGGTAGCGCTCGTCGCCCTCGTCCAGCGGCAACGGCTTCACCGCGGTGTCCGGCTTCGTCCCGCCCTGCGTCGGGTCCGGGTCCACCGGGGTGCCCGCATCCACCACCGGCTCCGGATCCACCGGAGTGCCCGCATCCACCACCGGGTCCACCGGGCTGCCCGCGTCCACCGCCGGGTCCACCGGAGTGCCCGCGTCCACCGGCTGCGGATCAGGCTGCACCACCGGGGGGAACACGTCCTCGCGGCTCGTCGCCTGGATGTAACCGTCGTGGTAGACGACGCCCACCGGCGTGATGGAGTCGTCCCGGTACAGGCCCATCTTCAGGTAGCTGCTCTGGCCGGCGTACATCGTCATGGCCTTCTTCTTGGCCAGCACCTGCTTGCCGTTGTGCCACAGCTCCACGAAGCCCACGGACGGGTCCGGCGACCACTTCACGTGGAAGACGAACTCCTGCCACACACCACGCTTCAGCGGCGTGCTCCACACCGTGCCGCTGTCGTTCACGGTCATGCGGATGACCTCGCCCTTGACGAAGAACTCCACCGGGGGCGACCCGCAGCACCCATCGTGGTGCCACTGCGTGAAGAGCTGCCACGCGTCCACGCTGGGGAAGTCGTTCGGGAACATCACCTTCCAGCGGTACCAGTACTCCGACCCCACCTTCTCGCGGCTCAGATAGACGAGCTCGTTGCGGTTGCCGCTGGAGTTGATGGGATCATCGCCCTGCTTCACCGTCGCCTTCAGCGCGTACTTGCCCTCGGCCACCGGGCTCGTCACGACCTGGAGCCGGTCTGAACTCACCATCTGGGTCGTGCTGAATTGCGAGCGGTCTCCCGTCTCGAAGTCTCCCCGCCAGACGATTTCCGCCGCGGCGAGGCCCGGGAGCAAACACATCGCAAGCCAGAGGCTCAGTGCTTTCAATGATGAATCCTTGGGGGGAGGGGAACAGGAAGGGGGTCGCTACGAAGCTTTGACGGCAAAGCTTTTACAAACCCTACCTCAAGTCATTCCCCCACTTCATTCCCTCTCAAGTCCATTCCAACACGCCTGACAACAGGGCATGCGGGCAGCCGAGCCCTGGCCCGTTCAATACATGTTTCACGTCTGGCGTCACCCGCTCATACCCACCGAGCGGACGGGAGAGCGGTGTCCTGAACGCAACGCGTCATTGACAAGGGAGCATGCAGGAGGCTGACGGCCCGGGGGCGTGGTGTATGGTCGCGGGCCCTTCCGGCGCTCCCTCTCCAGGGTGCCCTTCGCGTGCCCCATGCTCGTGCTGCGTGACGTCCAGAAAACCGACTTGCCCGGCCTGAAGCGTCTCGCCGCGGTGCTGAACACGGTCAACCTGCCGAACAACGAGGAGACGCTCGAGGCCATCATCGACAAGTCGGTGAAGAGCTTCGCCGGCAAGGTGAAGGACCCGTTCGAGCGCGAGTACCTCTTCGTGCTGGAGGACGTGCGCAACAGCCTCATCATCGGCACGTCGATGATCATCGCCCAGCACGGCACGTACGAAGCGCCGCACATCTACTACGAGGTGAGCGAGCGGGAGCACTACTCGGCCTCACTGGAGCGGCACCTGCGGCACAAGGTGCTGTCCATCGCGTACAACTACGAGGGCCCCACGGAGATTGGCGGGCTCGTGGTGGACCCGCCCTACCGGGCGACGCCGGACAAGCCCGGCAAGCAGCTGTCCTTCGTGCGCTTCCTCTTCATCTCCATGCACCGGCGGCTGTTCCGTCCGCGCGTGCTGGCGGAGCTCTTGCCGCCGCTGCTCCCGGACGGGCGCAGCCTCCTGTGGGAGGCGTGCGGGAAGAAGTTCACCGGCCTCACCTACCTGGAGGCCGACCGGCTGAGCCGCCAGAACAAGGAGTTCATCAAGGAGCTGTTCCCCTCGTCGGACATCTACGCGTCGCTGTTCCCGGACCGCGTGCAGAAGGTGCTGGGCGAAGTGGGCCCGGCCACGCGCGGCGTGCAGCGGATGCTGGAGCGGGTGGGCTTCCGGTACGTGGAGCGCATCGACCCGTTCGACGGCGGCCCCCACTTCGAGGCGGACACGGCGGACATCACCCTGGTGCGCCGCTACCGCACGGTGAAGCTGGCGGACGAGGACTTCGAGCTGGAGGGAGATGACGTGCTCGTCGCCGCCGAGCGCGAGTCGGGCCGCAACCGCTTCCGCTCCGTGCGCTGCCAGGCCCGCCTGGACAACCAGGTCATCTACCTGCCGGCCCGCGCCAAGGAGATATTGGAAGTGAAGACCGGCGCGAAGCTGTCCATCATTCCCTTCGAGTAGCGCGCCCCACCCGCCACTCCCCGCGCAGGAGCGACAGCCAGCGCTCCCCGGCCTCCAGGCCGGGGCCGTCCGGGGTGACCAGCGCCAGCGGCAGGTGCGTGTCCGGGTGCACCGGGTCCAACGAGGTCGGATCCAGGTCCAGCGTCCCGCCTCCGCGCAGCGCCACCCGCACCCAGGCGTGCGGCCGGGCGGGACCGCCCTCCACCACGAGCAGGCCGTGCACCAGCCCCACCC
>NZ_RAWB01000247.1 GCF_003612055.1 Corallococcus llansteffanensis
CCCGTAGCCCTTCCGCTCGAGGCCCCTCAGGCCGCGGACGACGAGCGGCTCACGTTGGGGTCGCCGCCGTCCTTCTTCATGTTCCCGGCCAGCTCGCGGAAGGACATGTGGCTGATGGACAGGAGGATGAGGCCGAAGATGATCTGCTGCGCCGTCTGGCACAGCCACAGCACGTTGGCGTAGGCGAGCCCGTGGGCGTTCACCACCGCGGCGGGCAGGAACAGGCCCAGGCCCACCTTGGTGGCCGCCTGGAAGGTGCCCATCATCCCGGGCGCGGCGGGAATCATCACGCCCACCACCAGCACGCACATCACGATGTACGACTGGAAGAGCGACAGCCCCATGGGCTCGCAGGCGACGCCGGGGGCCGCGCCAGAGCAGTCGAAGGCGCGGGCGAGCAGCGCCATGCCCAGGCCGTTCACGCCCCAGTACAGGACCGTGTAGAGGAAGAAGAGCGCGATGTGCTTGCGGTCGGGGAGCTGGCGCATGGCGCCGACGAAGGTGTCCACGATGTCGGCCACCTTCTCCGCGACGTTCGGGGAGAAGCGGCCCACGGTGGCGCGCACCAGCCGCACCGTGCGCTCCTGGTGCCACAGGCCCACGAGCAGGAACACGAGCCCGCCGCCGAACACGGCGAACATCAGCCACGAGCCCAGCCTCACGTACCGCACCCCTTCGGTCTCCACCGGGACGAAGAAGAGCAGCACGCGGAACAGGGCCGCGACGAAGAGCCCATCCACGATGCGCTCCAGCACCACGGACGTCATGGCCGCGCTGCGGCGGATGTTGCTGCGCTGGGCGATGAGGAAGGGCCGGGCGAACTCCCCCAGGCGGAACGGCAGCACCAGCAGCATCATGAAGCCGATGCCGGACGCTTCATTGAGCTTACGGAACGGGACCCGCTCCAGCCCCGACAGCAGCGCGCCCCACCGCAGCGCGCGGAAGACATGGATGCACGCGAGGCACAGGAAGTACGGCAGCACCCACGCGTAGTTGGCCGCCTTGAGGCTGGCGACCTGCGTGGACACGTCCGTGTCCCGGAAGGCCCACCACATGAAGGCAACTGTGACGAGCAGGCTGGCGATGAGGTTGACGGCGCGTTTCACAGCGGCCGGGTATACCGTCACTCCCCCCGCGACTCCAGTGGAACGCCTGCCCGGAAGCTCCCAGGGCGCACGGACACAGGCCCTGCGGTGGCACGCTCCCCTGCTCCGTCGTTCAGGCGTCGTGGCCGCGGTCGGTGCCGCCGGAGGGCATTTCGTCCTCCCGCTCGTCGGCCTGGCGGTCGGGCACCCGGTACTCCTCGCCCAGCCAGCGGCCCAGGTCCACGGCGCGGCAGCGGCGGGAGCAGAACGGTTGGGACGTGTTCTCCGGACGGGGAGCCACGGGCTTCTGACAGATGGGACACGGCTGAAGGGGCATGGCGGACGTGGACTTAGATAAGCCTTGACGCTCGCGCTTGCCAGGACGTTTCTTGGCCCGGCCGTGCAGACGACCCCGGAGAACGCTCACACGCTGTTGCAGAGCGACCGGCTGTCCCGGGACTTCACCGCCGTGGGCGTGGAGGACACGGTGGCCGAGGCGCTGGAGAAGATCCGCGCGAACCCCGGCACCGGGGAGATCTTCTACTGCTACGCGTGCGACCCGGACGGCCGGCTGGCGGGCGTGGTGCCCCTACGCAAGCTCATCCGCGCGGCGCCCGGGGAGCGCATCGCCTCGCTGATGTTCACACGGGTGGTGAAGCTGCCGGTGGACGCGTCCGACGCGGTGGTGGAGGACTTCTTCGTCACCTACCGCTTCCTGGCGTTCCCGGTGGTGGACGCGGACGGACGCATCGTGGGCGTGGTGGAGATGAACCAGTTCGTGGACGCGTTCTCCGACACCCTCTTCGACGAGGTGGAGGGCCGGGTGCGCGACGAGGTCTACCGCTTCGTGGGCCTGCCCCAGGGGGAGCTCCAGGAGACGCGGCCGGTGCGGCTCGCGCTCAAGCGCTTCCCGTGGCTGCTCGTGAACATCGCGGGCGGGTTCCTCGCGGCCACGACGACACGCCTCTTCGAGCACACGGTGGCGGAGGTGGTGGTGGTGAGCGCCTTCATCCCGATGGTGCTGGTGCTGTCGGAGAGCCTGGGCGTGCAGACGACGGCGGTGGCCGCGTCGATGGTCGCGCACGGGGACGTGGACCGGAAGGTGGTGGTGCGCGAGGTGCTGGCCGCGAGCCTCGCCGGGATGATGGCGGCCACGGTGGTGGCGCTCCTGGGGCGCATCTATTCACCGGGGTTCGGCTTCCCCCTGGCGCTGTTCGTGTCGGTGACGGTGTCCGCCACGCTGGCGTCGTGCCTGGGCGGAGTGCTGCCGTTCCTGTTCAAGCGACTGAAGGTGGATCCGCACCTGGCGTCGGCGCCGCTGGTGCTGGCGGTGTCCGACAACATCACGCTGCTGACGTACTTCGGATTGGTGACGCGGTTGTTGTTGTGAACAGCGGTGGTTTCCCGGGGAGTCCAGCCATGAAGGTCATGCGCATCACGCAGCCGGGCGGTCCGGAGGTGCTCGCGCTCGACGAGCGGCCGGAGCCCACGCCCGGGCCGAACGAAGTGCAGGTGCGCGTGCGGGCGAGCGCGCTCAACCGGGCGGACCTGCTCCAGGTGCGGGGCGTCTACCCGCCACCGCCCGACGTGCCGCAGGACGTGCCGGGCCTGGAGTACGCGGGCGAGGTGGTGGCCGTGGGTCCCCGGGCGCGGAAGTTCAAGGTCGGGGACCGGGTGATGGGATTGGTGGGCGGGGGCGCGTGGAGCGAGGTGCTCACCACGCACGAGCGCGAGGTGCTGCGCATGCCGCACGGGATGGACTTCGCGGACGCGGCGGCGCTGCCGGAGGCGTACCTCACGGCCTGGGACGCGCTGGTGCTCCAGGCGGACCTGCGGCCCGGGGAGACGGTGCTGGTGCACGCGGTGGCGAGCGGCGTGGGCGCCGCGGCGGCGCTGCTCTGCCGGGCGATGGGCGTCCAGGTGGTGGGCACGGGACGCAATGCGGAGAAGCTGGCGCGGGCCTCCGGGTGGGGTGTGGGGCGCACGGTGCTCTGTGCGTCGTCACCGCCCGTGTTCGCGGACGCGGTGCTGGAGGCCACGGGGGGCCGGGGCGCGGACGTGTGCCTGGACCTCGTGGGCGGCAACTACCTGCCCGAGTCGCTGAAGGCGATGGCGCCCCGGGGCCGACTGATGCAGGTGGGCTCGGTGGCGGGGACGCGCGTCGACCTGGACCTGGGCGTGGTGATGCGCAAGCGGCTGCGCATCACGGGGACGGTGCTGAGGAGCCGGCACGCGGAGGAGAAGATGGCGCTGACCCAGGCGGCGGAGCGCCAGTTGCTGCCGCTGTTCGACTCCGGCGCGCTGAAGGCCGTGGTGGATGAAGTGCTGCCCATGGCGGAGCTCCGCTCCGGGCTGGAGCGGATGGCGGACAACACCACCGTGGGCAAGGTCGTGGTGCGCTGGGAGTAGCGGCTACGAAGGGCTCCGCTTCCGGGCCGGAGCCTTCTTAGCGGCTCGCGCGGGCTTCACTCCGGGCTCCGGTGCCTGCAGGGCCTTGAGCACCTTGGGCGACGCGCACCGGAGCCAGGCCTCCTTGAGCAGGGATTGCAGCAGGGGCCGGTCCACCGTCGTGAGCTGGACGATGACCATGGGCCAGTCCTGGTAGTGGGGCGTCACCCGGAAGACGTCTGGCTTTGACTGGAGCAGCGCTTCCCGGTGGTCGAAGTCCACCTTGATGACGATGGAGTCCTCGTCCAGCACCCGCGCGAAGAGCTTGTCGCCCACCCGGAAGCCCGGCGTGCCGTACGAGGGGCGCTCCTCCGTCGAGGGCAACGCCAACGCCAGCTCCCGCACGTCGTCCACCGTGAGCCGTCCCTTGCGCCTCACCGGCCCTGCCCGCTTCGTCGCCATCGCACCCTTCCTGTCACGGCTCCGGGGCGGACTGTAGCCCCCAGGCAGCCAGGCATCACGGAAGCCGTTGCGTGCGGGGGGCGGAACCGTATCCTGCGCCGCCATGGCTACCCACTTCGACCCCGCGGCCGCCGCGCAGCCGGGCTCCGGCATCTTCGGCCTCCCCCACTCGCCCGAGGAGGCCCACGTCATCGTCATCCCCGTGCCCTTCGAGGCCACCACCAGCTACGGCGGCGGCACGTCCGACGGGCCCGCCGCCCTGCTCGACGCCAGCCGCCAGGTGGACCTGTTCGACGTGGAGACCGGCCGGCCGTACGAGCGCGGCATCGCCATGCTCGAGGCCCCTTCCGAGCTGCACGAGTGGAACACCCGCGCCAAGGAGCGCGCGCAGATCGTCATCGAGGCCGGCGGCATCGAGGAGGGCACGCCGGAGCTGCTCGCCGCCGCGCGCGACGTGAACGGGTTCAGCGAGAAGCTCAACGACCACGTCTACCGCACCGCGAAGCACTGGCTGGAGCAGGGCAAGCGCGTGGCCGCCGTGGGAGGCGACCACGCCATCTCCTTCGGCATCATCCAGGCCCACGCGGAGAAGTACCCCGGCATGGGCGTGCTGCACCTGGACGCGCACGCCGACCTGCGCGTGGCCTACGAGGGCTTCACCTGGTCGCACGCGTCCATCTTCTACAACGTCGCGGAGCGCATCCCCGGCGTGAAGACGCTCGTCCAGGTCGGCCTGCGCGACATGAGCGAGAACGAGCACCGCTACATCGAGCAGTCCGGCGGTCGCATCCAGGCCTTCTTCGACGCCACCCTCCAGCAGAACCGCTTCGACGGCCTGCCCTGGAACCAGCAGGTGAAGCAGATCGTCGACAAGCTGCCGCAGCAGGTCTACCTGTCGTTCGACATCGACGGGTTGGACCCCGTGCTGTGCCCGCACACCGGCACCCCCGTTCCCGGCGGCCTGTCCTTCCCGGAGGCCACCGCGCTCGTCGCGGGCGTCGTGCGCTCGGGCCGCACCATCGTCGGCTTCGACCTGACGGAGGTGGCCCCCGACCCCGAGGGCAGCGAGTGGGACGCCAACGTGGGCGCCCGGCTGCTCTACAAGATGATCGGCTGGATGCTGAAGTCGCAGCAGGCCTGAGCGTCAGGCCCCGCGCGGCAACGACACGCTGAACGTCGCGCCCCGGCCGGGCATCGACTCGGCCGACAGCGCGCCCCCGTGCAGCCTCGCCAGCTCCGAGGCCACGTAGAGGCCCAGCGACTCACCCCGGGCCGGTCCGTCCGGGAAGGCCTGGAACAGTCGGGGCAGCTCCGCTTCGGGGATGCCCGGCCCCGGGTCGCTCACCCGCACGAGCACCCGCTCCTCCGACGCGCGCAGCTCCACGCGCACCCCACCCTGGCGCGCCGCGTTCGACAACAGCACGTCGAACACCTGCCCCAGGCGGTCCGGATCAAAGCGCAGGTCCACCGGCTCGCCGGGCACCGACACCTCCACCGGCACCCCGTCACCCCGCGCACGACAGCGCTCCACCGACGCCTCCAGGTGCGAACGAAGGTCGCCCTCCACCGGCCGGAGCGTCAGGCTGCCCGCGCTCAGGCGCGCCGCGTCCTGCAGGTACTGCCCCATCCGCTCCAGCGACTGGAGCTGCAGGCCCAGCGCGTCCACGGCGAGCTGGTTCGCGGGCGGCAGCCCCTGGAGCTTGCGCAGCTGCTCGCGCGCGACCTCCAGCGGCCCCTGGAGCGTGCGCGCCACCCACTGGCCCAGCGCCTCCACCGGCGTCGCCGGCTCGGGGGACGCGCCCGGAAGCTTCTCCAGCGCGCGGCGGATCAGCATCTCGAAGTCGTTGATCTCGAACGGCTTGTTGAGGAACGCGGACGCGTCCGGCGAGCCCTGCTGGAGCACCGCGCTCAACAGGATGATGGGCACCTCGCGAAGGCCGGGCTCCTGCTTCAGCCGGCTGCACAGCTCCATGCCGCTCATGCGCGGCATCATGTGGTCCGTCACCACGAGCTGCGGACGGCGCGCGCGCGCCAGCACCAGCGCCTCCTCGCCATCCCGGGCCCGCACGACGTCGTGCCCCAGGTCCTCCACCACCTGGCTCAACACCTCCAGCACGGCCGGCTCATCATCCGCGACCAGGACGAGACTCATGTGAAGCAACTCCCTCGGCCCCCGCGGGCTTGAGCAGCATGTCGCGCCAGGATGCGGTTCAGGGTCCTCCCCGGCGCACCGGTTTGCAATCCACCCGGGGCAAGGACGTCTTGCCTGAAAGTGTGCTCGTTCACGGTGGCGCCTTCTGGTCTATGAAGAGCCGGACGCCGCTTCCAGACACCCCGGGAATGGCTGGGGCCTTCCCGACATTCAGACTGTCTTCCGGGAGACAATCCCAGGCGGCGTACGGAGGAAGGGCATGAGGGCAGCACACATCCGGTGGGGGCTCTGGCTGGTGGCGCTCGCGGTGGCGGTTCCCGCGCACGCGGATCTCTCCCGGCGCCGCAGCGACGTGGTGGAGGTGGTCCAGAAGGTCTCCCCCGCGGTCGTCTACATCGGCACCGAGCAGGAGGTGGAGTCGCGCTTCCGCGGCCGCGCCCGCTCGCCGCTGGAGGAGTTCTTCGGCCAGGGCGTGGCGGAGCCGGAGACGCGCCAGCGCATCCAGGGCCTGGGCAGCGGCGCCATCATCGACGCGTCGGGCATCATCGTCACCAACGACCACGTCATCCGGGGCGCGTCCGCCATCCACGTCGTGCTCGCGGACGGGCGCACGTTCGACGCGGAGGTGGTGGGCAGCGACGCCAACAACGACCTAGCCGTCCTCAAGGTCAACGCGCGCCAGCCCCTGCCCACCGCGAAGCTGGGCACCAGCTCCGACCTGATGATTGGCGAGACGGTGGTGGCCATTGGCAGCCCGTTCGGCCTGAGCAAGACGGTGACGGCGGGCGTGGTGTCCGCCATCGGCCGCACGTTCCGCGCGGACGACCGCGTCTACAACGACTTCCTCCAGACGGACGCGGCCATCAACCCGGGCAACTCCGGCGGGCCGCTGCTCAACGTGGACGGGGAGATCATCGGCATCAACACCGCCATCTACGCGAACGGTCAAGGCATCGGCTTCGCCATCCCCGCGGACAAGGTGCGGCGCATCGTCGACGAGCTCACGCGCTTCGGGAAGGTGCGCCCCGCGTGGGTGGGCATGGACACGGCGGATCTCCCCTCGCAGATCGCCGCGAAGCTCGGGTGGGATCGCACCTACGGCGCCGTCGTCACCAACGTGGAGCCCGACAGTCCGGCCTCGCAGGCGGGTGTCCAGCGGGGCGACGTGGTGGCGGAATTGGGGGGTTCACGCATCCAGGACGCGGAGGATTTCGACTCGCGCGTGAGGGGTTATCCGGCCCGCTCGGTCTTCCCCTTGGTGCTCTTCCGAGCAGGCTCGAATCGCACCGTTCAGGTCACGCCGGTTGAATTTCCAGCTCGCCTGCTCGAAACCCTGGCGTGGGAGCGGCTAGGACTGCGGGTGAAGGAGAATAAAAACGGAATGGCCATCTCCGCGGTGCGGCCGGGCTCCGCTGCATCGGAGATTGGCCTGGAGGCGGGGGACGTGCTGCTGCGGATGAACAACCAGCCGGTTCCAACCGCTGACACTTTCCGTGAAGCCCTGCTCACGGCGCGACGGGGACGTAGCGTGTTGTTGCTCGTGCGTCGCGGGCGCTACGGCTACCACCTGACGCTGCCGTTTGAAGGACAGCGGCTGTAGTCGTTACGCGGGGATTCCAGGATCGACGGGAAGGGCACTAGCATGCCGTTCCCATGAGTTCGCCTCGCTACCAATCACTCGGTCCCCTCCTCGCCGGAGAGGGCTCGCGGGCCTTCCTCGGACTGGCGCTGGAGGATGGCGCCACGCCCCATCCCGTGGTGCTCATCTGGGCCCCGCCTGACATCGCGCAGAACCCGGAGCTGGTGGCGCGCCTGGAGCGCGAGACGAACCGCGCCATCGTCTTCGACCATCCGAACATCCTGCGCGTGCACGGCCTGGAGAAGCTGGACGGGGGCCTGGCGCGCGTCACCGAGTTCGCCGACGGCGAGCCCCTGCGCCGCGTGCTCGAAGTGGGTCCGCGCATGTCGCCCGCGTTCGCGGCGCTCGTGGTCGCGGACGCGGCGATGGGCCTGCACTACGCGCACGTCGCCGGCAACGACGACGGCTCGCCGCTGGTGCACGGCGACATCCGCCCCGAGACGCTGATGGTGTCATTCAGCGGCTTCACGAAGGTGACGGGCTACGGCGCGCTCACCGTGGCGCCCCGCGAGCGCGGCGGCAAGCGCGTGAAGAACCGCCGCGCGTACACGTCCCCGGAGCAGCTGCTGGGGGGGCGTGAGGCGGTCAACGTGCAGTCGGACGTGTTCCTGCTGGGGCTCACGCTGCACGAGTGCCTCACCGGGAAGATGCCCTTCAAGGAGTCGGCGGATCCGGACAAGGCGGTGCTCAACCGCGCCCTGCCCCCGATGCCGCCCGACGTGCCGCTCAAGCTGGACGCCGTCGTGCGCCGCGCGACGACCAAGCGCGCGCTGGAGCGCTACCCCACGGCGCTCGCGTTCCGCGAGGCGGTGGTGGACGCCATCGGCAAGCTGCCGACGCACGAGTCCTTCGCGGAGCACCTGGCGAAGCTGTTCCCGCCGGAGAGCGATGCGCGGGCAGCGCGGCGGAAGACCATCGAGCTGGGCATCGCGGAGGCGCTCGCGAAGGCCGGCATGTCCCCGCCGCAGATCGCGGAGGTCCTCGCGAAGGGCGCGGGGCTCGCGGAGCCCGTGAAGAACCTGGTGCCCGAGGTGAACTCGGCCCCGGCAACGGTCGCCGCGTCACATGCGACGGCTTCCGGTGCGACGGGCACGCATGCGCAGGCCGCGACGACGGGCGCGAGTGCCCAGGGTCCTGTGTCCTCGCAGGGCGTCCATCCGGGCGCGCAGGCTTCGACGTCCGCGCAGGGAGCAGCGGCGAGCACGCAGGCTTCGACGCACGCGCACGGGTCTGCTTCGAATGCCCAGGCCTCGACTCACGCGCACGGGCCTGCTTCGAGCGCTCAGGCCTCGACGCACGCGCAGAGCGCAGCGGCGAGTTCCCAGACGTCTCCGCACGCGCACGGGCCTACGTCGAGCGCGCAGGGCGCGACAGCGAGCGCTCAGCCCGCGACTCCCGCGCAGGGCGCGGCGTCCGGCACGGGCGCCCGCCCCACGGGCCCCATCTTCGGCGGCGCGGCGAGCCCGACGACGCCGGTGCCTGCGCAGAAGTCCTCCCGCTCGTGGATCCCCTATGTCGTCGGCGGTCTCGCGCTGACGCTCGGCGCGAGCGCGGTGGTCATCCAGCGCCAGCTCCAGGGCACGGTGACGGTGGAGACCTTCGACGCGGGCGTGCCTGAGATCGTGGCCGCGCCGCTCCCCTTCGACGCCGGTCCCGAGGACGCGGGCGTGGAGGATGCCGGCATCGTGGACGCGGGGCCCGTGATGGGCATGCTGGACCTCACCGTGGAGCCGCGCGTGGAGGTCACGCTCAACAGCAACAACACCCTGCTGGGCCGCACGCCGCTGTCCGCGCCGCTGCCGCCGGGCCGCCACCTGCTCACCTTCACCAACGGCGCGCTCGGCATCTCCGTGTCGCGCACGGTGACGGTGGCCGCCACCGGCCGCTCCGCGTTCCAGTTCTTCCTCAACAAGGCCTTCATCAACGTGCGAGGCCCCGCTGGCGCCAACGTCACCATCGATGGGAAGCCCGCGGGCGTCGTCCCCGTTGAAGAGCTGGATGTGTACGAGGGCTACCATCGCCTGCTCGTCACCGTGGGCCCGTCGCGCTGGCAGAAGTCCTTCACCATCGAGCCCGGCCAGCGCGTCAACTTCGACGTGAACTTCGAGGAGCCCCAGGAGGCCGAGGAGTAGTCCTCTCGCCTCGTGAAACCCGGCCGGTCCATGCCGGCCCCTGGGGAGCTCATGCGTGATCATTCGTTGGAAGAAGGTCTCCCGTTCCTGACGGGAGGAGGCCAGGTCGCCGCGCTGATCGCCGCGTTCGACTGGCGACGCACCCACCTGGGCCCCATCGAGCAGTGGCCGCCGTACCTGAAGTCGGCGACCTCCCTCATGCTGCGCTCCAACGTCCCCATCGTGATGCTCTGGGGCGAAGCCGGCGTGATGATCTACAACGACGCCTACTCGGTGTTCGCGGGGCGCCGTCATCCGCGGTTGCTCGGCTCCAACGTCCGCGAGGGCTGGAGCGAGGTCGCCGACTTCAATGACAACGTCATGAAGGTGGGCCTGTCCGGTGGCACCTTGAGCTACCAGGACCAGGAGCTGACGCTGCACCGCGACGGCCACCCGGAGACGGTGTGGATGAACCTGGACTACTCGCCGCTGCTGGACGCGTCCGGCAAGCCGGTGGGGGTGATGGCGCTCGTCGTGGAGACGACCGCCAAGGTCCTGCTGGAACGGCGCCTCGACAACGAACGGAAGCGCTTCGCGCAGGTCTTCGAGCAGGCCCCCAGCTTCATGGCGATGCTTCAGGGGCCCTCGCACCGCTTCGAGCTCGTGAACCCAGGCTATCAGCGGCTCATCGGACACCGGGAAGTGCTCGGCCGCACCGTCGCCGAGGCCCTGCCGGATGCCGCCGCGCAGGGCTATTGCGCCTTGTTGGATCAGGTGTACCGCGGCGGCGAGGCCTACGCGGCCACGGGGGCCCGGTACGCGGTCCAGGCCCACGCGGACGCCCCCGTCATCGAGCGCTACGTCGACTTCGTGTACCAACCCATCCGCGATACGTCGGGCGAAGTGACCGGCATCTTCGTGGAGGGCGTCGAGGTGACCGGCCGGGTCCTCGCCGAGAGGCGACGCGAGGCGCTCGTCCGGTTGAGCGACAAGGTGCGGGGGCTCGACGACCCGGCGGAGATTGGATTCGAAGCCGCCAGGATCCTGGGGGAGACGCTGGAGGTCAGCCGGGTCGGCTACGGCACCATCGACCCCGAAGCGGAGACGCTCCAGGTCGTGCGTGACTGGAACGCCCCCGGCGTGGAGTCGCTCGCCGGGGTCCTGCACCTGCGGGAGTACGGATCCTTCATCGAAAACCTCAAGGCCAACGAGTTCGTCAGCATCTCGGACGTCAGGACGGACACGCGGACGGCCGTCGCCGCGTCGGCGCTCGAAGCCAGGCATGCGCGCTCGTTCGTCAACGTCCCCGTGGTGGAACAGGGCAGGCTGGTCGCGGTCCTGTACGTCAACCATGGCGCCGTGCGGGACTGGTCGCCGGAAGACAAGGCCTTCGTGCGCGAGGCCGCGGAGCGAACGAGGACCGCGGCGGAGCGCGTCCGGAGCACGGCGGCCCTGCGACAGAGCGAGGCGCGACTGCGCGAGGCCAACGAGAGCCTCGAGGCGAAGGTCGAGGCACGGACACGCGAGCTGATGGAGGTGGAAGAGCGCTTCCGTCAGTCCCAGAAGATGGAGGCCATCGGCCAGCTGACGGGGGGCATCGCGCACGACTTCAACAACCTGCTCGGCGCCATGAGCGCCAGCATGCAGGTGCTGGAGCGGCGTCTGGCCTCCGGGAAGACAGACACCGCCGCGCGCTACATCGGCATGGCCCAGGACTCGGTCCGGCGCGCGGCCGCCCTGACGCAGCGGCTGCTGGCCTTCTCGCGCCGCCAGACGCTCGACCCCAAGCCCACGGACGTCAACCGCCTCATCGGCGGACTCGAGGACATGATCCGCCGGACGATGGGGCCGTCCTTCGAGGTGGAGGTCGTGGGCGCGGGCGGGCTGTGGCTGACCCGGGTGGACGCGTCCCAGTTGGAGAACGCGGTGCTGAACCTGTGCATCAACGCACGGGATGCCATGGCGCCGAACAGCGGCCGGCTCACCATCGAGACCGCGAACAAGTGGTTCGATGCCCGCGCCGCCTCGGAGCGCGACATCACGCCCGGCCAGTACGTCTCGCTCTGCATCACCGATACCGGCACGGGCATGTCGGCCGACGTCATTGCTCGCGCCTTCGACCCCTTCTTCACGACGAAACCCATCGGACAGGGAACCGGCCTCGGGCTCTCCATGGTCTACGGGTTCGTCCGCCAGTCCGGGGGGCAGGTGCGCGTGTACTCGGAGCTGGGCCGCGGCACCACCATGTGCCTGTACCTGCCGCGATATGTCGGCGAGCTCGAGCCGGAGCCGTCCGAGGTCGCCGCGTCGGCCGGGCAGCGTGCCGACAGCGAGGTGGTGCTCGTCATCGAGGACGAGGCGACGATCCGGGCGCTCATCTGCGAGGAGCTCCAGGAGAAGGGCTACCGGGTGCTCGCGGCAGCGGACGGGCGGGAGGGGCTCCAGCTTCTGGAGTCGTCGCGTCGGGTCGATCTCGTCGTCACCGACGTGGGCCTCCCGGGGGGGCTGAACGGCAGGCAGGTGGCGGATGCCGCCCGGGTCACCCGCCCCAGGCTCAAGGTCCTCTTCATCACCGGCTACGCGGAGAATGCCGCCGTGGGCAATGGCCTCCTGGAGCCCGGGATGCAGATGCTCACCAAGCCGTTCAACATCGACGCCCTGGCGGACAAGGTCCAGGCCATGATCGAAAGCCCGTGAGCCCCACCGGAGGCCGGGGAATCCTTCCCCGGCTCCCGGCCTGAAAACCTGTCGCGTCAGTCCCAGCGGCTGGTGAGCTTCAACGTCCACTCACGCAGCCGGCCGTTGCCCGTCCCCGTCGGGTTGACGATGCGCAGCTTCCACAGCCCGTTGATGGTGCCGTCGCGCGGGATGCCGCGCGTCACCGGGATGCGCTTCGGGGGCGTGCCTTCGTTCGGCCCATCCCACAGGAGCGCCGTCTCACCGCCCGGATCCTCCAGCGTGAGCACCAGCTTCGACGGGTTGTTGTGCACCAGGTCCAGCTCCACGGTGATGTCCTCCGGCACCGTCGCCAGCCCCACCACCGCCTGCCCCGACACCACCGGCGTCGTGTTGCCCTGCAGCGCGACATCCGCCCAGACGGTGAACTCCCCCGCCATCCACGCCGGCCGGCACCAGCCCTCGGTCGCGCCCGACGGCAGGCCGTGACACGTCAGCCCCGCCTGGCACGGCACGAACAGCGAACAGGACGCGCCATCCCCCGGGATGCTCGCGCCGGAGACACAGCGGCCATACGGGCTGGAGGCGTCGTTCGGGATGCCCTCGCAGAAGAGGCCCGGCTGGCACGTCGTCGCGCCGGTGCAGGGGTCCCCCTGGGCGGCCTGCTGCGTGGCCGTCTTGAGGTTCTGCAGGGACGTGCCGTCCACGCCGGGCAGCCGCCCCAGCTTCAGGATGTGGAAGAACGGCCGCGCCGCCACGACGGCGTTCGCCGCCGCCGGGGACAGGCCGTAGGTGGCCTGCAACACACCCGCGCCCTGCGAGTTCGCCACCGCCAGCGCCCGGCGCGCCTCCGCCACGTTGAACGTCACGCCCTGGAACGTGCCCACCCAACCGTCCACCGGCAGCTCCACCCGGCCCGTGCCGCGCGCGTACGCCTCCAGCGCCGCGAGCGCCGCCGGGCCCACGTACGTCACCGCGTCCACCTGCTCGATGGAGACGAAGCGCCGGTCATCCGCCGTGTGCAGGACGCCGTCCGGGCCCTCGCGCCAGTCCATCAACGCCTGCGCGGCCTGGAGGTTCAGCGGCACCTCGGTGTCCAGCACCGCCAGCGTCGTTGAGTAGTCATTGAGGAACAGCACCACGCCGTTGCCGGCGGGCGTGCCCGTGGCCAGCTCCTGCGCCTGGGACACCGGCGCGGCGCTGTCCGGGACCGCGGCGGCGCCGCAGCTCAGCAGGAGGGGAACCGAGGAAAACGACAAGAAACGACGGAGTCTGGAGGTCATGGCCTCCATGTACTCCAGGGCAGGGGGGCGTGTCGGCGGAGTTCAGGCCTCGCCTTGATACAAGCTGATGACACCATGCACCTGTTCGGTGACGACCTGCAGGATGTCCACCGCCGCGTCGGTGGACCCCACGCGGGCCACCGTCATCTCCATCATGGTCGTCAGCTCCGTGACGGCGGTGAAGATCTGCGACACGCCCGCGGATTGCTGGTTCACCGACGCGGAGATCCGACGGACGGCGTCCGCGTTGCCCTGCACCAGTCCGGACAGCATGCGCAGCCGGTCGCCCGAGGCGCGGATGGTCTCGATGCCCCGGCCCATCCGCTCCCCGCCCTGGCGCGTGAGGTCCACCACGCCCTGGATGCGCGCGCGCGTGTCGTCCAGCACCGAGCGCACCTGCTGGGTGGCCGCCACCGACTGGGACGAGAG
>NZ_RAWB01000248.1 GCF_003612055.1 Corallococcus llansteffanensis
GTTCTGGGGCGGTGGCGACAATGAGACGGTGCGGGTACGCAGCGGCATCGGGGCACTCCTTGGGAAGGAAGCGCCAGACCCTAGCGACTCGCCCATTGCGTTCCTGTCGGACGGCAGGGCTTCTGCGTCTGGGTTCACACACACCACGCGAGCCGAGCTGGGACTGTTGGCTCCAGGGGCTTTCGCCTGCCCGCCAGGGCCCCTGCTTCATCTCACCCGTACTCCGTGTGGTGCTCCCCCACCACGCTCATGGGGGAAGCAGGCGGGCCCCCTTGGAGCACCTCCAGCGGTTCATTCGTGACGCGCCGTCGGAGCTCCAGAAGAAGGCCCCCCGGACGAAGGTGGTGAAGGCCTTCAACACCGTCTTCGCGCAGCACATGGACACGGGGCACGTGAAGGGCGAGCGGCTCAGCCTCCTCATCGCGGGGGATGACGCGGCCGCCAAGGGGCGTGTCCTCGACTTCGGACGGGAGCTGGGCTTCGACCCCATCGACGCCGGGCCCCTGCAGAATGCCCGGTGGCTGGAGACGATGGGCTACCTCAACATCCTGCTCGGCTATGTGCAGAAGCTCGGGCCGGACATCGGCTTCCGGGTCGTGCGCTGACCGTCGGGCCGAAGTTGCCCGGACGTGTCGTTGCTCGAACGGGCGGCGGGGGAAACCCCACCACCCGTGGTGTTTTCAGCGTCGCTTCCGGCCGGCCAGCTCCGCCGTGGTGGACGCGAACAGCTCCACCAGGAAATCGATGAAGACCCGGACCTTGGGGACGGCGGACTTCTGTCGCGCGAAGAGGGCGTGGACGGTGCGAGGCTCGGGCTCGTACTCCTCGAGGATGATCTCCAGCTCGCCGCGGGCGAGCTCCGGGGCCACGTGGTACTCGAAGGTCTGGGCGATCCCCAGCCCGGCGACCGCGGCCCGGGTGAGCACGTTGCCCGACCCGGCGACGAGCCTGGCGTTGGCCACATAGCTCATCTCGCTCGCGTTTCCCTTGAGGCGCCACGGCAGGGGCCCCGTGCTCGACAGGTACCCGATGCACGTGTGCTCGCGCAGCGAGGCGAGCGTGCGGGGACGCCCATGCGCGGCGAGGTAGGCGGGAGAGGCCACCAGGATGGAGCGCGCGCGAGCGAGGTTGCGAGAGATGAGCTCGGAATCCCGCGCCGCCGCGAGGCGGATGACCACGTCCACGCCCTCGGCGGTCGGGTCGATGAGCTGGTCCCGGACCGTCAAGTCGATCGACACCTCCGGGTAGCGCTCGAGGAAACGAGGGAGTGCCGCCCCGAGGACGAAGTCCGAGATCGCCACCGGAGCATCCACACGCAGCCGCCCACGTGGGGTGACACTGGCCCGTGCCAGGGTGGCATTGGCGTCCTCGAGCTCCGCGAGGATGCGCGTACAGCGCTCGTAATACGCAGCCCCTTCGTCCGTGAGGCTGAGGCTGCGGGTGGTCCGGTTGAGGAGCCGCACCCCCAGCCGCTCCTCCAACCGCGACACGATGCGGCTCACTCCCGACTGCGTGAGTCTCAGCTGCTCCGCCGCCCGCGTGAAGCCGCCCAGGTCCACCACGCGCGTGAAGACCGCGATCTCCGAGAAGGCATCCATGCGCTCGACGCTCGCGTGATTCATGACACGGCGTCAACGATGCGATGACTTTCATGCCGTATATTTCACGGGCTGGGTTTCGCATCTTGGGGGTGTCTCGAAGCCATCGGCTTCGGGCACCTCCCTCGTCACACGAGAACGCCATGAAACCCGCCCTTCCAATGTTCGCCCTCGCCCTCTCCCTCGCGACCACGAGCCAGGCCGCCGCGCCGCTCAAGACCGAGGTCTTCACCGCGGCTCCCGAGGGCTTCCGCGTCACATCCACCCTCATCACGGGGGAGCAGGACGCGGTGCTCGTCGACTCGCAGTTCACGCTCGCGGAGGCGCACCGGCTGGTCGCGAAGATCCTCGAGTCGAAGAAGACGCTGAAGACGATCCTCATCACCCATGGTCACCCGGACCACTACTTCGGCCTGGAGGTGGTGCGGGCCGCCTTCCCCCAGGCGCGGATCGTCGCCGCGCCTGCGGTCATCGCGGAGATCAAGGCGCTCGCACCGAGGCAGCTCGCGCAGTGGAAGCCGCTCTTCGGCGCCAACCTCACCTCCGAGCCAGTGATTCCGTCCCCGCTCACGGCGGACCATCTGGCGCTGGAGGGCCAACGGCTGGAGCTCATCGGCCTGAACCCCGGTGAGAGCGAGGCCGCCACGGCGGTGTGGATTCCCTCCACCCAGACGCTCATCGCAGGGGATACGGCCTACCAGCAGGTCCATGCGTACCTCGTGAACGCGGACGCCAGGTGGCGGGCGCAGTGGCTCAAGAACATCGAGCAGCTCGACAAGCGCGGCGCCACCACGGTCATCCCGGGCCACCGGGCGGAGAAGGCGGCCCTGGGCCCCACAGCCCTGCGCGACACGGCGGCCTACATCCGCGACTTCGAGGCCTCGCTCGCGGCGGCCAACGACGTGGACGGCGTCAAGCGTCCCGTGCTCGCGAAGTACGGCGCGTTCGAGCTCCCCATCATCCTCGACTTCAGCGCACAGGCGGCGCTCGCGACGAAGGCGAAGCGCTGACGGTGAAGCCAGGCCGCGCTGACCGGACCTCCGGACGGCGCGGCCTGACAACCCCTTGAGATGACCATGCGAAAAGCGGCGTTCTGGGCCGTCTGCGCCCTGTCACTGGTTCTGTCCGCCGCCCAGGCGATGGCCGCGCCCGCCCTGTCGGTGCTGGGCAGGGACTTCACCTTCCCAAACTCAATGTCATGTACCCGCTCAGCAAGCGCTACCACGTCTACGTCCTCGATCCGCGCAACCAGGGCCTCTCCCAACGGGTCGACTACGGCACGCGGATCTCGCGCTTCTCCGTGGACCTCAAGGAGTTCTCCGAGCACCTCGGGCTCAAGTCGGCCGACTACTGCGGCTGGTCGATGGGGGCGTCCGTCCTGTGGGGCTACATCGACCTCTTCGGCACGAAGGGCATCCGCAAGGCGGTGTTCGTCGACGAGCCGATCTCGATCTACTCGCACGCCGACTGGTCCGAGCAGGAGCGGCTCGATGCCGGTGGCATGACCACCTCGCCCGAGCGCATGGTCGCGGCCTTCACGACGGGCGCGCCGACCAACAGCCTGGTCGTTGACCTGAAGCTGCTGGAGCGCGTCATGGCGAAGGACTCGCCTTTCTTCGTGAATTCCGAGAGCTTCGCGAACACGTTCATCAAGAACGACCCGAACGCGATGGGGAAGGTGCTGTTCGACCACGCGACCAATGACTGGCGCGACGTGATCCGCCACAAGCTCGACGTGCCCGTGGCGATCTTCACTGGCGAGTACAGCAACGCCCTGCCGAGCCAGCGGTGGATGCAGTCCGTCATCCCCGGGGCGACGCTCTACGCTTATACGAAGGCCGAGCAGGGCGACCATTTCCTCATGTTCAAGAATCCATTCAAATTCACGGACGATCTGCGGTCGTTCCTGGAGCGCTGAACCGATACCAGAGGAGCATCCATGAGAGCGATACGCGTCCATCGGCCCGGCGGACCCGAGGTGCTGCAACTCGAGGAGATTCCACTCCCGGAGCCCCGCGCCGGGTGGGTCCGCATCCGGGTGCGGGCCTTCGGGCTGAATCGGTCCGAGCTGTTCACCCGGCAGGGGCACTCCCCGAGCGTGCGGTTCCCGCGCGTGCTCGGCATCGAGTGTGTCGGCGTCGTCGACGACGAGGGTGGCACCGACCTCGCGGTCGGCCAGACGGTCGTGGCGCTCATGGGCGAGATGGGCCGGGCCTACAACGGCGGCTACGCCGAGTACACGCTCGTCCCGCGCGAGCGCGTCCTTCCGGTCCGCACGACGCTGCCCTGGGATGTGCTGGCCTCGCTTCCCGAGACGTACCTCACGGCCTGGGGCTCCCTCACCGAAGCGATGGAGATGCGGGCAGGCCAGACACTGCTCATCCGGGGCGGAACGTCGTCTGTCGGCATGGCGGCCGCCTCTCTCGCGAAGGGGATAGGCCTGCGCGTGTTCGCCACCACGCGGGCCCCCGCGAAGGCTGACGGGCTGCTCGCGAACGGCGCGGACGACATCATCATCGACACGGGACGCATCGCCGAGGACGTCAGGCAGCGTGTGCCGTCAGGGGTGGACGGGGTGCTCGAGCTCGTGGGCACGGCGACGCTGCTCGACTCGCTGCGCGCCGTGCGGCCGGGCGGCATCGTCTGCAACACCGGCATCCTGGGCAACGCCTGGGTGCTGGAGCGTTTCGAACCGCTGGAGGACATCCCTTCGACGGTGCGACTCACGACCTACCACAGCGGCACGACCTCGGCTGAGCACAGCACCGCCGCGATGCAGGAGATCGTCGACGGCGTGGCAGCGGGTCGCTACCGCGCGAACCTGCAGCGCCGCTTTCGCTTCGACGAAATCGTGGAGGCGCACCGGTTCATGGAGGAGAACCGGGGGAGCGGCAAGCTCGTGGTCGTCATCGACACGTGACGCGCTGTACCACTCCCGGTTCCCCGGAACAGCAGTCAGCGCCGGAGCGAGTTGAGCCGGCGGCTCACTTGAAGCATTCACCCACCGAAGAAGGTCGCGCCACCGCATTTGCGATTGGAAAGACGCGGTCGCCAAGATCCCTTTTGACTTCGGCCCATGAACGTTTCAACTCAATACTTTTCAGCACCCATGCACCGGCAACAATCGGATCGTCCACGGCGCGCTCGGGAACGAAACAAGAGCTATCAAATGCGGGCCATTGATCAGACATCCCATGCTTCTTGGAATCCTGACCACGGTACGAATGAAACTCGCGGACTACATTGCAGGACACAAGTGCCCGTCCACACATGGCCTGCGTCGCATCATCATTCACAAGCCGATCCGTGTGGCCAAGCGCGAACGAATCCTGGATCATATGAAGCAGCGCACCGACTGCCCGCGCACGTGTCCAACTGCCATCGGATTCGACACCCATCTTGCACTTGTTCCACGAAAACAGATTCGAACATTTCCAATTAAATAACGTATACACCGTCCAATGCGCATTGGGCTTACAAACCGTGGCATCACCGCCCCACAAACCAGCCAACGCCTCGAATCGAGCCCCCGCGACAGTTTCCCTACCAAAGAGGGTGCACACGTCTTCATCTGGGGCAATCTCGGAGGTCGCCACTCCATACAGGAATTGGGCCCATGCGAGAATCCGAGCACGAACAACATCCGCGGATTCGTTCGGCTGATTCGCCATGGCGTGGAAAAACTGCAAGTCACCATAGTGCGACCGGCAGAACAGATTGGTGTTCGCCCCCATTTGATCAAAGTATTCAGTGCATTTCTTATATGTCAGCCCTGTCCGAATTAGCGCGGAAACAGCATGGATACCAGTAGGACCATCAGGCCAGTTCACAGAAAAGACCTTCTGGTAATCTTCTGTATTCTGGAGCCTGCGTACTTTCAGATCCACCAAAGGCTTCCTCGGGCAACTCGTAATCGGAAGCCCTTTGGCTGCTCGTGCGCATTCAATTGATTGGACTGTCATCGCTTCGTGCATGCCATCCGCAGGCTGTATCTCGTACGCCCGCGAGCGAAGCGGGGCTAGCGCAAGAAGAGCTACCAAGGCGAACTGTACAGAGGGAGTCATGCGATGCCTCTCATGTGTGTCGTCTCCTGACACGCCTTTGCCTACCCTGAAATCGGTCGCAGCGCCATGGGTGCGTAAGGACTATACCAGAGACGTGCGTCAAGGCGAGTGACCGAGATGAGCTGCCAGACCGTGCCTACCCATAGTCGCTCGCGGCCTCATGATCGCGTCAAGTCCACACGATAGACAGCGCGTCACGGCGATCGCACGAGGCGCACACAAGGCCCTAGAGTTCCTGTGCCGGCAAAGCGGTCGCTACACCACAGACAGCTGCCTGGCGGCGCTGCGCATTAGCATGGAGGTGGAAGACCAACTTCTGCCCGCTGGCGGCTTCCCGCTGGGCCAGACGGTGGGTGATATGCAGGAGGGCGGCTTCCGAGCGAACCAGATTGGCGCTGCGCGCCATGCTCGCAGAGCATCGGGGAGGCAGACAAAATGCGCGGACATACCCCGCTGGTACTCCTTGGCGGCGGACGTCGGCGCCGCGAGCAGGCTGACGTGGCGCGTCCCGGCACGCGGCGGCGTCACCACAAGCGACGAGCTGACCAGCGTCAGGCTGGCGACGGAGGGGCTGGGGCTGGCGTACGCCTTCGAGCCGACGGCGCAGGAGGAGCTGCGCACTGGCCAGCTCGTTCGTGTGCTCGAGGAGTACGCGCCTGGTGTGCCCGGCCTCTTCCTCTACTTCCCCAGCCGTGCGCAGCGCTCGGGGCCCTTGCGCCTCTTCATCGAGGTAGCCAAGGAGCTGACAGTGAAGAAGGTGTGAGACTGACCACCCCGCGTGGGCAGATGACGGGCACACACGGGCTGCCAGCTGGGGCTGGCCATCCGCACCGACGCCGGGGCGCACGGGGGCCGCAGACGGTCGGCTCGGAGTGGGCGGCGCCGTGCCGGTGCTTCACACCGGACGGAGTCCACACCACGTCGCCCGCTGGAAGCCCATGGAAGCAGCAAAGCTCGACGGACTGAGTTGGTCACCCATGCGAACTCGTCAAGAAGTAGCGGGCACCTGCTTGACGATATCGATGATCGCGGCGCGTACGAAGGCGCACGCGTCGTCCTCGTCCAGCGCGGCGGGCCAGAGCAGGTCCAGGCCGCCAGCGGGGTGCTCGAAGGGGAAAGGCGCGCTGCGAAGGTGCGGCCGCTGCCGAAGGAGCTGCGCCGCGACGATCTCGGGCAAGGTCGCCACCAGCTCGCTGCCGTCGACGATGGCGCCGATCGCGCTGAAGCTCGCGACCGAGCAGCGGACGCGTCGCTCGACGCCGAACGCGTCCTCGACCGTGCCGCGGAGGTCGCCGTTGAAGGAGACGATGACGTGCTCCTGCGCGAGATACGTTCGCTGGGTGGGCCGCGCGCCGAGGCGCACGTGGCGCGGGTCGAACAGGCAGACGAAGTGGCCGCGGATGAGCGGCGTGCGCAGGATGGCCTGCGGCAGCTTGCCGATGACCGTGGCCGCGAGGTCGACGCGACGGGTCGCCAGCGCCTCGACCACCGTGCGGAACTGGACCGGCGTGCAGATGAGCCGCATCTTGGGCGCGTCGCGCCCGAGCCGGCGCAGCAGCGGCGGCAGCAACAACTCATCCGCGTAGTCGGCGAGCCCGAGGCGGATGATCCGCTCGCTCGTGCGCGGATCGAAGCGCGCCGGTGCGAACGAGGCCTGGAGCATCGCCTCGAGCAGCGGACGGACCTCGGTCACGAGGCGTGCTGCCCGGCTCGTCAAGATCACGCCGCGGCCGTGGCGCACGAGCATCGGCGTGTCCAGCGACTCGCTGAGCCGGCCGAGCGCCGCGCTCACCGCCGACTGCGTGAGGTAGAGCCGCGCGGCCGCCTTCGTGACCGAGCCCGCGTCGGCGACGGCGACGAGCACGCGCAGCAGGTTGAGGTCGAGAGCCCTGGCACGAATATCGTTCATGATTGCCATGTATGCTATTTGCTGGTGTGAATCGTGGCCAGCGTTAGGTTCGAGCGCATGACAAACACAGACAAACTCGGCGGTCGATTCACGTTCCCCGGCACATCGCTCACGGTGCACCGCATGGGCTACGGCGCCATGCAGCTCGCGGGCCCGCACGTCTGGGGACCGCCGCGTGATCCCGAAGCGGCTGCAGCGGTGCTGCGCGAGGCGATCGCGATCGGCATCGACCACTTCGACACGAGCGACGCCTACGGGCCACACGTCACGAACCAGCTCATTCGCGCCACGCTGCATCCGTATCCCAAGAACGTCGTGATCGTGTCGAAGCTGGGTGGGCGGCGTGGCGCGGACAAGTCGTGGCTCCCGGCGCTATCCCCCGCCGAGCTCCGCTCGGACCTCCAGGACAACCTGCGCCACCTCGGGCTCGACGCGATCGACGTGGTGAACTTGCGCATGATGAGCATGACGCCGACGGAAGGCCCTCTCGACAAAGAGCTCGCCGTCCTCATCGAGCTCAAGCGCGAGGGGCTCGTTCGCCACATCGGCCTCAGCAACGTGACGGCGCGTCAGGTCGAGCAGGCGCAAGCGCTCACCGAGATCGTGTGCGTGCAGAACCACTACAACCTCGCGCATCGAGGAGACGACGCGCTCATCGACGCGCTGGCGAAGCAGGGCATTGCCTACGTGCCGTTCTTCCCGCTCGGCGGCTTCACGCCGCTCCAGTCCTCGACGCTGTCGGAGGTCGCGAACGAGCTGGGCGCGACGCCGATGCAGGTCGCGCTCGCGTGGCTGCTGCACCGCGCGCCGAACATCCTGCTCATCCCGGGCACGTCGTCGGTCGCGCACCTGCGCGAGAACGTGGCCGCGGCGTCACTCGTGCTGCCGGCAAAGAGCCTCGCCGCGCTCGACGCAATCGCGCGTTGAAGGCACCTGTGCCCAACCAGGATCTGGTCGGGCACACAAGCATATGTTGTTCCCGGCGAACAGGATTTCAAGGTAATACCGGACAGCACCACCAACGTTCACGCAGCCCACGGACCGCGTGAGCCTGTCCAACCGGGAGAAGTCGCGATGCCATCACAGGTGAGAACGAGTGTCCGAGCGGGGTGTCCCCTGCCGCTCTTCGTCGTGTGCGCGGTCTTGTCCCTCGTCGTGGGCTGCTCGACACCGTCGGACCCGGAGCTCGCGGTCGCACGCGCGGCCGCGGTCACTCAAGACGCCAACTTCGCCGACTCCGTCTTCGTCAGTGGCCTCCAGGGACCGACCACCATGACCTTCGCGCCCGACGGGCGCCTGTTCGTCTCGGAGAAGAACGGCTCGCTGCGCATCGTCGAGAACGGCCAGCTTCTGGCGACTCCGTTCGTGACGCTCTCCGTGGACAACGACAACGAGCGTGGGCTGATGGGCGTCGCGTTCGATCCCAACTTCGCCAGCAACCATTATCTGTATGTCTATTACACGTCGATCGCCGGCAGCATCCACAATCGAGTCAGCCGCTTCACCGCCAACGGCAATGTGGCGGTTCCCGGAAGCGAGCTGGTGCTCGCCGACCTTCCGACGCTCGACGCCGCCAACCACAACGGCGGCGCGGTTCGCTTCGGGCTCGACGGCAAGCTCTACGTTTCGGTCGGCGAAAACGCGGTCTCCTCCAACTCGCAGAGCCTGAGCACGCCGCTCGGAAAGCTGCTGCGCTTCAACTCGGACGGCAGCATTCCCACGGACAATCCGTTCTACGCGACCGCCACCGGACTTGCCAAGGCGACCTGGGCGATGGGGCTGCGCAACCCCTTCACCTTCGACGTTCAGCCCGGCACGGGGACCCTGTTCATCAACGACGTGGGCGAAGGCGGCTGGGAAGAGATCAACCGCGGCCAGGCCGGTGCCAACTACGGCTGGCCGATGACGGAAGGCTATTTCACGAATCGCCCGGGGCTCACGCAGCCGGTCTTCGCGTACCCGCATGGCGCCGGCACGGCCGCCGGCAACTGCATCGCCGGGGGTGCCTTCTACAACCCACCGGTCCCGGCGTTTCCCAGCGCGTACGTCGGTCAATACTTCTTCGCGGATTACACCAACAATTGGATCTCGCGCATCGACCCGAACTCCGGCGCGCGTTCGCTGTTCGCGACGGCCGCCGCGGGGCCCGTGGACCTCGATGTGGGACCCGACGGCGCGCTTTACTATCTGTCGCGCGGCGCGGGCCAGGTGGGTCGCATCGCCTACACGGCTTCGCTGCCGCCGAGCATCGCGCAGCAACCGGCGAGCACGTTGGTATCGGTCGGAAATCCGGCGACCTTCACGGTGTCGGCGAGCGGCGAGCCGCCCCTCACCTATCGGTGGCAGCGGAATGGCGTGGACATCTCCGGCGCGACCTCGCCGAGCTACGTGCTGAACGCCACGCAGCTCACCGACAGCGGCGCGAGCTTCCGAGTGGTCGTGACCAACGGGCTTGGCTCGACCACCAGCGCCGCCGCGGTGCTGACGGTGACGTCCAACAAACCGCCGGTGGCCACGATCGCGACGCCGGTCGCGGGCGCGACCTACACCGCGGCCACCCTCATGACGTTCTCCGGCTCGGCCAGCGACACGGAGGATGGCGCGCTGCCGCCGAGCGCGATGACCTGGAGCATCACCTTCCATCACGATACCCACACGCATCCCGCCATGTCCGAGACCACCGGCATCGCGAGCGGGAGCTGGCCGATCCCGAGCGTCGGCGAGAGCTCGGCCAACGTCTGGTATCGCGTGCGGCTCACGGTGCGCGACTCCATCGGCCTCACCCACACGACGTATCGCGACGTCCTCCCGGTCACGGTACCGCTCAGGGTGACCAGCCTCCCGAGCGGGCTGCAAGTGCTGATGGACGGGCGGCCGTTCGCGGCGCCGCACGACACGACCGGCGTGGTCGGCGTCGTCCGCTCGGTGGGTGTCGACTCGCCGCAGTACGCGAACGGAAGATTCTGGGCGTTTTCGTCGTGGTCGGACGGCGGCGCGCAATCGCATCCCTTCACCACGCCTGGCAGCGCGGCCACCTACACCGCCACGTTCGTCGAGACCGCGGGCGGGAGCTGCTACCAGATTCAAAGCGAGCGCACCGACAAGTGGCTCACCGTCGACACCGCGGGCAAGGTCGTCGCCGGCAGCGCGACGCAAACGGGAGGGCAGATCTTCCAGCTCGTTCCGAACGGCACCCGGTACAAGCTCAAGGGCTCGGGCGACGCGTTCCTGGCGGTGGTGACAAACCAGCTCGCGATGAGCGCCAACTTCGCCAGCGGGGAGTCGTTCACGCAGCTTCCCTGCGGCTATGGCGGGCGCACCCGTGTCGGCTTCCAGGCTTCGTTGGGGAGCGCGCCCCATTGGAAGGAGACCACGCCGGACGGGCCCATCCAGAGCGGTGACGGCGGCAATGGCGGCGCCTGCAACCCGACCGATGGCGGCGCCTGGGAGGGCTTCTACCTCGAACCGGTGACCTGCCCGGGTGGCAGCACCGCCCCCGTGTGCGGCAACGGCACCGTCGAGAGCGGCGAGCAATGCGACGACGGCAACACCCAGTCGGGCGATGGCTGCGATGCGGCGTGCCACAGCGAGACCAGCAGCGGCGCGGGCTGCTTCCGCATCCAGAGCGAGCGCAGCGACAAGTGGCTCACCGTCGACGGCACGGGCAAGGTGGCCGCCATCAGCACGACGCAGACCGGTGGCGAGCTCTTCGAACTCATCACGAGCGGCGCGAACTACAAGCTCAAGGGAACGAGCGGCGCGTACCTGGCGGTGGTCGCGAACCAACTCACCGTGAGCGCCACGCTCACCACGGCGGAGCCGTTCACCCGCTACGACTGCGGCGTCTACGGCGGCCGCAATCGCTATGGCTTCTCATCGTCGACGGGCAGCGCGCGCAACTGGAAGGAGGTCACCCTCGGCGCTCCCATCCAGAGCGGAAATGGAGGCAACGGGGGCATCTGCAATCCCACCGACGCTGGCGCGTGGGAAGCCTTCTACCTCGATCCCGCGACCTGCCCGGCGGCGGGACGATGAGGACCTGAGCCCCCAGTGTCAGCTTGGTTGTCGCCTCGGCTGAGCGGGCGATCCGCAGCGCCTGCGCGCCGTCTGCCGGGGTTGCCGGGATGTGGGGTCCTTGTCCTCCCAGCCTCACTTCTTCGGGGGCGCCTCCACCCCCGAGAAGACGAGCACCTGTTCCGGGAGCCGGGCGCCGCGGATCTCGACCGCGGAGACGGCGCCGTTCAGCTCGGCGAGCTCGGCGGACGAGAAGTGCACGTCCGCCGCCCCGAGGTTCTCGAGCATGTGCGCCAGCTGCGTCGTCCCCGGGATGGGGACGATCCAGGGCTTCTGCGCCATCAGCCAGGCGAGCGCGAGCTGCGCGGGCGTGGCGCGCTTCCGTTCGGCCCAGCGCTTGACCCATTCGACGAGGGCCAGGTTGTGCGGCAGGTTCTCCGGAGAGAAGCGCGGCTCCACGCCGCGAATGTCCCCCGGAGCGAAACGCGTCTTCGCGTCGATGGCTCCCGTGAGGAACCCCACACCGAGCGGGCTCCACGGCACGAAGCCGATGCCCAACTCCTGGCAGAGCGGGAGGACCCCCTCTTCGGGGCCACGCCACAGCATCGAGTACTCGCTCTGCACGGCGCTCACCTGCAGCGCGGCATGCGCGCGGCGCAGCGTGTTCAGGCCCATCTCGGACAGGCCCCAGTGCAGGACCTTGCCCTGGGCCATCAGGTCCTTGACCGCGCCGGCGACGTCCTCGATCGGGACCTCCGGATCGACCCGGTGCTGGTAGAGCAGGTCGATGCGGTCCGTGCGCAGGCGCTTGAGCATGCCCTCCACGGCCAACTTGATGTGTTCCGGGCGGCTGTTGAGTCCCGGGCGGCGCTCGCCAGTCTCCAGGTCGATGTTCCATCCGAACTTGGAGGCGATGACGACCTTGTCCCGGAACGGCGCGACGCCCTCGCCGAGGATGCGCTCGACCTCGTGCGGGCCGTACGCCTCGGCCGCGTCGAAGAAGGTGACGCCCCGGTCGAAGGCGGTCCGGATGATGTTGTGCATCTCGGGTCGGCTCGGGACCGTGGTCTGGTACGTCCGGCTCATGTTCTGGACGCCAAGCCCGACGCTGGAGACCTCCAGCGCACCCAGCCTTCGCCGTCCGCTCACCTTCGGCGCGGACGGCCTGCGCGAGGCCGCCGGCTTCGCAGCGGCCTGGACGGGCGTGCCGCCCAGGAGCGGCGTGGCGACCACGGCTCCCGCCGACAGCAGGAAGACACGACGTCCCATCTTGTTCTTGCGTTCCGATGCCATGTGCATTCGTTCCTTCAGGGCAATGCGCCAGGCCGACGTGACGGCGGCCCCTACGCCTCGGGGATGGCGATGCCGTAGTTGGCGAGGGTGATGCTGTCGGGGTTCGGTCCGCCGCGGACTTCGGTGTCGAGCGCGTCGATCGCGGCCACCTGCTCGCGCGCGAGCTCGAAGCCGAAGACGTCGAAGTTCTTGGCGACGAAGAGAAATAGCGGTCCCGGCCACACCGGACCAGGTGGCGAGAGGGTGAAGGGCTTTAAAGCTGCGGTTTAAAATGGCGACTGCCAAGATGCCGCCACCGCCCGGACGCTTTCGATGAAGACCCACCTCCTGCCGCACCTGCAGACGTTCCTCGTCGTGGCGCGCCTGAAGAGCTTCAGCGCCGCGGCGCGCGAGCTGGGTGTCACCCCGGCGGCGGTGAGCCAGTCGGTGCGCCAGCTCGAGGAGCAGCTGCGGGTGGTGCTCTTCACCCGCACCACCCGCAGCATGGCGCTGACGGACGCCGGGCGGCGGCTGCTCGAAGGTGCAGGGCCGGGCCTCGGCCAGGCGCTCGCCTCCCTGCAGGAGGTGTCGGCCCAGCCGGGCGAGGCGGTGGGGCGACTGAAGCTGACGGTACCGGAGATTGCCTGGCGCTACGTCATCGCGCCGGTGCTGCCGGCCTTCCGCGCGCGCCACCCGCGGGTGGAGGTGGAGGTCGTCGTCGAGAACCGCTTCGTGGACATTGTCGCGGAGGGCTACGACGCGGGCGTGCGCCTGCACGAGGCCATCGAGCGCGACATGGTGCAGGTGCGCCTCACCGACCCCTTCCGCTTCGTCGTGGTGGCCGCACCGGCGTACCTCGCGAAGCACGGCACGCCCCAGAAGCCCGAGGACCTGCTGCGCCACGAGTGCTTCACCATCCGCATCCCCTCGAGCGGGGCGCTCTACGCCTGGGAGTTGGAGCGCGGGAAGAGGAACTGGCGGGTGCCGGTGCGCGGCAGCGTCGTCACCAACCACCGCGAGCTGACGCAGGCCCTGGTCGAGCAGGGCCTCGGGCTGGCGTACGCCTTCGAGCCCGCGGTGAAGGAGGCGCTGCGCGCGGGCCGGCTGGTGCGCGTGCTGGAGGAGTACGCGCCCAGCGTGCCCGGCTACTTTCTCTACTTCCCCAGCCGCGCACGGCGCTCGGGGCCGCTGCGCCTCTTCATCGCCGTGGCCAGGGAGCTCGCGGTCAAGGCGGTGTGACGCCCGTCCCAGTTGCTCCCCAGCCGCACCTGTGCGGCCGCCCGCCCGCATGAGAGCGTCCGGAATTGGGGCGGAACGAGACCTTGCCTCGGGCACGCCGTCCCAGAAGGCTGGCATGAGCATTGCC
>NZ_RAWB01000249.1 GCF_003612055.1 Corallococcus llansteffanensis
GAGCGGGCGTTCCAGCAGGGCTGCGACGGAGGCGATGCCGACGGGTGCGTGGAGTTGGTGGAGCTGTACCTGGGGTGGGTGGGTGGACCCAACCACCTCCGCGAGAACCAGGCGCTCCTGGAGAAGGTCTGCGCGCGGGACGATGGGGGCCGGGCGTGTAATGCCCTGGGCGACCTCTACCGGCTCCCCGGAACCCCGTTCACGAGCAGGGTGCGCACGCTCCAGGCGTGGAACCGGGGCTGCTTCGGCCTGGAGGATTTCTTTTCCTGCGCCCGCCTGCTCGATGCGGCGCAGTCCTCCGAGGCGTCCGGGGCGAAGGATCCCGAGGCGCTGCACCGCCTCATGGTCCAGGGCTGCAAGGCGCGCCTGGGCTGGACCTGCGAGGAGCTGGGCCTTCCTCTTCCGCCAGCGACGGCCAGCCTCCGCCAGCGGCTGGCGGCGTGCGACGACGGCAACCCGGACGCCTGTGGCGAGGTGGCCGAGGCCTACCAGAAGGGGCTCGGCCTGGTCGAGGACCCGGGGGCGACCATGGAGACAGGCCTGCGGGCCTGCACGGGCGGGAGCGGCCTGGGCTGTCTGGTCGTGGCGCGGATGTATGACGTGGGAGGGCGCGCGGTGCGGTACCCGCAGGGCGTGGTGCACTTCGCCTCCCAGGCGTGCGAGCGGGGCGAGCCGGAGGGCTGCGTGCTGCTGGCGAAGCATCTGGAGAAGGGCCGGGGCGTTGCCCAGAACGTGCTCAAGGCCCAGGAGGCCCGGGGCAGGGCCTGCGACCTCCTGTCCGAAACGCTGCGGAAGCAGGGGTGCCAGGAGTAGGGGCGCGGGCGTCGGTCCGTCAGGGCTCCGGACGTCCGCGTGCGCACTCCACGAGCGCGGCGTTGTCCTCCGCGCGCCGTCCGTCCGGAAGCCACAGCGTGTCCTCCAAGCCGATGCGCGTGTCGAAGCCGTGGCGCAGGGCCCAGGCGAGCACGGCCCACGCGCCGCCCTCGTCGCCGTGGACGAGCCGCGGACGCTGGAGGCCCGTGGCACCGAGCGCGTCCACGAGCGCCCGGGCCTGCTGACACGCGGTCTCCGGCACGGGGGACTGCGTCTCCACGAGCACGCGCAGGCACTCGGACGCGCGGGGCCACGCGACGAGGCGCGGGACGTCCTCGGGGAACCACACGCCCGCTTCGACGCCGATGCCCGCGTCGAGCAGCGTGTCCGCGATGGACGTCCAGCCAGGCTCCGACAGGTTGACGGAGGCGAAGTCGGGCCGGGCGTCCGGGGACAGCGCGGCCCACGCGGCGATGCGCGCGCGGCGTGCCTCCACGTCCGGGAGGATCCACGCGCCGGTGCTGACGCCCACGGGGACGCCCGGACAGGCGAGGCGGATGGCGACCACCGCCGCGCCGATGTCGGCCGCGTCCAGGGACTCGGTGCCGCGAGAATCGCGAGGGTGCACGTGGAACGCACCCGCGCCCGCGGCGTGACAGGCGGCGGCTTCACGTGCGAGCGCCTCCGGGGTGACGGGCAGACGGGGATGCGCGGTGGCCGCGCGGGCTCCGTTGAGACAGGCCTTGAGCAGCATGGGCGGTTCTTCCTCCCGGGCGCGGGGAGCGGCCAGCGAAAAGCGCCGCCCCCGTGCGTGGAGGACAACCCGCCGTTCAGACGGACGTGAGGAGCAGCTCCGGCTGGTCGCCGACCTTGATGCCCACGAGCGGCTGGATGTCCGCGCGGAAGCCCCAGTGCCGCGACAGCTCCAGGAACCAGGCGACGGTGGCGGTCAGCCGGAAGCCGTCGGAGCCCGAGTCCTCCAGCGGGTCGAACGCATCCACGATGATGGAGTGCTCGGGGTCGTCCGACAGCGGGCTTCGCGCGTCGATGGCCTGCTGCAGGGCCTTGAGCCGCTGGGTCAGCCGGGCCCAGATGACGTAGACCTTCCCGTAGGGCATGCCGCCCAGGTCTCCGCCGTACCGGGAGGCGTTCTCCATCACGCCCATGAAGGCCGCCGGCGTGGGTCCCCCGCCCGCCATCGACGACTGCTCCCAGGTCCGGTTCTGGAGGGCGGCGGGCGGCTGCATCCGCTTCAAGCGGTCATCCACGCTGCGCAGGATGGAGGCCTTGTCCCAGTTCCTGGCGCGGTCCAGCAGGTACTTCTTCCAGAGGGGCGCGTAGATCTGCTGGCGGACCGCGGGAGAGGTGCGCACGGCCACCGACTCCCACGGGAGCGCCCGCGCCAGGGCGATGGCGAAGCAATCCAGCTCCGCCGCGGGGTCGGTCCCCATCTGCTTCAGCAGCTTCTTGAACGTGCGCGAGTCGAGCCGCAGCTCGAAGCGCGCGGTGATGCTCGCGCCGCGCGGCGCGCCCTGGACGAGCGCGGTGAGCCGCTCACAGGAGCCCCCATCCGGCAGCGCACCCCAGACGGTGGCCGTGTCCAGCAGGGACTGGAGGGACGGGCTGCCCTTGAGCTGGGATTGGGCGAAGAAGGCATACTCGAAGGCGTCCGCGCTCGGCCGGGTGGAGAACCCGCGCATCTGCGCGCTGAAGTCGATGCCCTGGAGGACCTTGGCCCCCGCGAGCCAGCCCTCCTGCTTGTACGAGCGCGCGCCCTGGAAGGCATAGCGACGCGGTCCGTTCGCGTGGTCGCGCGAGGCGTGCTGCGCGACGGCCTTCAGCTTCTTGCTGTCCTCGGACTTCGCCAGGAAGACGTCGCGCCAGCCCAGGCCGAAGCTCCGGGTGCGCTGCGTTTCGATGGAGGTCATGTGGAAGTAGCGGCGCGTCCAGGCGTCCTTCACCTGGCGCTGGATGCTGGCCAGGTCGCCGGAGATGAGCGCGTCGTGCACGCCCCCGAGCGACGCCTCCGGCACCTCCAGCTCCATCAGGGTCGTGTCCTCGGTGCAGCGGGCATACTCGTATTCGAAGCCCGCCTTCAGCGTGGCGCACACGCTGTCCTTGATGAGCTTCTTCAGCTCGTCGTAGACCTTCTCCACGGTGGTCTGCGCCGCGTCCAGCTCCTCCTTGAACCCGAGCCCTCCGAGCAGCGCCGTGGCGACCGTCAGCAGGGTGGGGCTGAGCTTCCCTGCCTCGAGCGCCTCCATCACCTTCGACACTTCCTTGGCCTGCTCGGTGGAGGCCACGGAGGTCAGGAGCGCGGTCAGCAGCGGGGACTCCACCCCGAGCGTGGCCCCCGCGGAAATCTTCACGGCGCCCCCGTGCGAGACCGCCTTGCGGACCGACACGGTGAACGGGCCCGGGTTCTTCGGGCGGGAGAAGACGAGGCGCAGCTCGTCCTCCAACTGGAGGAAGCCCCCCACGGAGATGCCCACGTCGGCCTTGAGCTGGAGGGCCACGGCCCGGCCCACCCGCTGCGCGAGCGCCGTCACCACCGCCGCGGTGACGATGGGCCAGGACAGGGTGGCGCCGGTCTTCAGCTGGATGCGCGTCTGGAAGGCGAGCGCGTCGTGGGGGCCCAGGGCCCGCACGTCGTCCAACTGGAAGGGCAGCCGCAGCGTCTTCGCGTCCTCCCGCAGCACCTCGCCCAGGAGCTGCCGGGTCGGGTGCCCGCGGTAGTCCGCCACCAGCACGTTGACGGCGCCCTTGCCGTCCAGGGTGACGAAGGGAAGGGTGCCCTCCGCGCTGGCCTCCGCGTTGAGCTCGGCGGCGTACTTCAGCCAGCAGGTGAACCCATCCGGAAGGAAGAGCGGCTCCGCCACGGAGCCGTCCGGGGCTTCCGCGCTCCGCTTGCCCACGACGCCCGCGTCGTCCTTGTCCTCCGGGCCGTTGAACAGCTCCACCGGCACCTCGAGCGACGCCCCCAGCAGGACCGACCCTCCGGGGAGCGGGACCTTCCGGTTCACGCTGCACTCCGCGCGGGCCAGGGCCTGCTCCTGGGAGGCGTCCCCCAACGGACGGTTCAGCGTGTTCACGGCGGGTACCTCGATGCTCCAGCTCATGCACGTCCCCCCAGGGCCAGGACTTCAGGCAATGACAGACACACGTCCCGTCGGCGGGGCCGCTGGACATGTGCAGCGAGACAGTGTCGCGCGGTCGTCCAGGGGCGGGAAGCCGGGCTTGCGGGAGGTGTGTCTGTTGATGGGTGGACGGGACGCGATCCGTCCATCCTCTTCCTGACCCATCTGGGAGAATCCCGTCATGGATCCGGGGTTGGGATTGTCCTGGATGCAGAAGGGGGGCTGCCGATGAGGGATGGATCAACGGCTCGGGTCGAAGCCGTCGCAAAGGAGCGCCGGATGCTGGGTTCGCACGAACCGGTCGTGTTCACCCATACGGTGGAAGGGTTGTTGTTGGCCCTGAAGGGTCGGCTGGAAGGCCCGCTGCGGGCGAAGTTGAAGGCCGTGGGGCTGGACCTGGACCTGCGGCTGGAGTCGGCGTACCCCAACGCGCAGTGGCAGCAGATGCTGCTGCTGGGCGCGGAGGAGCTCTTCCCGAACGTCCCCATGCCCCGGGCGAAGTGGATGCTGGGGGAGCGCTTCATCTCCGGCTACTTCCAGACGAACATGGGCCGGGCGCTGAAGGGCGTGCTGAAGATGCTGGGGCCCGCACGCGCGCTGGAGCGCACGTCGCGCAACCTGGCCTCGGGCAGCAACTTCCTCCACGTCGAGGTGGAGCGCCTGGCGGACACGGACTACCGCATCAAGGCGAACGACGGCGGGCCCCACCCGGAGTTCCTCGGCGCCATCTGTCACTTCGGGACGATGGCCACCGGGGTGAAGGGGCTCACCACCGTGGTGGAGTCGCGCTCGGGGATCGCCGCGACGTACCGGGCCCGCTGGTAGCTCCCGGGTGGCCGGGGCAGGGGACCTCCCAGGTCGCCTCCCCGATACGACACGTCATGTCACGTCGTGAATCCCCCGTACTTCCCGTCGAATCGTCATCACCCGGGGGATGTAGGGGTTGTCCACAAGTCCGCAAATAGTCTAGCCAGGAGGAACTGAACCGCGTCATCCCCCGAGACGTGGCGAGGAGCTCCGGGTGTCCAATCAGAATGAGTTCGTGTTCGGCCATACGGTCGAAGGATTGCTGTTGGCCTTGAAGGGCCGGCTGGAGGCCCCGCTCAAGGCGAAGTTGAAGGCCGCCGGGCTGGACGTGGACAAGAAGCTGGAGCCCGCGTACCCGAACGCCATCTGGCAGAAGGCGCTGCAGATTGGCGCGGAGGAGCTCTTCCCGGGCGTCCCCATGACCGAGGCGCAGTGGCAGCTGGGCGAGCGCTTCGTCAGCGGCTACTTCGAGACGAACATGGGCCGGGCCCTGCACGGCATGCTCAAGCTGCTGGGGCCGGCGCGCGCGCTGGAGCGCACGTCGCGCAACCTGGCCTCGGGCAGCAACTTCCTCCACGTGGAGGTGGAGCGCCTGGCGGACACCGACTACCGCATCAAGGTGAACGAGGGCGGGACCTACCCGGAGTTCATCGGCGCCATCTGTCACTTCGGGACGATGGCCACCGGGGTGAAGGGGCTCACCACCGTGGTGGAGTCCCGGCAGGGGCGCGCGGCGACGTACCGCGTGCGCTGGTAGGTTTCGCCGCGTCCAGCAGGCCCTGCACCGCGCCGGTGACGTCGCGGTGCACGGACAGCAGCGCGTCCCGGTCCTCCGCGTCGAACCCGGCGTCCAGGTGGCGCGTCAGCGGTTCGCCCACCCACTGCGTCATCTTCACCGGGAACGGCGGCGACAGCGGCCACAGGCCCGTGGCGCCCACGCCCAGCCACAGGGGCAGCCGTCCGGGCATGCCCAGCCGCTTGCCCCACGCATAGCCGTCGTTCAGCCCCACGTAGGCGTCGTCCATGCCGTGGCCCGCGATGGGCACGATGGGCAGCCCGTACCGCACGGCCAGCCGCGACATGACGCGTGAGCGCCCCCAATGCGACACGCGTCATGTCGCGGCTGGGTGTGAGGAAGCGCATCCCCGGGGGCGCCTCTGGCAGCAGCGGGTTCACCAGCACGACGTCCGGAGGCAGCGTGCCGTCGTTGCCGAACGCCACGCCCAGCACGCCGTCACCGAGCCCGCCTTCGGACTGTCGCGCCGCGCCCAGGACCACCGCCGCCGCCGCGTCGCCCAGCACCAGCCAGGGCCGAGGGTCCTCCGGCCGCGTCGTGCGCGACAGCAGCTCCACCGACACCACGCCCACCGGCCCCAGCCCCGTGGCCACCGAGCGCGCCGCCAGGTCGAACGCGCTCAAGAAGCCCATGCACGCGTTGGTCACATCCATCGCGTCACACGTCCCCGAAAGTCCCAGCGCCGCCGCCACCCGACTGCCATTGGCCGGCGTGAGGACGTCCCCGCCCATGGACGACACGAAGAGGATGCGCCGGAGCGCGGTCGCCTCCAGGCCCGCCGCCTCCAGCGCGCCCCGCAGGGCCTGGGCCCCCAGGTCCGCCGCGCGCATGCCGGCCGGGGCGAAGTGCCGCGTGCGGATGCCCGTCTTGCGCTCCACCTCCGCCGCGTCGCGCCCCACCCGCGCGCACAGCTCCGCGGTCGTCACCGGCGGGCCCGGCAGCACGCTTGCCGTGCCGAGGATGCGGACGGGAATCACGCGGCCCTCCTGCCGCCGCACGGGGTACGGCGCACGCGCAGGGACTCCCATGCCTGCTTGAACTCCAGCAGCTTCTGCTCCAGGGCCATGTCGCGCGCGGCCTCCTCCAGCACGGCGTCCACGTGCGTGAAGCGCATGGAGCCCAGCAGCGGGTGGTCCCGCGTGCCCACGTCATAGCGCAGGTCGCCTCGCGCCGACTCCAGGTCGCCGTTGCGATGCAGCAGCAACACGCCGCTGGCGAGCAGGTCCTTCGCCCGCGCCACCGGATTGAGCGCGGAGAGGAACAGCCCCACTGCCCCCGGCAGCAGCGGGCGGGCGGCCTGGTGGTGGCCCGCGGGGAAGATGTTGCTGGAGAAGACCAGGTCCGCGCCCGCGTTCAGCAGCACGTCCACCGGCACCATGCTGGTGAAGGCCCCGTCCACGTAGCGCGCGGGCGGCTGGAGCGTGGGCGCCCACACCCCCGGCGCGGAGCCGCTGGCGCGCACCGCGAGCGCGAGCGGCCCCTGCTCCAGCACCACGCAGCGGCCCGTGGTCAGGTCGGTCGTCACCGGCAGGAAGCCCGTGGGCAGCTCCTCCAGCGCCAGGTTTCCCAGGTCGCCGCGCACCATCCACTCCACGGCCTGCGTGGTGACCACCGACGACAGCGCCGCGGCGGACAGGTGCCCGTGCTTCGCGCGGTAGCGCAGCCGGCGCAGGCCATCCATCCCCTCGCGCCCGTCGCGCGCGGTGCCGCAGAAGTACGCGCCCACCAGTGACCCCATGCTGGCGCTGCTGAGGAAGTCCACCGGCACGTCCAGCGCCGTCAGCCTCCTCAAGATATGCGCGTGGTAGAAGCCCCACACGCCGCCGCCGCTGAGCGCCAGCCCCACGCGCCTCCCGGTGATGGCGCGCGCCCAGCGCGACAGCGCGTCCCGCGTCCCCGCGTCCAGGCCCAGCGCCGCCAGGGGCCGCGTGTCCCCGGGCCGCACCGGCAGCCGCTCCCAGTCCAATCGCAGCCGGCACGAAGGCGGCGGCGCGTCCGCGTCCCACCCGTCCTCGTCCGGCAGCGGGCGGCCCTTCAGGCTGGGACTGCTCCGGGGCTTCCACGGCGACAGGAGCACCGTGGGCAGCACCGACGCTCCGGAGGCCGTCCCCAGGGCCTCATCATGGGAGGGCATCAGGGAGGGCACCAGCCGCACCTCGCGCGCCGTCATGCCCTCCGGCGCCGGGAGCCCGTCCAGCAGCACACAGTCGAAGTCCTCCTCCAACTCCGCCCACGGCGCGCCGTGCGGCGTGCCCCGGGGCCCCACCGTGCGGCGGAACACGCCGTCCGCGCCGCGCACCGCGCCCTTCGTCCCCCGCGTCCCGGCGCGCAGCAGCAGCACCCGGTCCCCGAAGTCGTGGACCATCACCTTCGCCACCAGCTCCACCAGCGTGGACAGCAGCGCGGGCGACAGCTCCAGTCCCTGCGTCTGGAACGTCACCACCTCCGCGCGCGGCCCGGGCGCGGGGAGGCCCATCCGGGGAGCCCCCGCGGCCCCCTCCAGCTCCGCGCGGGGAATGAAGAGCGCCTGGGACTCGGACACAGCCGTCACCGTGACGGGCCAGGTGCCTCGCGCGAGCGCCTCCACGCCCAGCGACATGCCCGAGCGCAGGTGCAGCAGCACCATGCCTCCCGCCGTCACCTTCCACTCGCCCGAGCGCAGCAGGTAGACACCGTCCACCTCCTGGCCCTCCGTGCACACGCCCGTGCCCGGGCCGGGATCCACCGGGCGGGCCCTTCCCAGGAGGCGCAGGAGGATGGACGTGCGGGTGTGACGCAGCGCGGGCGCTTGTTTCAACGTGTACAGCCACCGACGCCGCTCATCGACCGTGATGGGAGAAGCCATGCGTCAGCCAATGATAACCAACGTGTTCCGGTGCCGGATACGGCACCGGAGTGCCTGCCCGCTCTGCGGGTCGCGTTCTACGCGGGCTGGGGTCGCGGTGGCTCACCCGGAGGAGGGAGGGACTTGCCTGACTTCCGATTCTTGAGGACCTTGCTGCGCGCGCCTTCCACCAGCGCGTAGAGCACCGGGATGAAGATGAGGTTCACGAAGGTGGAGAAGAGCATGCCGCCGAAGACGGCGGTGCCCAGCGACTTGCGCGCGGAAGCGCCCGCGCCGGTGGCCAGCATCAGCGGCATCACGCCGAAGAGGAACGCGAAGGACGTCATCAGGATGGGGCGCAGCCGCGTCTCCGCCGCGTTGATGGCGGACTCCACGACGCCCTGGCCCTGCGCGCGCAGCTGCTCACCGAACTCCACGATGAGGATGGCGTTCTTGGACGCGAGGCCCACCAGCATCACCAGCCCCACCTGGCAGAACACGTCATTCACCAGCCCGCGCAGGTTCTGGAGCAGCAGCGCGCCCAGCATCGCCACGGGCACCGCGAGCATGACGACGAAGGGCAGGGCGAAGCTCTCGTACTGCGCGGCCAGCACCAGGAAGACGAACACGATGCCCAGCGCGAAGATGACGAGCACCGTGTTGCCCGCGCTCTTCTGTTCGGCGGACAGGCCCGTCCACTCGTAGGTGAAGCCCGGGGGCAGCGCCTGCTTCGCCACGTCCTCCATGGCCGTGAGCGCCTGCCCGGTGCTGACGCCGGGGGCACCCTGGCCGTTGATGTTGGTGGAGCGGAAGAGGTTGTAGTGGGTGATGTTCTGCGCGGTGGCGATGGGCGTCAGCTTCACCAGGCTCTCCAGGGGCACCATGGCCCCCGACTCCGCGCGCACGTAGAAGCTGCCGATGTCCTTCGGGTTGTCTCGGAAGGGCGTGGCCGCCTGCACGTACACGCGGTAGACGCGGTTGGAGAAGGTGAAGTCGTTCACGTACTGGCTGCCCAGGTACACCTGGAGCGTGGAGAACAGCGTGGAGAGGGGCACGCCCAGCGCCTTGGCCTTCTCGCGGTCCACGTCGATGTTGAGCTGCGGCGAGCCCGCCGTGTACGAGGAGAACACGCCGCGCAGGCGCGGCTCCTGGTTGCCCCCGCGGATGAGCGCCTGGGTGGCCTGCGCCAGCTCGTCCAGCGAGCGGCCTCCCTGCTGATCCTCCAGCACGAACTCGAAGCCGCCCACGCTGCCCACGCCGCGGATGGCGGGCGGTTGCAGGGGCAGCACGCTCGCGCCGCCCACCTGCGACAGCGGCCCGCGCAGCCGCTCCACGAGGCCGGCCACGCTCTCCTCCTTCTTCTTGCGCTCCTCCCACGGCTTGAGGTTGATGAAGAGCGAGCCGTAGTTGGCGCCCGTGCCCAGGAGCGAGAAGCCGCCCACGGTGAAGGTGTCAATCACCTCCGGCTGCGCGCGCAGGATGGACTCCACCTGGATGAGGACATTGCGCGTGTACTCCAGCGACGTGCCCTCCGGCCCCTGCACCGCGACGATGAGGTAGCCCTGGTCCTCCTCCGGGATGAAGCCGGTGGGCGTGGACCTGTAGAGCAACCCCGTGGCGCCGAGGAACACGGCGAACACGGCGACGACCGCCCACCGCACCTTGACCAGCATGAAGCCCAGCAGCTTGCCGTAGTTGCGCCGGAGCGAGTCCAGGCCCTCGTCGAACTTGCGCGCCAGGATGAACTTCTTGCCTTCGTTGACGCGCAGCAGGCGCGCGCACAGCGCGGGGGACAGGGTGAGGGCGACGAGCGCGGAGAGGCTGATGGAGAACGCGATGGTGAGCGCGAACTGGCGGTAGATGGCGCCCGTGGTGCCGGGGAAGAAGGACACCGGGATGAACACCGCGGAGAGCACCAGCGCGGTGGCCACCACGACGCCGGACACCTGCTGCATGCCCCGGTGGGTGGCCTCCTTCGCGTCCACCTTGTCGCGCTCCATGACGCGCTCGACGTTCTCGATGACGACGATGGCGTCATCCACCACGAGGCCCGTGGCCAGCGTCAGGCCGAACAGCGTCAGCGTGTTGAGCGAGAAGCCGAACGCCCTGACGAACATGAAGGTGCCCACGAGCGACACCGGCAGCGTCGTCACCGCGACGAGCACGCTCCTCCAGCCGTGCAGGAAGATGAAGATGACGATGACGACCAGGAGGATGGCCTCGCCCAGCGCCTTGAGCACCTCCTGGATGGAGGCGCTCACCGCGAGCGTGGTGTCGAACGCCACGCGGTAGCGGAGGCCCGGCGGGAAGTTGGAGGACAGGCGCTTGAGCTCCGCCTCCACGCCCTCGCGCACCTCCAGGGCGTTGGAGCCGGGAAGCTGGGTGATGCCCAGGCCCACCGCGTCCTGGCCGTTGAAGCGCAGCAGCTGCTGGTAGTTCTCCGCGCCCAGCTCCGCGCGGCCCACGTCGCGGACGCGCACCAGGGCGCCCTCCGCGCCGCGCTGGACGACGATGGCGCCAAACTCCTCCGGCGAGCTGAGCTGCCCCTTCACCTGGAGGGACAGCTGGTACGCCTGGTCCTTGGACGAGGGCGCCTGGCCCACCTTGCCGGCGCCCACCTGGACGTTCTGCTCCAAGAGGGCGCTGAGCACGTCCTGGGCGGTGAGGCCCCGGCGGGCCAGCTCCGTGGGGTCCAGCCACAGGCGCATGGCGAAGCGGCGCTCGCCGAAGATGCGCACGTCGCCCACGCCCTTCACGCGAAGGATCGCGTCGCGGAGGTACACGTCCGCGTAGTTGCTGAGGAACTCCGTGGTGTAGCGCTTCTCCTGGTCGTACAGGCCGAAGGACACGAGGAACTGCGTCTGCGACTTGCGCACGGTGACGCCCAGCGCGTTGACCTGCTGGGGCAGCTGCGGCGTGGCGGTGGCGACGCGGTTCTGCACGTCCACCGCGGCCAGGTCCACGTCCCGCTCCGGGTCGAAGGTGGCGATGATGGTGCTCAGGCCCTCGCTGGTGCTGGTGGAGGACAGGTAGCGCATGCCCTCCATGCCGTTGAGCTGGCGCTCCAGCACGGTGGTGACGGCGCTCTCCACCGTCTCCGCGGACGCACCCGTGTACGTGGACGTCACCTGCACCTGGGGCAGCGCCAGCTCCGGGTACTGTTCAATGGGGAGGCTGGGGATGGAGATGGCGCCCACGAGCGTGATGAGGATGGACAGCACGCTCGCGAACACGGGTCGCTGGATGAAGAAGTCGGTGAACATGGCAGCCCCCTAGCGACCCGCGTCCGCGCCGCCGCCGATGCCCTGCGTGGGCGTGTCGGGCATGCCCTCCGCCTGGCCCGGTGCCCGCCGCGCGGGACCCGGCTGGATGGGCATCCCGTCGCGCAGGGCCTGCACGCCGCTGACGACCACCTGGGTGCCCGCGTCCAGGCCCTTCACCACCTCGTAGTCGTTGCCCTCCACCAGCCCCAGCGTCACCGGCTGGCGCTTCGCCACGGTGCCGCCGTCGCCCTGCGCCACCACCAGCGCGAAGGCCTGGCTGCCCTGCCGCGTGACGGCGGTGGTGGGCATCTTCAAGACGTCGCGCACGTCGTAGACGAGCTGGGCGCGCACCAGCTGGCCGGCGCGCAGGCCGGTGGTGTTCTGGAAGGCGGCCTTCACCTCCACGAGCTGCGTGGCCGCATCCGGCGTGGTGGCGACGAAGAACGCGGGCGCGCGGACCACGGGCTTGCCGTCGTCGTCGAGCACCTCCAGCGGCGTCTCTCCGACCCTGACCCGGGAGGCCTGGTCCACCGGCACCTGCACGGACAGCTCCAGGGCCTGGCTCTGGTCCACGCGGGTGAGCGCCGTCTGGGGGGTGACGGAGTCGCCCAGCTTCACCGGGATGTCGCCCACGGTGCCGTCGAAGGGCGCGCTCACGTTGAAGAAGCCCAGCTGCACCTGCTGGCTTTGGATCTGGGCTTCCGCGGACTGGGCCTGGGCGACGGACTGCTGGGCCTGGGCCACGGCCTGCTCGTAGTCCTGGCGGCTGATGAGGCCTTCCTTGAGGAGCTGGGCGCTGCGCTCGCGGGTGCGGCGCGCGTACTCGCGGCTGGCGATGGCGGAGGCGCGCTGGGCCTTGGAGGCGCGCAGGCTGGCCTGCTCCTGGCGGGGGTCGACCACGAGCAGCACCTGTCCGGCCTTCACGGAGTCGCCGGGGCGCACGGCGATGGACTGCACGTAGCCTGCGACCTGCGGGAAGACGGTGATGCTGTGCCGGGAGATGAGGGCGCCCACGTACTCGCGGGTGTCGCGCACCGGGCCGGGCTGGACCTCCAGGACCTGCACGGGGATGGGTTTGCCCTGGCCCTGCTGGCCGCCCTGGGGACCTCCTCCGGGCGACGACGAGGCGCCGTCCTTGCCGCTGCACGCGCCCGCGAGCGCGAGGACGAGCCCCCACGCACCCCAACCACCCCTCACCAATCGCATGCGGCCTCCGACAGGAATGCGTCCACCTGGGCCTGACGGAGTTGGAAGTCGCGAATCACGAGCGCCAGCTCCGCCTGTCGCAGGTCCCCGGCCGACTGCACCAGCTCGAGGCTCGTCCCGGTGCCCACTTCGAAGCTGCGGCGGGTGAGCCGGTCACTCTCTTCCGCGAGGCCGCGCTCGCGGTCCGCCAGGTCGCGCGTCGCCTGGTTCACCTGTACGGTGCGCTTCGCCTGGGTGACCTCCAGGGAGACGTTGCGCTCGAGGGCGATGACCTCCGCGCGGGCCTGCTCCAGCTGGCCGCGCGTCTGGCGAAGGCGGCCCTCGCGGGTGCCGCCGTCCCAGAAGGGCAGCACGAGGCTGGCGCCGAGGTTCCAGATGGGCACCTCCGCGAAGCCCGGGTTGACGGTGAGCGCGGTGGTGGTGCTGGTGAGGCCCAGGGTGGGCGCGTACTGGCGCAGCACGACGCCGATGGCGCGTTCGGCGACCACCAGCCGGGAGCGTGCCGCGGCGAGGTCCGCGCGGCGGTCGAGCGACTCCAGCGGGTGGCAGCTCTGCTTCGCGGCCTGGAGCAGGGTGTTCAGGTCCAGCCCCTTCGCGAGTCCCACGGCGGAGGGCGTGCCCAGCGCGAGCCCCAGGGACTCGCGGGCCTTGCGCAGGTCCTCGTCGCCGATGACGACGTTGCGGCGGGCGGCCTGGGCATCCTGCTCCACGCGCACGACGTCCAGGCGGGTGCCCGCGCCCAGCTCGAAGCGGCGCTGCGCGAGGGCCAGCCGCTCCAGCGCGGTGCGCAGGTTGACGCGGTTGACCTCCGCCAGCCGCTCCGTGGAGGACACGGACACGAGCGCCTGGGCGAGGCCGCGGGTGAGCTGCCGGCGCGTCTCCGCGAGCGACAGGGCGGCGGTGCGGCGCGCTTCCTTCGCGCTGCCCAGGGCGTAGAGGCTGGCCAGGTCCACCACGGGCACGGTCGCGGTGAGCACGCCCAGGCCGAGCAGGGGCGTGGGCTTGAAGCCCCCGGCGGAGCCCACGCCGCCACCCACGCCGCCGCCCACACCGCCGCCGACGGCGGGCACGTCCGGGTTGAGCACGTTGTATTGGACGGACAGCGTGCCGCCCACGGTGGGCAGCAGGTTGGCGAGCGCGATGCGCCACAGGCCCGCGGACACCTCGAGCTGTCCCAGCGCGCTCTGCAGGTCGGTGGAGCGCTGGCGCAGGAGCGTGAGCGCCTCATTCCAGGACGTGAGTTGTTGCGGCGCGGGAGGGGCCGGGGTGAGGAGCGGATCCGACACGTCCGGCTGGAAGGGAGGAGGCACCTCCGGGACGGAGTCCGGGTTCTGGGGCGCGGTGGTCTGCGCGAGGACCT
>NZ_RAWB01000024.1 GCF_003612055.1 Corallococcus llansteffanensis
GCCCGTGCCGCGCGACGCCGACCTGCCCCTGTCCTTCGCGCAGCAGCGGCTGTGGCTCATTGATCAGCTCGAGCCCGGCAGCGCCGCCTACAACCTCTTCATGGCCCTGCGGGTCGAGGGCACGCTGGACGTGGCCGCGCTGGAGCAGGCCTTCGCCGCGCTCATCGCGCGGCACGAATCACTGCGCACCGTCTTCGTCTCGCAAGAGGGCGAACCCGTCCAGGTCATCCTCCCCGCGGTGCCCCGCGCACTGGAGCAGGTGGACCTGGGCGCGCTGGCTCCGGACGCCGCCCATGCCGCGCTGGAGCAGGGGCTGCGTGAAGAAGCCCTGCGTCCCTTCGACCTGTCACGAGGGCCGCTGCTGCGCGTCTCGCTGCGGCGCCTGGGCCCCGAAGCGCACGTGCTGTCGCTGAACCTGCACCACATCGTCTCCGACGGCTGGTCCATGGGCGTGCTCGTGCGGGAGCTGACCGCGCTGTACGCGGCGCATGCGTCGGGACAGCAACCCCGGCTGGCGCCCCTGCCCGTCCAGTACGTCGACTTCGCGGCGTGGCAGCGCGCGTGGCTCAAGGACGAGGTCCTGGAGCACATCATGGACTACTGGCGGCAGCAGCTCGCCGGAGTGCCGCCCCTGCTGGAGCTGCCCACCGACAAGCCGCGTCCGAGCGTCCAGTCCTACCGGGGCGCCCAGGTCCCCGTCCGACTGTCGGGAGCGCTGACCGAGTCCCTCCAGGCGCTGAGCCAGCGCGAGGGCGGCACGCTGTTCATGGGCCTGGTGTCCGCCTTCCAGGTGCTGCTCTCCCGCTACGCCGGGCAGGAGGACGTCACCCTCGGCTCGCCCATCGCGGGCCGCACGCGCGAGGAGACGGAGGGCCTCATCGGCTTCTTCGTCAACACGCTGGTGCTGCGCACGCACGTCGACCCGAAGGCCACGTTCCGCGAGCTGCTGGGCACGGTGCGCGCCACCACGCTCGCGGCCTATGAGCACCAGGACGCCCCGTTCGAGAAGCTGGTGGAGGCGTTGCAGCCGCGGCGCAGCCTGAGCCACTCGCCCCTCTTCCAGGTCCTGCTCGCCCTGCAGAACGCACCGCTGCAGCCCGTGACGCTGGCCAGCGGGCCCGGCCGCTCCACGCCGCTGCGGCTGCTGCCCCTGGAGCAGGACTACCAGACGACGCAGTTCGACCTCACCCTGGACCTGGCGCGCACGCCGCAGGGCCTGCACGGAACGCTGGGCTACCGCACGGACCTGTTCGAGCCCGCCACCATCGCGCGGATGGTGGAGCACCTGCGCACGCTCCTGGAGGCCGCGGTGGCCCGCCCGGACACGCGCGTGGGCGAACTGCCCCTGCTGACGGAAGGTGAGCGGAAGCAACTGCTGGTGACGTGGAACCAGACGCAGGCGGAGTACCCGCGCGACTCGACGCTTCCCCAGCTCTTCGAGGCGCAGGCCCGGAAGACGCCCGATGCGGTCGCGGTCATCAGCGGCAAGCAGCGGCTGACGTACCGGGAGGTGGAGGCGAAGGCGAACCAACTGGCGCACCGACTGCGCAAACTGGGCGTGCGGCCCGAGGTCCGCGTGGGCTTGTGCGTGGAGCGCACGGCGGACGTGGTGGTGGGGACGTTGGGCATCCTGAAGGCCGGTGGCGCGTATGTGCCGTTGGATCCGAGCTACCCGAAGGAGCGCCTGGGCTGGCTGCTGGAGGATGCGCGGGGCCCGGCGCTGGTGGCGCACTCGCACCTGCTGGAAGCCCTGCCGACCTTCACCGCGCAGGCGGTGTGCCTGGACCGCGACGAGGCCCTGGCCCACGAATCCACCCTGGCGCTTCCGACGGAAGTACGGCCGGAGAACGTGGCGTATCTCATCTACACGTCGGGCAGCACGGGCCGTCCGAAGGGCGTGGCGGTGACACATCGGAACGCGGTGGCGTTCCTGACGTGGGCGCAGGAGACGTTCGAGGAGGAAGAGACGAAGGCCGTGCTGGCGGCGACGTCGCTCAACTTCGACCTGTCGGTGTTCGAGCTGTTCGCGCCGCTGGTACGCGGCGGCAGCGTCGTGGTGGTGCGCGATGCGCTGCACCTGGCCGAAGAGAAGCTGGACGCCGAAGTCACGCTCATCAACACAGTGCCCTCGGCGATGGCGCAGTTGGTGCGGCTGGGCGCGGTGCCGCCATCGGTGCGAGTGGTGAACCTCGCGGGCGAAGCGCTGCCAGAGACGCTGGCGAAGCAGGTGTACGGCGTCCCCACGGTGCGCAAGCTCTACAACCTCTACGGCCCGTCGGAAGACACGACGTACTCGACGGTGTCGCGGGTGGGGCGAGAGGAGGTGCCGAACATCGGCCGGCCGCTCACCAATACGCGCGCCTATGTCCTGGACGCGTTCCTGCAGCCGGTGCCGGTGGGCGTGGCGGGAGAGCTGTACCTCGCGGGCGAAGGACAGGCGCGCGGCTACCTGCTGAGGCCGGACCTGACGGCGGAGAGGTTCCTGCCGGAAGTGCACGGCCCTTCAGGCAGCCGCATGTACCGCACGGGAGACCGGGTGCGGTACCGGGTGGACGGCGTGCTGGAGTACCTGGGCCGGGTGGACTTCCAGGTGAAGGTGCGAGGCTTCCGCATCGAATTGGGTGAAGTCGAATCCGCCCTGCGCCAGCAGGAGTCCGTGAAGGACGCCGTGGTGGTCGCGAAGGGAGACGGCGCCGACAAGCGCCTCGTCGCGTACGTCGCGGCGAAGGCCGGAGCTACGCTGGAAGCGGAGTCACTGAAGGCAAACCTGCGCCAGCGGCTGCCGGAGTACATGGTGCCCGGGACGGTGGTGGTGCTGGGCGCGCTGCCGCTCAATGCCAACGGCAAGGTGGACCGCAAGGCCCTGCCCGAGCCGGAGGCGCAGCCCTCCGATGACACCTACGAAGCGCCGCGCACGAAGCTGGAAGCGAAGCTCGCGGCCATCTGGGCCGACGTGCTGCGCGTGGCCCGGGTGGGCGTGAAGGATGACTTCTTCGCGCTGGGTGGGCACTCGCTGCTGGCGACACAGGTGGTTTCACGGGTGCGCACGGAGACGGGCGCGGAGCTGCCGCTGCGCGCGCTCTTCGAGTCGCCCACGGTCGCCGCGCTCGCCTCCCGCATCGAAGGCGCCGGGCTCTCCCACGACGACGTGCGGATGCCTCCGCTGGTGCCCGTCCCCCGCGACGGCCCCCTGCCGCTGTCCTTCGCCCAGCAGCGCCTGTGGTTCCTCGACAGGCTCCATCCGGGGAGCCCCTTCTACAACATCCCCGCCGCGGTGCGGCTCGACGGCCCGTTGAACCCCGAGGCCCTGGCCCGAGGTCTCCAGGAGCTCGTCCAGCGCCACGAAGCGCTGCGCACCACCTTCCACACGCGCGAGGACGGCGAGCCCGAGCAGCGGATCCACCCGCATGCGGACGTGCCCCTGGCCCGGGTGGACCTGGGCCACGTGCCGGAGGCGCAGCGGGACGCGGAGGCCCGGCGGCTCGCGCACGAGGAAGCGCTGACGCCCTTCGACCTGGCCGTCGCCCCGCTGATCCGCACCACCCTGCTGCGCCTGTCCGAGCAGCGTCACGTGCTGCTCGTCTCGGTGCACCACATCGTCTCGGACGGCTGGTCCAGTCGCGTCCTCGTCGAGGAGATGGCCGCCCTCTATCTGGCCTTCTCGCGGGGGCTGCCGTCCCCCCTGCCGCCCCTGCCGCTCCAGTACGCGGACTACGCGGCCTGGCAGCGCGACTGGCTGAAGGGAGAGGTGCTGGAGCAGCAGGTGGGGTGGTGGAAGCAGCAGCTTTCGGGCGTGCCCCACGCGCTGGAGCTGCCCACGGACAAGCCCCGTCCTTCCGTGCAGACCTTCCACGGCGCCCAGGTGCCCGTGGTCCTCTCGCACGCGGCCTCCCAGGGCCTCAAGGCGCTCAGCCACCAGGAGGGGGCCACGCCCTTCATGGCCCTGCTCGCCACCTGGCAGGTGCTGCTCTCGCGCTACTCGGGGCAGCAGGAGTTCGCCGTCGGCTCGCCCATCGCGGGCCGCCACCTGGGCGAGCTGGAGGGCATCGTCGGCTTCTTCGTCAACACGCTGGTGCTGCGCGCCCGGGTGGATCGCCGCGCGTCGTTCCTCCAGTTGCTGCGCGAGGTGAAGGAGATGGCGCTGGGGGCGTACACCCACCAGGACCTGCCCTTCGAGCGGCTCGTCGAAGAGCTGCGGCCGGCGCGAGACCCGAGCCGGGGCCCGCTGATCCAGGTGGCCTTCTCCCTGCGGAACGCCTCCCTGCGCGCACCCCGGCGGCAGGAGCTGACGTTGCGTCCCCTGGACGTGGAGGAGGCCACCGTCAAGTTCGAGCTGGAGCTGGGCCTGGCGGAGTCCCCGGAGGGCTACACGGGAGCCCTGAGCTACAACACCGACCTGTTCGAGCCGGACACGGCCGCGCGCATGGCGGAGCACTTCCGCACGCTGGTGGAAGGACTCGTGGCCCGCCCCGAGGCGCCCCTCGGAACCCTGTCCATGCTGACGCAGGCCGAGCGCCAGCGGATGCTGGTGGACTGGAACGCCACCGCCACCGACTACCCGCGTGGCTCCACGATGCCGGAGGTCTTCGCGCAGGTGGTGGCCCGCTTCCCCGACAAGGTCGCCGTCGAGCTCGGGGACTCGCACCTCACCTACCGGCAACTGGACGCACGCGCCAATCAGCTCGCGTGGCACCTGCGCGCGCTGGGCGTGGACACCGACTCGCGCGTGGGCCTCGCGCTGGAGCGCTCCCTGGAGCTCTTCGTCTCGCTCATCGCCATCCTCAAGGCCGGCGCGGCGTACGTGCCGCTGGATCCGGCCTACCCGCGCGAGCGTCTGGCCGCCATGGTCGAGGACGCCACCCCCCGCGTCCTCGTCACCTCGCGCGCGCTGCTGCCGAAGCTGCACCTGCAGGGGCCGCGCGCCGTGGTGCTGGAGGAGCTGTCACTGGACGCCGAGCCCACGCACGCGCCCCCACGGGCCGCCCTGCCCGACAGCCTCGCCTATATCGTCTTCACGTCCGGCTCCACGGGCCGGCCCAAGGGCGTGGGTTCGTCGCATGCCGCCGTGCTGCGCACCCTCTTCGGCAAGGACTTCCGCCTCGGGCCCGAGGAGACGCTGCTGCACATGGCGCCGCTCTCCTTCGACGCGTCCACCTTTGAAATCTGGGGCGCGCTGCTGCACGGCTCGAAGCTGGCGATCTTCCCGCCGCATCCACCGTCGGATCCGCACGAGCTGGAGCAGGTGCTGGTGCGCCACGGAGTGACGACGCTGTGGATCACCGTCGGCCTCTTCACGCAGGTGGTGGACACCCACCTCCCCGCGATGCGCTCCGTGCGCCAGGTGCTCACCGGGGGTGACGTCATCCCCGCGACCCACGTGCGCCGCGTGCTGGAGGAGCTGCGCATCCCCGTGACGGCCGGCTACGGCCCCACGGAGGGCACCGTCTTCGCCACGAGCCACCGCTTCACGTCCGCCGCGCAGGTGGGCAGCGCCGTCCCCCTGGGCCATCCGGTGGGGAACACGCAGGTGTATGTGTTGGATGCCTCCGGGCAACCCGTGCCCTCGGGAGTGACAGGCGAGCTCTACATGGGCGGAGATGGGCTGGCGCGCGGCTATGTCGGTCAGCCCGCGCTCACCGCGGAGCGCTTCCTGCCCAACCCCTTCGCGTCGGAGCCAGGGGCCCGCGTCTACCGCACCGGAGACCTCGGGCGGTGGCGGCACGACGGCGTGCTGGAGTTCCTCGGCCGCGCCGACACCCAGGTGAAGGTGCGCGGCTTCCGCATCGAGCTGGGCGAAATCGAGGCCGCGCTGCGGACCCACGCCGAGGTCCGCGAGGCCCTCGTCCTCGCGCGCGAGGACGTGCCCGGCGACAAGCGCCTCGTGGGCTACGTCGTGGCCCCCGAGCCCTTCGACGCCACGGCCCTCCGCGCGCACCTGAGGACCCGGCTGCCGGAGTTCATGGTGCCCTCCGCCCTCGTGCGCCTGGACGCCATGCCCCTCACCTCCAACTCCAAGATCGACCGCAAGGCGCTGCCGGCGCCCGAGTCCGTGGCCGCCTCCTCGGCCGACGCCTACGTCGCGCCCCGCACGCCCCTGGAGGAGCGGCTCGCACAGGCCTTCGCGCACGTGCTGCGCGTGCCGCGCGTCAGCGTCACCGACAGCTTCTTCGATCTCGGCGGCCACTCGCTGCTGGCCCTGCGGCTGATGGCCGCCATCCGCGAGCAGACCGGCCGCCCGCTTCCCGTCTCCGTCCTCTTCCAGCACTCCACCGTGGAGCGCCTGGCGCGGCTGGCATTGCAGGAGTCCGCCCAGCCCACGCCCAACCTGCTGCGGCTGGACGCGGGCACGTCGCCCCTGCGGCCCCTCTTCCTCGTCCATGGCGGTGGCGGCAGCGTGCTGGGCTACACGGAGCTGGTCCGCCAGCTTGGAAGCCACCGGCCCGTCTACGGCCTGTACGCGTCGGGCCTGGAGGGAGGAGAGCTCCCCCCGGACTCCGTCGAGGCCCTGGCACGCGACTACCTCGCCCAGCTTCGCACCGTGCAGCCCCAGGGGCCGTACCTGCTGGGGGGCTGGTCCCTGGGAGGGCTCATCGCCTTGGAGCTGGCGCGTCAGCTCCAGGCCGTCGGCGAACAGGTGGAGTTGCTGGCGCTCCTGGACTCCACCGTGCCCACGCCCGAGCCCCGCCCCGCGCCCGACACGCTCAGCCTCCTGGGCCTCTTCGCCCGGACGCTCGGCCTGCCCTGGCAGGGCTTGCCCCTGGACCTGGAGCAGCTGCGAAAGCTGGAGGGCCGCGAGCTCCTGGCCACCGTGCTGGAGGTCGCCCGGAACTCCCCCGTGAGCAACGTGGCGCTGGACCTGGACACCGCCGAGCGCCTCTACCGCCTCTACCAGAGGCTCTACGAAGCCCAGCGCGGCTACGTGCCGCACGGTGGCCATTCGGGGCCCGCCCTCCTCGTGCGGGCCGCCGCCAGCACGGGGCAGCAGCCGGACTGGAGCACGTGGCTCACGGGCAAGCTCACCGTGTACGAGGTGCCGGGAGACCACTACTCGATGCTGGTCGAGCCGCACGCCGCCGCGGTGGCGGAGCGGCTCCGCCACCACCTGCGCGAGCTGGGATGAGTGGTTCGTTGAGGGGGGCGGCGGGCTTGAACGCCCGCCGCCTCACGCGTCCGAGCCGGGCTGGAGGCCCAGCGCCTCGCTCGCGAACCGGGCCATCCGTTCAACGAGCCGCTGGGTGGCATCCAGGATGCTTCGACCGGACAGGTTCGCCACGGACTCCAGCCGCTCGCCGCAGCGCAGGTCCATGCAGAGGTTCACGCCCACCCGGCGCTTTGAATCGACCTCCGTGGTGAGCAGGCCAATCTCCGCCTCGGAGGTGCGGCACCAATCACACACCTGGGGCACCAGGCTCTTGTCGCCCTGGTGATCCCGGCGGAAGGCGATGCCCGTGGGCTGCTTGCCTCCGGGTGCGGTGAACAGGAGGAAGACGCGCACCCCGTAGGGGTCCACCCACGCGAAGTAGTCCCGGACGAAGAGGGGGAACTTCGTGCCCTTGGGCAGCTCCACGAACTTGCGGTCCCGCGAACGAAACGCGCGCAGAAACTCTTTCTCTGTCTCGATGCGGAACATGGCGGTCTGCTCAGACGATAACCCTACCGGAACTCATCGACGATGTAGACGCCGGCACGCGGTGAGTCCAGGACAGCGGTTCCCGGCTTGGACTCCGGCAGCTTGCGCAGCTGTCCGAACCCGAGCCGCGCCACCGCGCAGATGGGCACGGTGTCCCCACCCCGCATGCGCTTGGCCGCGTAATAGCGGATGACCGGCTGCGCCCCTCCCGTCCAGACACGCCCATAGAGCCGGGCTGGCGCCTCCAGGGTCCCGATGTCCTCGTCCAGCACGCTCTCGATGGGACAGTCGTAGAGCGTGATGGTGCGAGCGCGGCTCTGGTTCGCATCCAGCTGGACCCAGGCAGCCTCCCCCACGAAGAGCTGCAGATACCGCATGACCTCCAGCGACTTCTCCGGGCACTTCTCTGACAGGGGCGTGCCGTCGGCGCGGAGTCGGACCTCGCCCGGTGTCGTGGCACAGCCCAACGACAATCCCAGCAGGCCTACACACCCCAGGAACGCGCATTCACGGGAATTCATCCGGTCGCTCTTACTTTCCGAGGGCGAAGGAGGAAAGGCACTTCACGTCCGTCGGCCAGGGTCACCATCAGGGAAAATCCCTCGTCCGAGTCCAGCTCCTGACGAGGCTCCAGGATGACCTTCCGACCGACGATGCCCAGGGGCTCGAACCGGCCTTCCCCGCCCACCAGACGCGTCCGTGCCGCATCCACCGCTTGCTCGAAGCGAAGGGTCGTCACCACCTGCCCCTTCACCTAGACGCGTCGAGGCGCGGCGTCGGGATGGTCCGAAAGGAAGAGCGCCCGGATGCCAGGCGGCTCACGGCCCTCCGCCATCGCGGCTCCAGCGAGCAATGCGCTGAGCAACAACCACCTCCCAGGTAGGGACTTCCGCATAGGACCTGGACCATAGCAACCACCCGTCGCCAGTCCAGATGGGACGCCCTTCAACCGGCCGACCTGCTCAGCGTGTCGGCGCGTGACTCCGTGGAACGGGGCGTACGGCACCCTTGCGACCCGAGGCGATTTGAAGCACGAGGTTCCGCTCGTGATCGTCCGTCCCCGCCCTGGCTTCTTCCGGCTCCTCTTCGTCGTGCGCGGCACCATCCTGCCGCGCGTCCTGCCCCACGTGCTGGGCATCGCGGCGCTCGCCTGCCTCGTCGTCCTGACGCTCAAGCAGGGGTATCTGCGGCTCCCGGTCACCTCGCCCGCGCCCCTGTCGCTGCTGGGCATCGCGCTCTCCATCTTCCTCGGGTTCCGGAACAACGCCTGCTACGACCGGTGGTGGGAGGCGCGGAAGCAGTGGGGCGCGCTCATCATCGAGCTGCGCGCGTTCACCCACGCGGCCATCGCGCTGCTGGACGACGGGCGCGCGGAGCTGCCCGTCGCGGGGCGGCAGGCGGCGCGGAGGCTCGTGCACCGCAGCATCGCCTTCGCGCACGCGCTCGCCGCGCACCTGCGTGGCCACGACGCCGGGGAGGACATCTCCCGCTTCGTCGCGGAGCCCGAGCGCCCGCGCGTGCTGGCCAGCGGGAATCGCCCGAACGCCCTCCTGCGCGAGCATCAGGTGGAGCTGGCCGCGCTGCTCCGGGAGGGCCGGCTGACCGACATCACGTGGGGCGCATTGAACGAGCGGGTGCACGCCATGATGAGCGTGTTCACCGCCTGCGAGCGCATCCGCCTCACCCCGCTGCCCTTCGCCTACACCGTGCTCCTGCACCGCACGGCGTACCTCTTCTGCCTGCTGCTGCCCTTCGGACTCGCCGAGGCGATGGGTTGGTTCGCGCCCGTGCTCTCCGCGATGATTGCCTACACCTTCTTCGGACTGGACCTCTTGAGCGACGAGCTGGAGGAGCCCTTCGGGAACGCGCCCAACGACCTGCCCCTGCTCGCCATGGTCCGCACGGCGGAGATCAACCTGCTGGAAGCGCTGGGAGAGCCCCAGCCCGAGCCGCTGCGTCCCCGGGACTTCATCCTCCCGTAAGGTGCCGCACGCCCCCCGTGGAGCTCCTTCAGCCTGCCCTCGCGACGCGTGAGCCGAGGTCGGGCATCGCGCTGCCTCCACGCCCAGGGCCGTGGGGTGGAGGAGACAGCTCAGCGCGATGCCACGATCCGGCTCAGCCGATGATCACACTGCACGCGCACGGCGCCGTCCCGTCACAGGCCCCTCCCTCGGACGTCCCGCAGATGAGGTTCGTGCAGCACGGGCTGTTGGGCGAGCACGCCTGTCCGGCGGCCGAACAGGTCGACCCCGTCTCGCAGGTGCCACTGACGCTCCCGCCCGGGATGCGGCAGCCGAGCCCGGCGCAGCAGTCCGCGGCGGACGTGCAGGTCTGGCCCTGGGGCTGACAGACGCTGGGCGCCGCGCACGTGCCGCTGTTGCAGATGCCGGAGCAGCAGGCCGTCCCCGACGCGCAGCTCTTCCCATTCGCGGCGCAGGTGCCCGCGTCCGCCCCGCCGGTGCCCGCGTCCAGGGTGGCCGTGCCGCCGTCCGGGAAGATGACCGCGGGCCGGCAGGCGTAGGTGAGCTCCGTGACGCGCACGCAGGTGGTGCCGGCGCAGCACTGCGAATCCTGCGGCTGACACTCCGTGCCCACCGGTGCGCACGTCACCGTCTGGCAGGTGAGGCCGCCATTCGCGCCGGGCAGGCAGCGCGCGCCGCCGCAGCACTGGTCGGAGAACTGGCACTCCTGCGCCTGCGCGATGCAGCACGGCGCCTCGCCGGTGTAGCCCGTGGGGCAGCCCGCCGGGCAGTTGTTGTTCGGACAGCCGCCGAAGCAGCGCGGCACGCCGGAGGAGTCCACCTTGCACACGGCCTTCTGACCATCGCAGCAGGCCTCGCGGGCGTTCACGTCGATGATGCCGCCGTCGGGCAACTGGCCGCTGCCGCAGATGTTGCCCACCGGGTTGCAGCCATTCGGCTTGTCACAGCGGCTCGCGCGGCAGTCCACCGCGTTGGACAGCTTCTCCCCGCCGCAGCACGCGCCATCGTTGGTGCAGTAGTCACCCGTGGGACGGCAGCCGCCCACCGGCTGGCACACCGTGGTCCCGAAGCCCAGATCCACGCAGGTGCGCGAGCAGCAGTTGCTGGCGCCCGAGCACGGGTTGCCGTCCTGCAGGCAGTTGCCCGCGCCGCCACCGCTGACCGTCACGCAGCGACCCGGAGTGCCGGTGTTCTCCTGCGAGCACACCCCGCCGCAGCAGTCCGCCCCCTTCATGCAGAGGTCGTCGTTGGCCTGGCACGAATACGCCTGCTTGCAGACGCCCCCCTGGCAGTTGCTGGAGCAGCAGTCCCCCGCGCCGGTGCACGCCTGTCCCGGCACCTTGCAGCTGCTGGTGCCGCTGGGCGGGAGCGTCCCGCACTTGCCGTCCGTGCCGCACACCTTGGTGCAGCACGCCTCCGCGCTGGCGCACGTGCTGCCCACGTCCAGGCACTGGAGCGCGGAGCACTTGCCGTCCAGACAGCTGTTCGTGCAGCACTCGATGCCGCTGGCACAGGCCGCGCCCGCGGCGGTGCACTGCGAGCTCGGGGCCGGACAGACGCCCGTGTCCGAACAGAGGCCCGTACAGCACTGGGCGCCCGAGTCCCGGCTGCACGTCGCGCCTTCGTTGATGCACTGGGAGCCGGGCCCCGCGTCGGGGATGGACACACCCGCATCCGACCCGGCATCCACCGTGGCCGGGGGATTCTCCGGCGGGTTGATGGTCCCACTGCTGCATCCCACGACGCCGAGCGCCACACCCAGGGCCCCCAGCAACAGCCAGCGGTTCGCCTTCATCTGGAACTCCCCTTGCCGGGCCGGCGCTTCCCACCACGTCCACCGGCGGGGCACCGGCCTCCATGCGCCGTGACACGGCACGCGAGCCTGGAAGACCCCGGGCACCGGCCTCCGGCCACGCGGAATCGGTCTTCTCGCTCCCACCCTCGCCCCAGGCATAGGCTTGCCCCGTGGCCTCGAGTCCCCCGCTGCTGGATGACATGCTCCTCTTCGCGGAGGTGGTGACGACGGGCGGCATCACGTCCGCGGCGGAGCGCCTGGGCCTGCGCAAGTCCACGGTGAGCCGGCGGCTCTCCGCCCTGGAGGAGCGGCTGGGGATCCGGCTGCTCGAGCGCAACACGCGGCGGCTGCGCCTCACCGAGGCCGGCCGCGAGTACCACGCCCACTGCGCGCGGCTCGTCGCCGAGGCCCGCGAGGTGAACGCGACGCTGAGCGAGTCGCGCGGCACGCCCCAGGGAACGCTGCGCATCGCGACCCTGTCCCTGCTCGGTGAGCTGCTCACGCCCGTCATCGCCGAGCTCCTCCTGCGCCAGCCCCGGCTGCGCGTGGAGGTGTCGCTCGCACAGACGCACGTGGACCTCGTCGCGGAGGAGTACGACCTGGCGCTGCGCACCGGGCCGCTCGCGGACTCGTCGCTGGTGGCACGCAGGCTGGGGCGGGTGCGCACGGGCTGCTATGCGAGCCCCGCCTACTTGAGCCGCCACGGCACGCCCCAGTCGCCCGAGGAGCTGCAGGCGCACGAGTGCGTCCTCCTGGCAGAGCCCGGCTCCGACGAGGTGTGGTTCTTCGGTGAGGGCAAAGCCGCGCGCATCGTGCCGGTGACCGGGCGCCTGCGCGTGCCGAGCGTTCGCGCGGGGCAGGCGGCGGCGCGCGCGGGGCTGGGCATCGTGCGACTGCCGGCCTCGCTCGTGGCGGATGACGTGCGCGCGGGACTGCTGGTCCCCGTGCTCGCGTCCGTCACGCCCCCGGGCCTGCCGCTCTTCGCCGTCTACCCGAGCAGCCGGCAGCTGCCCCTCAAGGTGCGCGCCTTCCTGGACCTGCTGTCCGAGCGCGGCGAGTCACTGCCGTGGGAGGAAGGCTAGGGGCTCCTGGCGGAACAATGCGTTTCGCGCGGGGCCCTCGTCCCAGTGCGGGCCCGCGATTACATCCCTCCCGTGAACCCAGGGCGCGGCCCGGTGTGACGGGCGGCCTTCACGGAGGATGGAACATGGCCGGGAATGTCATTGAATTGGGAGACGCGGAGTTCCAGCGCGAAGTGCTGGAGTCGTCCGAGCCGGTGCTCGTGGACTTCACGGCCACGTGGTGCCCGCCGTGCAGGGTCATCGCGCCGGTCATCGAATCACTGGCATCCGAGTACAAGGGCCGGATGAAGATGGCCAAGCTCAACGTCGACGACCACCCGGTGACGCCGGAGCAGTACGGCATCCGCGCGATGCCCACGCTGCTGTTCTTCAAGGGCGGCAAGGTGGTGAAACAGATTGTCGGCGCGGTGCCGAAGGCGAAGCTCGACGAGGTCGTGCGCCAGGTGCTCTGAGGGTCTCCACCTGACGCGCCGGGTCAGGTTTGCGGTGTATCAATCCCGTCTTGTATAAGGCCCGGCCGCTCGGGGCCTGGGTTGAGGTGTCCCCCCGGGCGCCCCTTCCACGGAGAGAAGCTTCAGATGAAGAACCTGCGAATGCTCGTGTGTCTTGTTGGCGGTGCCACGCTGTTTGGCATGGGGTGCGGTGGAGAGCCCCTGGAGACGCCGGGAGAGCTGGAGCAGCAGCCCACGTCGGAGGAGTCCTCGTCCGAGCCGGGCCGGGTCCAGCAGCAGACGGTCTACTCCGTGTGCTGGTCCGAGCTCGGTGTCTACGAGGGGCCGTCCACGGGCACCTCCCTCACGGGCCTGCTGAAGTACGGCAACCACTTCAATACGGACAGCTCGGTGTTCTGGTCGAACGGCGAGTACTGGGTCCGTGGCGGCCTCTACTGCTACCCGCCCTACAACTGCTACGGCGGCTACGGCTACGTCCGCTGGGGCGGGCTCTGCTAGGCCCCGTCTGACGGTTCCGCGGGTGCTGCCGGTCGAGGCACCCGGCACACGGCATGGCCAAGGACGACGTCCCCGTCGACGGTGCTCGTCGGCGTGGGCGCCCACCCGGCGGCGAGCCGGGCGTCCAGGAGTTCATCGGCGGTAGGTAGATGGTCCCACACGGAGACCGCGCTCACGCCGCCCAGTCAGGTGGTGTCGAAGACGAGGTACCGCTCGTCCTCCCACGGCACCACCACGTCATGGGTGAACTCGTCCTGGACGACCACCGCCGCCACGTCGCGCGGCGGCACGTGGGCGAATCCCCAGCGCACCACGTCCTGGAGCAGGGTGAGCGGCGCAAGCTCCCGCTCCAGCACGGTGCGCTGCGCGAGCGGCAGTCCGGAGTGGTCGGTCAGGGGCACCATGCCCACAACATACCTTCGGCCGGGAGTCGGGTAGAAGGGCCGCCATGAAGGCCCCTCGCATCGTCATCGCCGGCGGTGGACCCGCAGGAATGGTCCTCGCCTACCAGCTCGTCTCGAACGGCGTTCCGGTCCGCGTCCTGGAACGCCACCCCGACTTCGAGCGCGAGTTCCGCGGCGAGCTCCTGCAGGCGTCGGTCGTCGAAGCGCTCAAGCAGGCAGGCCTCTTCTCCGTGCTGCTCGAACGCGGGCTCGCATTGCCAGACATCGAGCGACGCATGTACGTGGGCAAGCACCGCACGGTCCGAGTGCCCGGTCCCCAGGAGCGGGGGGCCGTGGTGTCACAGCCCGGGATGCTCGCGCTGCTACACGAGCTGTGCTCACGCCATCCCCACTACCAGCTGGACTTCGGCACCACCGTGCTCGACGCCGTCCAGGAAGACGGGCGCGTCGTCGCGATGAAGACCCGTCATGACGGAGTGGAGGGCCGCGTCGACGGGGACCTCTTCATCGTCTGCAACGGGCGCAACAGCCACCTGCGCAGGTCCTGCGGCCTGGAGACCGAGTCGTTCGAGACGACCGCCGACGCGCTCTGGCTGCGCTTCGACCTCTCCGATGCGCCGGAGACGCTGCCCGAATCGCTCCAGGTCCACATGTTCGGCAAGGGGCTCGTCGTCGTCTTCCAGCCTTCCACCAACCACCGGCTGCACCTGGCCTACAGCGAGCCGGGTGACCTCAACCGGCTGCGCAAGGACCTCCCGGAGCTGCGGCGCCGGCTGCTGCCCACGCTGCCGGAGCCACTCCGGCCCCACGTGGAGCGCAAGCTCGACGAGCAGACGGAATGGCAGGTGCTGAAGATCATCGTCGACCGCGTGCGCCGCTGGCACGCGCCGGGCGTGCTCTTCCTCGGAGACGCGGCGCACACGATGTCGCCGTCCGGCGGACAGGGTTTGAACCTCGCGATCCGCGACACGTTCGTGGCCGCCAACCACCTGCTGGACGCACTCCAGGCGGAGCGCCCGCTGGACGCGGCGGTCTTCGAGCGGATCCAGGAGGAGCGCCAGCCCGAAGTCGACCGCGTCCAGGCAGGACAGACGCGCGCGGGGCAGATGGTGCTCAAGCCGCTCGGCGTGCTGCACTTGATGTTCACCATCCTGGGCGTGGTGATGAAGCTCGCGGGCAAGAAGATGCAGGGCGCGGGGGGCGTGCCTGCCGTGGAGCCGCGCTACCTCGCCCCGCTCGCGCGCAGTGACGCTCCCGCGAGTTCCGGCGGGTAGCGGCAGGAGCCTCGCCCGGGGTGAAGCGCCCTGGGCGTGTGTCACAATGAACATGCCAATGCCGAGCGTCTTCTGGCATGCCAGCTCCACGCACGAGGATGAGGTGTTCAAGCCGCGCGGGGTCAAGGTTCACGGGGGGGACATGCAACAGGTTGAGCTGAGAGAGAATGACGAGGAGACCCTGCTGCATCCTTCGGACCTGGAGGAAGCGCTCCGCAAAGGAACGGTGCCTGGCTCGGCCGTGGTCCGCTACGAGCCCTGGACAGGGACCTTGTTCGCCCGGATCGAGACGATCGCGGCCTTGGCCGGGGCGGTGGATGCGCCAGCGGCCCGTGCGGCTGCGCGGCTGGCGAAGAAGTCCTTTCCATGGGCCACCACGCTGCTGTGCTTGCTGCTGCTCCTGGCCTTTGGCCTTCAGGTCGGGCTCGGGCTGATGGGGCTGGAACCCGAGCGGCTTGGCGCTGTCGGGTTCGAGCCCACCGTCCTCGATGCGGCCTGGTGGAGCGCGTGGACGGCGCCCTGGCTCCACGGCGGCGCCCGCCACCTGGCACTCAACCTGCCAATCCTGGCCTACAGCTGCTTCCGGGTGGAGCGGGTGCTGGGAATGACGGGATTGCTGCTGGTGCTGCTCGGGGCGAGCCTCATGGCGGCGCTGCTCATCGTCCCGTTCTCGGTGCTGCCAGTCGTGGGCTCATCCATCCTGGCCTTCGGCGCCTGGGGTGCCCAGCTCGGCCTGGGGCTGCGACTGGGGGAAGCCATCCCGCGCGAGCAGCGCAGCGCCTATGGCTGGAGTTCCTATCTGCTGTTCGCCTTCTTCCTGGTGGCTGGCTTTTCGGCGCCGAAGGTCTCGGTGCTGGGCCATGTGGGCGGCTACCTTGGAGGACTGGCCGTGTCGCTGTGGGTCCGCCCGGAGACGCTGGCACCTCGCACGGGCGTGGCCCTGACGCGGCTCCGCTCGCTGGGGGCCGGCCTGGGCCTCCTGGCGCTCCCGGCGGGACTGGCCTGGCTCCTGGCATCCTCGCCGACGCTGCTCTGCTCGCTGAGCCGGCCCGCCGGAGTCCTCCAGGATGGGCTGGAGCTGTCGGTCTGCTGGCGCATGGCCAGCCACCCGGGAAAGGTCATGGGGCTGGATGCGTGGGGGGTGGGTCCGGGGTCCGACAGCGCTGTCTTCGCGGCGTCCCACCTGCTCCGGAACCCTGATCAGCTGGACCCGGAGCTGCTCCAGCAGGACTGGGAGCGACGCCTGGGAAGCCCCGTGACCCAGACCGAGGTCCCGGCGCTTCAAGAGGGCTGGCGGGCCTGGACGCTCACAAGTGGGGGCCACAGCGTTTTCGAGCAGGCCCGCGTGGAGGGAGCCCGGATCCACCGGGTCGGCTGGTACACGAAACGCCCCCTGTCGCCGCCTCGCAAGGCGTTCTACGAAGCCGTGCTGAAGACCGTCAGGCTTTCCGAGCCGGCGGAGCTGAAGAACCGACGCGAAGCCTGGTCGAAGCTTCAGGGCGCTCCGCAGCGCACCTTTGAGTATGGCGAAGCGTTGGAGACGGCCGGGCGCTACGAGGAGGCCCTGGCGCTGTTCGCCAGACTGGAGACCCAGGAGAATGGTTGGGAATGGGAATCCATCCGGGCCCGCTTTCGGATCTGCTCCACGCATTCCACGCTGGCGGCCTGCGGGGGCGCGTGGCGCGATGACTGGTTGAAGAAGGCGACGCTGGAGGACGTCGCGATCCGCGTGCCGGCCATCCAGTGGCTGGTGGCCGAGGGTCGCTGTCCGGAAGCGCAGCAGCAGGCCCGACGGCTGGAACGCGTGCCCGAAGTGGATCCCGCGGAGGTCAAGCAAGCCCTGAGCACCTGCGGAGCGCCGCGATAGGCGGGGCCCAATCACCCCTCTGTTCGGGAGGGCTGCGCCTCGTGGGAGTTGGACGTGAGCGAGCGCAGGGGCGCATCCCGGCCCATGGCGATGAAGGGCGCCCAGGCGTGTGGATGTGATTGGGTCCGCCGCAACTCCCGCATCGCCTCGCGCAGTGCCGCGGCTCGGCCCTGGCCCGCCAACAGGTTGCGGTAGTAGGCCTCCATCAGCGTGCTCGTCGTCTGGTCTTCCACCTTCCATAGGCTCATCACCACCGTCTCCGCTCCCGCCACGAGGAAGGCCCGGCGCAGCCCGTACACACCCTGTCCCAGCTTGATGTCGCCCCGGCCGGTGTCGCACGCGGACAGGACGACGAGTTGGGTGCCCCAGAGGTCGAGGCCCGCCAGCTCCAGCGCCGTCACCAGCGTGCTGTCGGGCGGAGGGGCCGGGCTGAAGCCGGAGGGCACTGAGGCACTCGCCCCAGCGAGGACAAGGCCGGAGCGCAGCAGAGGATCCGCGGGGCTGGGGGCCTGGGGGTCCTCGCCCAGCGCACCGAAGTGGATAACCGCGCGGGAAGCCGTGGTGGACTCGGGCGCGTTCCCCAAGAAGAAGCCGTGGGTGGCCAGATGGAGGATGCCAGGGGTCGGCAGGTGCATCAGCCGCTCCTTGGTGGCCTCGGGGCCCAGGAAGAGCTGGGCCTGCGGAATCAGGCGCTGAATGGACTCGGCCTCATGAAGGGTGCCTGGCAGTGGGGTCAGCGCCCAGGCCCTTCGCGCCTCGTCCGCGGGCAGCGTGGAGAAGAAGTGCCCAATAGAAGCGGAGCGCTCGGCCCCCGTTGGAGCGTCTCCCTTCGAGTGAGTGGGCGCTGGGAGTGAGGCGTTGAAATCCGGGTTTGCGAGGACGACCACCGAGCCTGGGGACACGCTCTCCTGGGGACGAGGCAGCAGGTCCTTGCCGGAGGAGAGGTAGGTGAAGTCGAAGGCCTCCACGAGGAACTGGTGGCCATCATGGAGGGCGGCAAAGGGCACCAGCGCGAGCTGTCCATCCGGCGAAAGGAAGAGGCGGCGGGTCTCCCCCAGCAGCGGAAGCAGGGGCTGGAAGGCGAGCTGGTAGAGCGCCTGGGCGGGGGCTTCGAAGGCGGTATCCCGGTTGGCCAGGGCGTCTCTCAGGCGCGAGGCAGCGGAGTCGATGGACTCGGCGGGCCCCAGGTCCAGGGTGCGGGTCGTTGAGTCAGGGAAGAGCACCAGCGCCAGGTAACGCAGGGATTTGGGACGCGTGGACCCGGGCGCTCCGGGCCTGGGCACCAGCGGCCGGTCCACGTAGGTGATGAACTCGACGAGCGCGCCGTCCCTGGGCAGGGCCGCGGCGACACGGTCGACAATCTCGGAGGGGGACGGCAGCGCGGTCAGCGCGCGCAGGGGAGCGGAGCGGCTGGCCAGGTCGGCTTCGAGGGCCGCGCCCTGCTCGGAAAGTTCTTGGAGGCGCTGTTGGTAGGCAGGCAGTGAGAGTGAACCGGGGCCCTGGAGTGACAACTGGGCCAGCTGGCTGCGCAGTCCTCCCAGCCTCTCGAAGGTTTCACGGTCCTGCGCGCCCAGGCTCCGGTAGATGGTCCGGGAGATATCGGCCGTTTCCTCCACGGAGCGGCCTTTGAGGAGCAGGGCGGCGCCGAGGGCCAGGCGTCTGACGCGGGCGTCGTCGGGATGAGCGCGCAGCAGCGCATAGAGCCGCTCCTCGTCAGTGCGAAGGAACTGGAGGAAGCGGGACAGGTGCATCTCGGAGAAGCCGAGTGCCTCCCGGCGCAGGCGCCGCTCGGACATGGCGAACGCGTGGGTCAGCAGCGGGAGGGCCTCGGAGAGGCGATGCTGGGCCAGGTGGACCACCGCGAGGTGGTTGAGCACTTCCGCGCTGCGCGGATGGTTCTCGCCGGAAGTCGCGCCCCGAATGGCGAGCTCGCGCTCGTAGAGTGGCCGGGCCTTGCCGTACAAACCCTGAGCCAGGTAGAGGTTGGCAAGGTCGTGCAGCGCGTCGGCGACGTCGAAGTCATCCTTGCCATACGCTGCTTCCGAGATGGCCAGCGCGCGTTTCAGGAGCGGTTCGGCTCGGGCATACAACCCTTGGGCCAGGTAGAGATTGCCGAGATTGCTGAGCGGCCTGGCGACATAGGGGTAGTGTTTGCCATTGCTCGCTTCCAAGACGGCCAGCGCGCGTTTCAAGAGCGGCTCGGCGCGAGCGTATAACCCTTGGGCCAGGTAGAGGCTGCCGAGACTGCCAAGGGAGAGGGCGACGCGAAAGTGCATCTCGCCCAAGGCCGCCTCCCGAATGGCCAGCGCGCGCTCGAGGAGCGGCTCGGCCCGAGCATACAACCCCTGGGCCATGTAGATGTTTCCGAGTGAGACGACCTGGTTGGCGACAATGGGATGGCTCTTGCCGAGGGCCGCTTCCCAAATGGCCAGCGCGCGCACGTAGAGCGGCTCGGCGCGTCCGTACAGGCCCTGGAGTTGATAGGCCACAGCCCAACGGTAGAGCAACTCAGCGACGAGGGGATGGCCCTTGCCGACGGTCGCCTCCTGGATGGCAAGGGCGCGTACGTAGAGCGGCTCGGCACGAGCGAACCATCCCAGGCGCACGTAGATATCAGCAAGTTGACGGAGTGCGTCCGCGACGTTGGGAGGATTGTTTTCGAGAACCGCTTCCCGAACGGCCATCGCACGCAACGACAGCGGCCCGGCCCGAGCGACCACCCCCTGGGACGAGTAGAGGTCGGCGAGGAGCCAGAGCGAGTACGCGACATCGGGATGCTTCTGGCCGAGGAAGGATTCCCGGATGGCCAGCGCGCGGACATAGAGCGGCTCGGCACGAGCGTACAACCCCAGGCTCAAGTAGGAGTCGCCGAGGTCGTTGAGCGTTTGAGCGACCTCCAGGTGGTTCTGGCCGAGGGCGGCTTCCCGGATGGCCAGCGCGCGCAAGAAGAGCGGCTCGGCACGAGCGTACGCGAGCTGATGCAAATAGAGTTTTGCGAGACTGTTGAGCGATGCGGCAACGAGAAGATGGTTCTTTCCGAAGGCAGCTTCCCGGATGGCCAGCGCGCGTTGCAGGAGCGGCTCGGCCCGTTCATACAGTTGCTGGTCCGAATAGAGGTTGGCGAGGAGGGTCAGCGATTGAGCGACCTCCGGGTGGTCCTTGCCGAGGGCGGCTTCCTGGATGACCAACGCGCGTTGCAGGAGCGGCTCGGCCCGGACAGGGTTCCCCTGAAGCAGGAGATGATGGCCGAGCATGTCCAGAGAGCTGGCGACCTCTGGATGGGCGCTCCCGAGCACAGCCTCACGCAGTGCGAGCGCGCGCTCACCCCGCGCAATGGCTTCCGCGTACCGCCCCGCGTCCCAGGACGTGTTCGCCTCGTCTGAAGCCGTCTGCGCCTCCTGGAGCCGCGCATCCGGAGGCCCCTCCCCGGCCGCCACTCCCGGCGCACAGCAGGCCAGCACCACCATCATCCCCATGAAGAACTGCCACATGTTGGCTCCTGGTGCCCGTCCAGTTTCGATAGCCCAGACCTGCCAGGTCAGACCTGACCTGGCAGAAAGGCCCCGAACGGTTTCCCCCGCGAACCGATGGAGCCGGTGAGCCGGAAAATGATGCAGAAAATCCGTGGAGTCCCTTTACCTGGGAGGGGTGCGACCGCACCTCCCCTTGGCCGGACGCCTTCCTGGCCCGCGGAATGTCTGCATCAATTTCCGCCGCGCCGGCTCGTTCCAGGGGATGCGGCGACAGTGAAGCCGCGTCAGATACGACAGGACGCCATGAAAGACTCCTTTGAAGTCAGGACCCTTACGAGCAGAGAAGAGTTGGATGGCTATCGAAGGCTGCTTTTCGATGTTTATATCCACGAGTCAGGCTGGAAGTTCAGTCCAGACAATCCCGCCGGAATCCGGGTTTCTGACCGTAGGTTGCTGGATGACCGGGATGACGTCGCCACCTGCTTCGGTATCTTCAGCCAGGACAGATTGGTGGGGGGCGCCCGGATCTGCGGGAGGCTGCATGATCGATTCGAGGTCCATGGCTACCAGCCGGATCGGGATCTGTCCGTTCTCGACATCCCCAATCTGATCGAAGCAAACAGGGCCGTCCTGCGCCCCGAAATCAGGGGCAGCAGCGCATTCGCATCGCTGGCCCTGCATATCCTTGAATTCTGCAAGAGCAACCACCTGCTTCTTTTTACAATCCCAAGCGTGCAGTCCGTGATGCGCTTCTACAAATCGATTGGGATGACGCCAGCCGAAGGCTGCAGATTCAAGTTCGAACCCGAGGATCCAGCGGAGGCGCAGCTGTTCCTGGTGGATTCAGAGGACGTCCTGGACACCGTCATCAACAATCTGCGTCAACTCATCCGTGGCGGTTGAGCGGGGCCCCTCGCGGCAACGTCTGATATGCATGAGGGATGATTCGCGTCTGCATCGCAGGAGTGACTGGCTGGGTGGGACAACCCCTCGCGGCGGCGGTCGAAGCCGCGGAAGACCTGGAGCTGGTGGCGGCCGTGGCACGCCGCGCCCGAGGTGAGTCGCTGGGGCGCCTGACCATCAGCGGCTCCGTCGAGGACGCGCTGGCGGTCCCTTCGGACGTCTTCGTGGACTACACCAGCGCCGTGGCCGTGAAGGACAACGTGCTGGCGGCGGTCCGCACCGGCCGACACGCGGTCGTCGGCAGCTCGGGCCTGACGGACGATGACCTTCGCGAGCTGGATGAGGCCGCCAGGAGCGCAAAGGTAGGCGTGCTCGCGGTGGGCAACTTCGCCATCACCGCCGCGCTGCTGCAGCGCTTCGCCATTGAAGCCGCCCGGCACCTGCCGTCGTGGGAGATCCTCGACAGCGCCTACGCCGGGAAGATGGACGCCCCCAGCGGGACGGCGCGGGAGCTGGCGTGGCGGCTGTCGGAGGTGAGGGCTCCCGAGGTCGAGGTTCCGGTGGAGAAGACCGTCGGGGATGTCGCCGCGCGCGGAGCGACGGTGAACCAATCGCGCATCCACTCGATGCGCCTCCCCGGCTACACCATCGGCCTGGAGATCCGCTTCGGTCAGCAGGATGAACGGCTGACCCTCTCCTACGACGGCGGACCCGGAGCGACGCCCTACGTCGCGGGCACGCTGCTCGCCATCCGCCGGGTGCACGAGTTCGTCGGAGTCGTTCGCGGAATGGACAGGCTCCTCTAGCCAACCTGCTTCAGGTAGGTCCGTTAAGGCGATGTCCGCAGGACGCAGGCCGGTTCCCAGCCGAGGTGTGCGTCGTCGGCTGGCTACATCCAGTTTGAGGCAACCTGGCCCCGGCGCTCACCATGAGGCGCGCGTTGACGGGGCGCCAGGAGACGACGGTGGGAGTCGCGCAGAGAGGGTGTCGCGAAGGACGGGAGCGGTGGCGCGGGGCACGGCAGCATCGACCCTGGCGTGGGACGCGGGCTAGAGTCGGCTCGTCACTCGGCTCGCGGAGACCGGCTCTCTTGGTGAACCTGCGCAACGTTATAGATGAAGACCTCCCGATCTTCTTCGAGCACCAACGGGACGCGGTCGCGCTGCGCATGGCCGCATTCCCGTCGCGGGAACGCGATGCCTTCCTGACCCACTGGCGCACGAAGGTTCTCCGCCCCGAGAACGTGACCCGCACCATCGTCGTTGGCGGCCTGGTCGCTGGGTACATCGGCAGTTGGGAACAGGACGGCAAGCGCCTCGTCGCCTATTGGATGGGTCGCGAGCACTGGGGCAAGGGCATCGCGACACGGGCGCTCTCGGAGTTCCTCGTGCTTGAGCCGATTCGTCCGCTCCATGCGTGGGTCGCTGTCCACAACGTCGGGTCGATCCGCGTCCTCGAGAAGTGTGGCTTCCGCACGGTGGCCCAGGAGAACCAGCAGCACGCGGACGGAGTTGCTGAGGTACTCATGACGCTTGGTCCGAAATAGTATGAGCCGGGTACCCGCAGGACGCAGGCGGGTTCCCAGCGCACCGCGTCCCTAAGCAACTTCCCTGAAGGGGAGTAGCGTGAAGCTGTTCCCCAGCCATACGCAGGGCCACCCTGGGAGCGCGGCGGCATCTGCTGAGCCTGGGAGCGTTGCCAGCGCGGGACTTCAGGCCACGGCCTGGAGGCCCGCATCGCGCGGCACCTTCGCGGCGGCGGCGAGCACCACCTCCGGGCCGGCGCCGTCCTCGTGGGCGTTCTCGCTCAGGTGACGGCGCCACGCACGCGCCCCCGGCAGGCCCTGGAAGAGGCCCAGCATGTGCCGGGTGATGGCGCCCAGCGGCGCGCCCTGGCTCCGCTGCGCTTCGATGTACGGCAGCATCGCGTCCACCACCTCGTGCCGCGTGGGGGGCGCCTCTGTGCCGCCGAAGAAGCGCCGGTCCGCGTCCGCCAACACGTAGGGCGACTCGTAGGGCGCGCGGCCCATCATCACGCCGTCCACGTGGGCCAGGTGCCCGGCCGCCGCGTCCAGCGTCTTCACGCCGCCGTTGAGGCTGATGTCCAGGTGCGGGAACTCCGCCTTCAGCCGGTACACCAGGTCGTAGCGCAGCGGGGGCACGTCCCGGTTCTCCTTGGGGCTCAGGCCCTTCAGCCACGCCTTGCGCGCATGGACGATGAAGCGCGTGCAGCCCGCCGCGGAGACGCGCCGCACGAAGTCCTCCAGCGTGGGCCACTCCTCCATCTCGTCGATGGCGATGCGCGACTTCACCGTCACCGGGATGCGCACCGCGGCCCGCATCGCGGCCACGCCCCGGGCCACGAGGTCCGGCTCCGCCATCAGGCACGCGCCGAAGCGGCCGGACTGCACGCGGTCGCTGGGGCAGCCCACGTTGAGGTTGATCTCGTCGTAGCCCCACTCCTCGCCAATCCGCGCGGAGGCCGCGAGGTCCTCCGGCTCCGAGCCTCCCAGCTGGAGGGCCACCGGGTGCTCGGCGGGCGTGAAGCCCAGCAGGCGGTCGCGCTTGCCGTGCAGCACCGCGCCCGTGGTCACCATCTCCGTGTAGAGCAGGGTGTGGCGCGAGATCTGACGGAAGAAGAACCGGCAGTGCCGGTCCGTCCAGTCCATCATCGGCGCGACACACAGCGGCATGGGATAGGCCAGGGCAGTCATCACCCTACCCCTATCCGGAATCCCGCCGTCCGCCCAGAGGCTCTCCATGGCCTCCCGGGTCCCTCCGGAGGCAGGCGACCCGGCGGGCCGGCCGGGTCGCACAGGAGGGCCCCGGGGCCCGGGCTCAAGCGGCCAGGCCGAGCACCACACCCTGCTCCACGAGCCACCCCTCCACCAGCCGCTGGCCGGCCTCCGTCAGCGTGAAGCCCAGCCCGGCCCACTGCTGGCCGTTGAGCATCACCACCTGCCCCAGCGCCAGCGCGAACGCGGGCTCCGGCAGCATCCGCTTGAGCAGCGCGCCCGCGTAGTGGTGGAGGAACAGGTCGAAGTTCTTCGCGAAGTCCGGGTGCCCGGGAATCGAGTCGCTGCGCGTGTCCGCCGCGACGTCGTACCCCTGGATGAGGCCGCCAAACCCCAGCACGTCCACCAGGAAGGCCTGCATCCGGGCCTGCCCCCGCACCCGGCCGGGCAGCCACCGCTCCGGCCCCATCGGCGTCTGGAAGGTCCACAGTCCGCGCTGACGCGCGGCGGCGAAGGGCAGCCCGTCCATCCCAGGAAGCCCGGGGCGCTCCACCCTCGTGGGCCGGCGGGACACCTTCAGGGGCGCCGCGTCCGGACGCGAAGGGAAATAGACGATGACCGCGGGGGTCGAGCGGACGCAGTTCATGGGGGCAGCACTCCGAGGGGGAACACCAACACCGGAATTATCCTGTATAGGTGCCCAGAAGTTGCTGCCCGGGAGACAGAACCGTCCCCGTCCCGCGCGGCGCACCTCGCGATGCACCGGGCCGGACCGGGGACGGCCCCCTCCACGGGACGTCCTAGGCGCAGAACTCCTGGCCCGCGTCGTTGTGGTAGACGCGCTGGCCGTTCGGGCAACAATAGACGGCGCGCGTGGACGTCGGCGTCTGGATGCAGGCGGACGAGCCGGACACGGAGTAGCCGCGGCAGTCCAGGCCCGAGCCACAGACGGGCAGCGCCTCCTGCGTCACGCCACGCTCGTCAGGCGTCGCCGGGGTGGCCTCCTCGGCCTCCATCCCACCGCCACAACCGACCGCCAACGCCATCCCAGACGCCAACACCAGGCTCTTGAACAGGTTCTTCATGAGGGTTGTCTCCGAAATCCGCCCCGCCGGCATGACGGGGTGATGACGGTTGTGCCACTCCCAGGAATAGCCGCCAAGTCACCAAAACGTGAACATCCAGTTCAAGACGAATACACTGGATTACCCACTAATCGACGCAAGGTGTCACGGGGTGGGGCCGGCGAGCGCCTCCACGGCCTCCGGGAGCGCGCCCCGCTCCAGCGCGGCCTGGAGGGCGATCATCTGGGTGGTCACCACCGCGCGGGACACCTTGGCACCGGCGCCGTCGCGCACCAGCAGCTCCAGCGTGGCCTGTGCCAGGAGCAGGGGCAGCGTGGTGAAGGCGAGCACGTCCCGGGAGGCGCCCGCGCCGTAGAGGGCGCGCACGTAGCGCGCGGCCGCGACTAGGTCCTCGCGCGCGAGCTGCTCCACGTCCTGGAGCTGGACGTTGGGGGGCAGGAGCGAGCGCCCCTCCTTCTCGTCCTGCCGGGCGTCCTTGAGGATGTTGACCAGCTGCAGGCCCTCGCCGAACAGCGGGGCCAGGGCGCGCAGGTTCGGGGAGAAGGGCGTGAGGCGCGGGTCCAGGACGAACAGCTCCGTGAGCAGCTCCCCCACCAATCCCGCCACGATGTAGCAATAGTCACGCAGGGACTGGAGTGAATCGAGCGCCAGCAGGCCCTCGGCGGTGGCGCTCGAGAGCACCTCGCGCATGCCCTGCACCGTCTTGAGGACGAAGTGGCGCAGGATGGCGCCGGCCTCCGGGCGCAGCGCGTCCAGGCTCGCCAGCAGCGAGGGGGTGCGCGCGACGAGGTCCAGGTAGCCTGTGTCCTCGCTCGGACGGCGCTCCCGCCAGTCGCGCGCCAGCGCCTCCGGGTCGGCCTCCGGGTCCTCCTTCAAGAGGGCCTCGAAGCGGGCCAGTGCCTCGCGCCGGGCCTCGCGAGGCCAGGATGCGGCGTCCTCCAGCGTGTCGGCGACGCGCAGCAGCAGGTAGCCCAGGCCCACCTCGCGGCGCAGGGGTTCTTCGAGCAGTGGGATGGCGAGCGCGAACGTGCGACTGGTGCGAGCGAGGAAGTCCGACAGCTCGTCGTCCCGAAGCGGGAGGGCCGTCACAGGGGCAGCGTCACTCAAGCAGACCGTCCTTCGGGAAGGGGGCGTGCTCCGCCCGGGCCCGTGACTGCCACAAGCCACCCACCGACACACGCGCGAACAGCAGGCCCCCGGAAGCCTCCGCGCCCCGCGGGTCCAGGGTCGAACACCGGGCCACCCTGCGGGCCCCGGGCCGGGACGAATATCCGCCACGGCCCGGGAGGACACACTCAGGGTGCTGGCGCGACCGTGGGCTTCGGCGCGGCCGGGGCCGTCGGAGCCACGGCCGGCACGGGGGCGGGGGCCGCGGGCGCCTGGGGCTTCGGCTCGGGCTTCTCGCGCGACTGCAGCATGGTGCCGTTGTCGGCGGCGATGCGGCGGTACCACGCGTCCGGGTAGCGGGGGTGGTTCACCTTGCCCTGCGCGTCCCGCACGTTGCCGTCGATGTATTTCACCAGCAGCTGCTCGCCCAGCTTGCGCCAGCGCGCGTGCACCTTGTCGCCCTGCTGCAGCGAGTATTCGGTGAGGTACTGGCGGGCCTGCTCCGGCGTGCGCTTGTAGAGCACCTGCGCGATGCTCTCCACATTGGCCTGATCCGCGAGGAACTGGCCCTCCAGCTCCCCCTGCGCCTTCTGCACGTCGACGATCATGTCGCTCCAGCGCCCGTAGGCCTGGTTCGACACCCAGTTGAAGACCCAGAAGGACGAGTCCCAGGAGAAGTCGCCGCGGCTGGCCACGCCCTGGGAGAAGTTCTTCGGCACCTGCCGGATGCCCGCGTACATGGGCGTGTACACGGTGGTGAACGTGTCATCCACGCCGAACCAGAGCACGCCGCCAATGGCGTCCGGCAGCGTGGAGCGCATCTGCGCGACGAAGGAGAAGCCCGTCTGCTGCGTGGAGATGGCGCGCTCGTGGACGTAGCTCTTGCCGTCCACGTCCCACGTCATCGGCCGCCAGCGGTAGGGCACCGCGTAGGGCCCCGCGCCCACGTCCTTGGACATGTCCAGCGGCGTGCCCTCGAAGTGGTCGCGCATCAGCGCCATCGCGTCCTGCACGGACACCTTCTTGTCCGGCTTCACCCACAGGGGCAGGCGCTTCGTCACGTCCGAGCCGTCCGCGTACTCGATGCCCAGCTTCAGCGACGGGGCCGCGCGGCGGAAGATGCTCCACACGCGCCCTTCGGAGAAGCGCTGCCCCCCGAAGTCCAGCGGGTGGTACGTGTCCGCGAAGCTGAAGTCCTTGTCCGCGCCCGTGTACCAGCCCTTCGCGCGCGCGAACGAGATGACGTCCGGCGAGTACAGCGTGGAGGAGGAATCGTTGAGCGGGAACTGGCGGATCCGCGACTGGTTGGCGTGCGCGGAGATGACGCCGTCCGGCAGCTTGCGCGCCACCCACACCGCGCCCTTCTGGCCCGTGCCCTTGCCAATCATCTCCAGCAGCCACGCCTCCTTCGGGTCGGCGATGGAGAACGTCTCGCCCGTGGAGGCGTAGCCGTACTCCGCCACCAGGTCCGTCATCACCTGGATGGCCTCGCGCGCCGTCTTGGAGCGCTCCAGCGCGATGTAGATGAGCGAGCCGTAGTCGATGAGGCCCGCGGGCCCCTCCAGCTCCTTGCGGCCCGTGAAGGTGGACTCGCTGATGGAGAGCTGGTGCTCGTTCATGTTGCCCACCACCGAGTACGTGGCGGGCGGCTGCTTGATGCGCCCCAGGAAGTTGCCCGTGTCCCAGTCGATGACGTCGCGCATGGCCCCGGCCGCGTGGCGGCGCGCGGGCGTGTGGTACAGCTCGCCGTACAGCTCGTGCGAGTCGGCCGAGTAGGTGATGAACGTGGAGCCGTCCGTCGTGGCGCCCTTGGTCACCAGCATGCTGGTGCAGGCATCCGCGGTGGGGGCGACCAGCACCGCCGTCAGCGGCAGCGCGGTGAGCAGGGTCGTGGAGAGTCGGTTCATGGCGGCGCAATCTAGCAGGACTGCCGCCCGCTGCCCGCCCAGGCAGGTTGCCCGACAGCAAAGCGCCCGGCCCTCGGGGAACCGCCCTGCGTCATGCGCGGAGCCGATGGGCGCCGGACGTTGCGCTACTTCCCTGCCTGCCCGCCGCATGGCAGTGCCTGGCCGGGGACGCTAGGGTTCTCTTTTCCGGCCCGGCGGCTCGTTTTCCGCCCCGGCCCCTGGAGGCAGACGTGACGGAGATCGTGGTGGGTCTGGTGGTGTTCTTCGTCCTCACCGTCGTCCTCGGCCCCGCGCTCTGGAGCTCCCGCATCTGGTGGAGCAAGGCGGACCGGGAGGCCGTGAGGGACAAGCACGGCCGCCCCCGCAAGGGCGCGGAGGACGGCCCGGCCTGAAGTCCCCCGCGGTCGGAGCTACTCGTCGTTCTGGCGCAGCGCGGCCAGCACGTTGAGGTCCTCCAGCGTGGTGGTGTCCTGCGTGGAGTGGTTGCCCGCGGCCACGTCGCGCAGGAGCCGGCGCATGATCTTCCCGGAGCGCGTCTTGGGCAGCCCTTCCGCGAAGCGGATCTCATCCGGCCGGGCGATGGCGCCAATCTCCTTCGCGACGTGCGCGGCCAGCTCCTTCTTGAGCGCATCCGAGGGAGCATTCCCGTGCTTGAGCGTCACGAAGGCCACCAGCGCGGTGCCCTTCAGGTCGTCCGGGCGTCCCACCACGGCGGCCTCGGCGACCTTCGCGTGCGCGACGAGCGCGCTCTCCACCTCCGCGGTGCCCAGGCGGTGGCCCGCGACGTTCACCACGTCGTCCACGCGGCCCATCAGCCACACGTAGCCGTCCGCGTCCGTGCGCGCGCCATCGCCGGTGAAGTACATGCCGGGCAGCTCGCTGAAGTACGTCTTCACGTACCGCTCCGGGTCGCCGTACACGGTGCGCAGCATGGACGGCCAGGGCTTCGTCACGAACAGCAGGCCGCCCTGTCCCCGGGGCACCCGCTTGCCGTCGCGGTCCAATATCTCCGCGTGGATGCCGGGCAGCGGGAAGGTGGCGGAGCCCGGCTTGGTGGGCGTGGCGCCGGGCAGCGGGGAGATCATGATGGCGCCCGTCTCCGTCTGCCACCACGTATCCACGACGGGGCAGCGGCCGCCGCCGATGACGTCGCGGTACCACATCCACGCTTCGGGGTTGATGGGTTCGCCCACGCTGCCCAGCAGGCGCAGCGAGGACAGGTCGTGCTGCTTCACTGGCCCGTCACCCAGCCGCATGAAGGCGCGGATGGCGGTGGGCGCGGTGTAGAGGATGGAGACCTTGTAGCGCTCGATGATGGCCCAGAAGCGGTCCGGCCCCGGCTGCGTGGGCGCCCCTTCGTAGAGCACCGTGGTGACGCCGTTCATCAGCGGGCCGTAGACGACGTAGCTGTGGCCCGTCACCCAGCCGACGTCGGCGGTGCACCAGTAGACGTCGTCCTCGCGCAGGTCGAACACCCAGCGCGTGGTGAGCGACGCCATCATCGCGTAGCCCGCCGTGCTGTGCAGCACGCCCTTGGGCTTCCCGGTGGAGCCGGAGGTGTAGAGGATGAACAGCGGGTGTTCGCTCTCCACCCACTCCGGCTCGCAGGTGTCGGACTGGCCCTTCACCAGCGCGTCCCACGCGAGGAACTTCGGCCCCGCCGGCAGCTTGCCGTCGCCGGTGCGGGTGAGCACGACGACCTTCTCGATGCCGGTGGCGTGCGTGAGCGCGGCCTCCACGTTCTTCATCAGCGGCACCACCGCGCCCTTGCGCCAGCCGCCGTCCGCGGTGAGCAGCACCTTCACGCCCGCGTCCTTCATGCGCTCCTGGAGCGCCTCCGCGGAGAAGCCGCCGAACACCACCGAGTGCACCGCGCCCAGCCGCGCGCACGCCAGCATCGCGACGGCCGCCTCCGGCACCATGGGCAGGTAGATGCCCACGCGGTCGCCCTTCTTCACGCCCAGGGACTTGAGGCCGTTGGCCAGCCGGTTCACCTGCTGGGACAGCTCTCCGTAGGTGATGCTCCGGCGGTCGCCCGGCTCGCCCTCGAAGAGGATGGCGGGCTTGTCCTTCAGCCTGGGCAGGTGCCGGTCCAGGCAGTTGTAGGTGAGGTTGGTCTTCCCCTCGACGAACCAGCGCGCGTGGGGCGGCTTCCAGTCCAGCACCGTCTGGAAGGGCTCCTTCCAGAAGAGCTCCTCGCGGGCGCGCTCACCCCAGTACTTCTGGGGGTCCTTCTCGGCCTCGTCCCACAGCCGCTGGTAGTCCTGCATGCCGCGGATGTGGGCCCGCTGGGAGAACTGCTCGGGCGGGGGGAAGACGCGGGACTCGGTCAGGACCGAGACGATTTCCTGCGTGTCTGCCATGGGCGTCCCTCATTTGCGCGTGGGAACAGCCCTGCTGTTGTAGGGACCCGCGCCCCCGGGCTCAAGGCTCCTCTTCGCAGCGGGTGTTTCCCTGAACGCCCTCGAAGCGGACCCACAGCTCGCAGTTGCAGCGCGCGACACCATTGGAGGCGTAGACCAAGCGTAGTTGACCATTGAACTGCGTCATGCACTGCGTCGTCGCGTCCACGTGCACGCGGACCTGATCGAGCAGGCACTCCTCGCCATTCGTCGTGGTGCTGACATTGGCGACGCTGCCGTCAGCGGTGAACGCATCGCCGTCCTCCAGGAAGTAGCCGAGCAGCTGCATGTCCTGCACGCCGAAGTCCGCGCGCACCACGCGCCCGGAGACCTGCAGGCCCAGGTGGAAGTCGCCCTGCACCTCCGACAGGAGGTTGCAGTCGTCGCGCATGACTTCGGTGGGGGTGAGCGCGTAGTCGCCCTCGTTCTGGCTGTACGGCAGGCAGCCCGCCAGGGAGGGGGCCGCGAGCGCGAAGGCAACGAGGCAGAGGCGTCGGAGGGTAGACACGGCACGCACCATCGCCCACGGGAGGCATCCGGAGCGGGCGCTCGCGTGGGGGCGGGGGTAGAGTGCGACGCCATGCCTGAATACCGCAACCCCAAACCCACCGTGGACTGCATCATCGAGCTGTCCGGCGAGCGCATCGTGCTCATCCGCCGCGCCAACCCGCCCGTGGGCTGGGCGCTGCCCGGCGGCTTCGTGGACGAAGGCGAGCCGCTGGACAAGGCGGCCATCCGCGAGGCCAAGGAGGAGACGGGCCTGGACGTGACGCTGGAGGAGCAGTTCTTCAGCTATTCGGATCCGAAGCGGGACCCGCGGCTGCACACCATCTCCACGGTGTTCATCGCGCAGGCGAAGGGCGAGCCGGTGGGCGCGGACGACGCGGCGGAGGCGAAGACCTTCAAGCGGGATGAGCTGCCCAAGGACCTCTGCTTCGACCACGGCACCATCCTGTCCGACTACCTGACGTACAAGCGCACCGGGAAGCGCCGCAAGCTGTAGGCCGGGGCCCGGATGCACTACCTGTTCGTCCTGCTCGCCCTCGGGGCGCTGCTCCTCGTGCACGAGCTGGGGCACCTGGTGGCCGCGCGCCTCCTGGGCGTGCGGGTGCCGCGCTTCACCGTGGGCTTCGGGCCGCCGCTCCTGTCGTTCCGGCTCTTCGGCACGCAGTTCGTGCTGGGCGCCGTGCCGCTGGGGGCGTCCGCGAACCTGCAGGGCATGAACCCGCACCGCTCCGGCGAGGAGGACACGTCGGGGTTCGGCACGCTGGGGCCGCTCAAGCGGATGGGCATCATCCTGGCGGGGCCGGTGGCGAACTACGCCGTGGCGGTGGGGCTCCTGTTCGCGCTGTACACGTCCGGCACGCACGTCGTGGTGCCGCTGACGGTGGGCACGGTGCTGCCCGGTTCGGAGGCGGCGCGCGCGCAGCTGCTGCCGGGTGACAAGCTGGTGCGCGTGGATGGCAAGCCGCTGGAGAGCTGGTCGGACTTCGTCACGCGGGTGGCGGACGGCGTGGGCCACGACCTGGAGCTGGCGGTGGAGCGGCACGGGGAGCCGCGCACGGTGAGGGTGCGGCCTCGCGCGGATGAGCGGGGCGCGGGGCGCATCGGCGTGAGCCAGCAGTACGTGTTCCGCACGCACGCGCCCGGCGAGGCGCTCACCCAGTCGGTCGTGCACACCGGGAGGGTGGCCTCCGAGGCGCTGTCCACGCTGGTGGCGCTGGTGCGCGGGCCGGGCGTCGCGGGCCGGGGCGGGCCGGGCGCGCTGATGCGCCAGGAGTCGTCCGACGTCGCGTCGTCCACGGCGTCAGGCCTGGATGCGCTGGTGCGGGCGATGGTGGCGGCGTCGGTGGCGCTGGCCATGCTGACGCTGGTGCCGGTGCCGGGACTGGATGGCGGCCGGGTGCTGCTGCTCGCGGTCGAGGCCGTGAGTGGACGGCGCATTCCACCGCGCGTGGAGACGGTGGCGCAGACGGCGGGGTTCCTGTTCATCTCCATCGCCATCGTGGCCACGGCGGGCGCGGAGATCCGCCGCGCGCTGCCCTCGTCGTCCCCGGTGGGACCGAGGACCGTGGTGGGCGGCACGGCGGCGATGGCTCCGGCGACGACGGGGAGCACGGCCCCCGCGAACGCCGTGGTGACACCCGCCGGTGCACCGGGCGCGCATGCCGCGAGTGCTGTTCCTCCGACCCCCGTGGTGACAGCTCCTGCTCCAACAGGCGCGCCTCCTGTGAACACCGCGTCACCGAACACCGCGACGACAGCGTCCGCTCCACCGGGTACGCCTCCCATGAACGCCGTGCCTCCAAGCGCTGCGGTGATACCTCCCGCTCCACCCGGCACATCTCCCGTGAGCACCGCGTCCGCGAACGCCGCGGTGACAGCATCCGCTCCACTGGCCACGCCCTCCGCGAGTGCCGTGCCTCCGAACACCGCGGCGACAGCAACCGCTCCATCGGCCGTGCCTCCCGCGAAGGCCGTGCCTCCCGACACCGAGGCGACTGCGGCCGTGCCCTCCGCCCCGATTCCGGCACCGGACGCGGGCTCGCCGCCGCCTCGCGTCGTTGTCCCGACGCCTCCATGACGCGCTGAGCAGGACCGCCCGCTTGCTCCCATGTCCTACTTCCAGCGAGGAGAGCGCCCGGCGTACCGTCGTTCATGCTTGGCGGAGTTCGACGTCGCGGATTGCAGTAGTCCACGCTCGCCACTAGAAGCCGGGGCGCCCCTCCGCCCCTCCCCGTGGCTCCCAGAGAACCGCATGCCCCTGCCCCTTACCCCGTTCACCGCTCCTTCCGAAGAGCATCACTTCGCGGGCGGCGGTGAGATGGGCGAACTGGTGCGCTCGCTGGACTGGGCCCGGACGCCGCTGGGCCCGTCGTGCGACTGGCCCATCAGCCTGAAGACGATGGTTGGCGTCGTGCTCAACAACCGGTTCCCCATGCTCATGTGGTGGGGCCCGGAGATGATCCAGATCTACAACGACGCCTACCGCCCGGTGCTCGGCCACAAGCACCCCGACTCCCTCGGCGCTCCGGGCCAGCAGATCTGGCAGGAGATCTGGGACGTCATCGGCCCCATGGCCCGGGGCGTGCTCGAAGGCGCGCCCGCGACCTGGAGCGAGAACCTGTCGCTCTTCATCAACAGCCGCGGGTTCACGGAAGAGACGTTCCACACGTTCTCGTACAGCCCCATTCCCGACGAGCGGGGCGGTGTGGGCGGCGTGCTCGTCACCGTGCGGGAGACCACCGAGGAGGTCCAGCACGAGCGGCAGATGCGGACGCTGCGCGACCTGGCGGCCCGCTGCGCCGACGCGAAGTCTCCCGAACAGGCGTGCCACTCCGCGCTGGGCGTGCTCGCGGCCAACACGCTGGACCTGCCCTTCACCCTGCTCTACCTGCTGGATCCGGACGGCGACACCGTCCGCCGCGTTGGCGGCACCCTGCTGCCCGACACGACGCTGGAGCCCCTGCCCCGGCAGCAGTCGCTCTCCAGCGGAGACGACACCGACTGGCCCTTCGCCCAGGCCGTCGCCACGGGCGGCGCGGTCGCCGTGGAGGACCTGCCCCGGCGCATGGGGGCGCTGCCCGGAGGCCTCTGGAACAGCCCGCCCCAGCGTGCCGTGGTGCGCGCCCTGTCGAGGCCCGGCCAGTCGCGGCCCTATGGCTTCCTCGTGGGCGGCGTCAGCCCCCGGCGCTTGCTCGACGCGCGCTACCAGGAGTTCTTCCAGCTCACCGCCGAGCAGGTCGCCGCCGCGATCTCCAACGCCCGCGCCTACGAGGAGGAGCGCCAGCGCGCGGAGGCGCTCGCCGCGCTCGACCGCGCGAAGACGGACTTCTTCAGCAACATCAGCCACGAGCTGCGCACGCCGCTCACGCTGCTGCTGGGCCCCACCGAGGACGCGCTCGCCAGCCCCCCGCGCGCGCTTCAGGGCGACGCGCTGGAGACGGTGCACCGCAACGCCGTGCGCCTGCGCAAGCTGGTCAACATGCTGCTGGACTTCGCGCGCATCGAAGCCGGTCGCGTGCAGGCCGCCTATGAGCCCACCGACCTCGCGACGCTGACCGCGGGCCTCGCCAGCGCCTTCCGCTCCGCCATCGAGCGCGCGGGGCTCGTGCTCGACGTCGACTGTCCTCCCCTGCCGGAGCCGGCCTGGGTGGACCACGAGATGTGGGAGAAGATCGTCCTCAACCTGCTGTCCAACGCGCTGAAGTTCACCTTCAGCGGCGGCATCACCGTGGCGCAGCGCTGGCGGGACGGGCACGCCGAACTGCGCGTCACCGACACCGGCACCGGCATCCCCGCGCACGAACTGCCCCGCCTCTTCGAGCGCTTCCACCGCGTGCAGAACGCCCGCGCGCGCTCCCACGAAGGCTCTGGCATCGGGCTCGCGCTGGTGCACGAGCTGGTGCGCCTGCACGGGGGCACCCTCTCCGTCCAGAGCGAGGTGGACCGCGGCACGACGTTCACCGTGCGCCTGCCCGCGGGCTTCGCGCACCTGCCCAAGGACCAGGTGACGTCCGCCCGGCCCCCCCGTGAGCTGCTCGCGGGCGCGGACCCCTACGTGCGCGACGCGCTGGGCTGGCTGCAGGGGAGCGCCCCCGCGGCGAACGCGGCCCCTCCAGCGTCGGAGCCGCTGGAGCGCGCGCGCATCCTGCTCGCGGACGACAACGCCGACATGCGCGAGTACGTGGGCCGGCTGCTGGGCGCCCACTGGACGGTGGAGGCGGTACCGGACGGAGAGGCCGCGCTCGACGCCGCGCTCGCGCATCCCCCGGACCTGGTCCTCACCGACGTGATGATGCCCCGCCTGGACGGCTTCGGCCTGCTCCAGGGCCTGCGCTCCGACGAGCGCACCCGCCACGTCCCCGTCATCCTCCTGTCCGCGCGCGCGGGCGAGGAGGCGAAGGAGGAGGGCCTGGGCGCCGGCGCGGACGACTACCTGGTGAAGCCGTTCTCCACCCGCGAGCTGCTGTCGCGCGTCACCGCCCAGCTCACGCGCTCGCGGCTGCGAGCGCTGGAGGCCGCGCACGCCGAGCGGCTCTGGCGCATCTTCCAGCACGCGCCCGTGGGCATCGCCATCCTGCGCGGCCCGGAGCACGTCTACGAGTTCGCCAACCAGGGCTACCTGCAGCTCATCCAGCACCGGGAGGTCATGGGCAAGGGCATCCGCGAGGCGCTCCCGGACCTGGCCCACCAGGGCATCTACGAGCTGCTGGACGGCGTCTACACGACGGGCGAGCCCTTCATCGGCCGGTCCGTGCGCGCCGTCTTCACCCACGGCCCCGAGCAGCCCGCGCAGGAGCGCTTCTTCGACCTCGTCTACCAGCCCATGAACGACGCCCGGGGCCAGGTGGAGGCCATCATCGTCGTGGCCTTCGACGTGACGGAGCTGTCCACCGCGCGCCGCGAGGCGGAGTCCGCCAACCGCGCCAAGGACGAGTTCCTCGCGATGCTCGGCCACGAGCTGCGCAACCCCCTGGCCCCCATCCTCACCGCGCTCCAGCTCATGCGCCTGCGCGGCGACACCACCGCGGAGCGCGAGCGCACCCTCATCGAGCGGCAGGTGACGCACCTGGTGCGCATGGTGGACGACCTGCTCGACGTCAGCCGCGTCACCCGGGGCAAGGTCACCCTGAAGCGCGAGCGCACCTCGCTCACCGACGTGGTGGCCAAGGCGCTTGAGCAGACGAGCCCCCTGCTCGAGCAGCGCCAGCACACGCTGGAGGTGGACCTGCCCGACCACGGCACGGCCCTGGACGGCGACCCCACGCGCCTCGCGCAGGTGTTCGCCAACCTGCTCACCAACGCCGCGCGGTACACGGAGCCGGGCGGCTTCATCGCCGTGACGGGCGCGCGCGAGGGCGCGGAGCTGGTCGTCACCGTGCGCGACACCGGCGTCGGCATCGCTCCGGAGATGCTGCCCCGCGTGTTCGAGCTCTTCGTGCAGGAGCACCAGGCCCTGGACCGCTCCCAGGGCGGGCTCGGGCTGGGGCTCGCCATCGCGCGCAGCCTCGTCACCC
>NZ_RAWB01000250.1 GCF_003612055.1 Corallococcus llansteffanensis
GAGTTGGTTGGGCAAGGCCGGCGACATGGGCAAGGACCTCGTGGGCGACGTGAAGAACAAGGCCGTCGAGGTGAAGAACAAGGTCGTGGAGGAGGGCAAGGACCTTGTTGGCGACGTGAAGGACACGGCCGCCGAGGTGAAGAACACGGTCGTTGAGGTGAAGGACAAGGTGGTGGAGGAAGGCGGCAACGCCGTCGACGCGCTCAAGAGCAAGGTCGAGGAGTGGACGGGGGCCGTCGACTACAAGGAGCGCATCGACAACCTCGGGCCCGGCGACACGTACACCCTCCACGTGGGAGGCGACGTCAGCGTCGAGACCGGCAAGGCCTACGCGAAGGCGGAGCTCGAGTGCACGCGCAATGACAAGGGCGAGTACATCGTGTCCGCCGACGGCGAGCTGGGCGCCGGCCTGTACGGCATGATCGGCGGGAGCGTGGGCGCGAAGGCCAAGGTCGAGGGCGAGGCCACCGCCGGCGTCGGCGCGAAGGTGGAGATGAAGTTCGCTTCCGCCGAGGAGGCGAAGCGGGCCATGGACACGCTCGTGCGCTCGACCGGGCCCGGCGGCGCGCTGCTGGGGACGCCGACCAGCAAGGACCTTGAGTTCTCCATGAAGCACGTCTCCGCCGTCGAGGTGCGCGGCGCCGCGGCCGCGAAGCTCGCCGGAGAGGCGGGCGTGGGCGTCCGGGGCGCGGCGGACGTGGGCGCGTTCGCCGAAGGGAGCGTGGAGCTCCAGGTCGCGGCGCGCATCGAGTTCGATGCCGACCGCAAGCCCTCCCTGATCATCAAGGAGGAGATCTCCGGGAGCGTGGCCGCGGGGGTTGAGGCCGGCCTTCCCGGGGGCCAGACGAAGAGCGGTGCGCAGAAGAACAGCGTGCTCGGCCAGGAGCTCTCCGGGAGCATCACGGGCTCCCTCACCATCGAGACGAAGGTGGACATGCCGGGCAACGTGGATCCGCTCAAGCTCGTCCAGGACCCTGTGGGAGCGCTGGCCGACGTGGGCAAGCAGCAGCTGCGCTCCCTTGAGACCACCGCCACCGTGAAGGTGCAGGCGGAAGGAAAGGCCGGGGACGTCGCCGCGGGCGGCGTGGAGGGCACGTTCGTCATCAAGTCGAACGCCGGCGCATCGCTCGACGCCCTCGACGCCAAGGTGTTCGACGCCGCGCTCCACGGCGACTTCGGCAAGGCCGCCGCGGCGAGCAGTGGTGCCGCGCAGGTGGAGGCGACCGTCCAGGAGTACAAGAGCGAGGGCGTGAGCGCGGCGCCCGAGCTCAAGATCATGGGCAACGGCGTCAAGGCGGACTTCTCCGCGAAGACCCGCGATGTCTCCGACACCCCGCTCTTCTCGTTCAAGGGGAGCGCGAAGGATGCCGCCACCGCCATCAGCGGCTGGGGCACGGGCTCGGGCAAGGCCCTGGGCGGCGCGGTCGCGAACACCTCCAGCGGCACCGCGGGCCTGGGCGAGGCCCCCAGCTCCGCGTCCCTCCACCGGCAGATGGCCACCGGCCGCTATCTCGGAGGCGTGCGCGCCTGAGGCCCGCGCGCCCCCGCCGACCGGGAGCGCACTGGGAGAGAAAACAACCTTCACGGGGAACGCGGGGTGTCCTGTTAGACTCGCCTCGCGATGATGGCGTGCCCGGACGAAACGACGTTGAGCGACTTCCTGGAGGGGCGGCTCTCCGAGGAGGCCCGGGCGCGCGTCGTGGCGCACCTGGAAGGCTGCGCTGACTGTCAGTGGGTGCTGGCGGTGGGCAACGGCGCCCTCCCCGGGGACGCGGCACCGGAGCCGCGCCCTCCCCCGCTGGCCCGGGGGGCCACCCTCTCCCGGTACGTGGTGCTGGAGCGGTTGGGCGCCGGGGCCATGGGCGTGGTGTACGCCGCCTATGATCCGGAGCTGGACCGGCAGGTGGCCCTCAAGGTGGTGCGCCCGGAGGGCCGCCACGTGGAGGAGCTCCAGCGGCGGCTCTTGCTGGAGGCGCAGGCGCTGGCGCGACTGTCCCATCCGCATGTCGTCACGCTGTACGACGTGGGGACATATGGGGACTGCGTCTTCCTGGCCATGGAGCTGGTGGACGGCACCACGCTCGCAGGCTGGCTGCGGACGCCGCGCGCGTGGGCGGACGTGCTGCGCGTCTTCCACGACGCGGGCAGGGGGCTCGCGGCCGCGCACGCGGCGGGGCTGGTGCACCGCGACTTCAAGCCGGCGAACGTGCTCGTCGGGAAGAACGGCGGGGTGTGGGTCACCGACTTCGGCATGGCCCGTCCCCTCAACCGCGAGCAGGGGCTGTCGGCCCGCGTGGAGCCGAAGGCCGCCACGTCCACGCTGAGCCCCCTCACCCGCACGGGCGTGCTCCTGGGGACGCCCGCGTACATGGCGCCGGAGCTGGTGAAGGGTCAGCGGGCGGACGCGCTGTCGGATCAGTTCAGCTTCTGCGTGGCCCTGTACGAGGCCCTCTTCGGCGTGCGGCCCTTCGAGGGCGACACCCTGGAGGAGATGGCGCGGACCGCGGAGGAAGGCCGCGTGCGGCCCCCGCTGCGCGACATGAAGGTGCCGGCCCGGGTGCGGCGCGCGGTGCTGCGCGGCCTGCGGGCCCGGCCCGAGGAGCGCTTCGCCTCCATGGAGGCGCTGCTGACGGCGCTCACCCCGCCGTCGCGGCGCGAGCTCGTGTGGGTGGCGACCGCGGTCCTGGCCTCCCTGCTGGTGGGGGCGCTGGTGTACGGCCTGGCGCCACGGCAGCAGACGCGCTGCGAGCAGGAGGTGGCGAAGCTCGCCGGGGCGTGGGGGCCCGCGCGGCGGGAGCGGATCCACGCGGCCTTCCTCGCCACGGGCGTGCCGTACGCCGCGAAGGCCTGGGACACGCTGGCCGCCACGCTGGATGCGCATGCGGCCCAGTGGCGCACCCTGCGCACCGAGGCCTGCCTCTCCGCGACAATGAATGACATGAGCATGGCCTGGCAGACGGAGACGTGCCTGGATGCGCGGCTCTGGCAGTTCGCCGCCGTCGCCGAGGTGCTGGAGAAGGCGGATGCGCGGACGGTGCAGAACGCGCAGAAACTGGCCGCCTCGCTGGAGGGGCTGACCGGGTGCAAGGACACCTCAGCGCTCTCCTCTCGTCCCCAGCCTCCAGATGCGCTCGCGGCGCGGGTGGATGACGCCCGGCGCAAGCTCACGCAGGCGCAGGCCTCGCTCGAAGCGGGCCGCTACCCCGAGGGCCTCGCGCTGACGACGGCGCTCCTCGGGGAGATCAAGGGGCTCGACTTCCGGCCACTGGAGGCGGAGGTGCTGCTCGCCCATGGCAACCTGCTCGCGCAGGACGGCAAGCACAAGGAAGCCGAGGACCACCTCTACAAGGCCGTCTTCGCCGCCGAGTCCGGGCACGATGACGAGACGGCGGCGCGCGCGTGGAGCGTCCTCGTCTGGGTCGTGGGCGATCTGCAGGCTCGCGCCGCGGACGTGGAGCGGATCATCCAGCACGCCCAGGCCGCGGTGACGCGACTGGGGCCCGAGCGCTTTCCCGCCGTCACCATGGACCTGCACCTGTTTCTGGGAGCGGCGCTGATCCAGCAGGGCAAGCTGGAGCGGGCGGAGGTGGAGCTCACCCAAGGGCTGGAGCTTGCGCGGAAGACCTACGGCGAGGACGACCTGCGCACAGCCCACTTCATGCACAACCTGGGTCGCGTCTACTCCCGCCAGAACCGGTCCGAGGAGGCATTGGCCCTGCATCGTCAGGTCCTGACCTTGCGCGAGCGCCAGCTGGGCCCCGAGCACCCCCACCTCACTTCCACGCTCAACAGCCTCGCCGGGGCCTCCATGAATCTGGGGCAGCTCGACGAGGCCATCGCCCTCTGGCGCCGCATCCTCAAAATCACCGACGCGGCCCACCTGCCGGAGCACGTGGGTCTCGCGAACTCGCTGGGGAACCTGGGCACAGCGCTGCGTGGCAAGGGCCAGCTCGATGAGGCGCGGCGGAGCCTGGAGCGGGCGCGTGGCATCCTGGAACGCACCTATGGACCTGACCATCCCCATGTGGCCGTGATGCTGGAGGAGCTGGCACTGGTGGAACATGACGCGGGCCGGTTTGACGAGGCCTTGCGACTGGCAACAGACGGCCTGGAGCGGATCCGGCGCCATCTTGGACCGGAGACGCCACGTGCCCAGAGCATCCTGAGATCCCGCGGGCGGATCCTGCTCAAGCTGGGACGCACCGCCGAGGCCCGGAAGGACCTGCTGGCAGCGCTGAAGATCCTGGAGAAGGAGGAGGGCCCCGACAGTCTCGGTGCGGCGATCGTTGACCATTACCTGGCCGATGTCGCAATGGCAGAGGGAAATGCGCGACAAGCGCTTGACCATTGCAAGCACGCGTTGAGGATTGACGAGCGGAGGCTGTCGCCGCAGTCCCAGATGATCGGAGCGGATTGCTCCTGCATTGGAGAGGCGCTGCTGGCCCAGAAGGCTCCAGAGGAAGCGGAACCCCTGCTGGAGCGCGCACGCCAGGTTCTACAGCAAACGACCGGAGAGCCGATGCTCGCGGGCTGGACGTCCTTCCTGCTGGCCCGAGCGCTCAGCGAGAAGCGCACGAACCGCGACCCCGTGCGCGCCGCCGCCCTGGCGGAAGAGGCTCGCGTCAAGCTGACAACCCTGGGCGTGAAGGCGCAGAAGGACCTGGATCAGGTCCTCGCCTGGCAGCGGCGTGAGGCTCGGAGATGAGCGGCCCCCTGGAAGCAGAGGGCCTGGCCGTGCTGCTGCGCACGCACGTGCCCCCGGAGCGACGCGCGCAGTTGGACGGTGTGGAAGACCTGGAGGCGCTCCTGCGCGAACACCTGACGGTGGCGCGGAACGCGTGGCCCACGGTGGCGCTCGCCACGGAGTCCTTCGTGCGGCATCTGGCGCGGCACCTGCCAGAGATGGGCGCGCGGGACGTGCTGCGCGAGTGCCAGGCCGCGGACCTGTACCTCGCGTGTGCCTGTGGCGAAGGCCACCCCGCCGCCCTGCGCGCTTTCGAGCAGCATCTGCTCCAGCAGGTGCCGGCCCGGCTCGCCTCCATGCCGCGCACCCAGGTGGATGAGGCGCTCCAGCTCTTGCGCGAGCGGTTGTTGATGGGCTCCGGCGGAGAGCCGCCCAGAATCCTCACGTACTCCGGCCGGGGTGCCTTGCTGGCCTGGGTGGTCATCTCCACCGCGCGCATCGCCAGCCAGCTCAAGACCCGGGACGAGCGCCAGGAGCTGTTCGACGAACCGCCCGAGGCGCTCGTGCAGTTGCTGTCCACGGGTGACCCGGAGCACGAGCTGCTGCGCAAGGACCTGCGCGAGCTCCTGGTGGATGTCCTCCGCAAGGTCCTGGAGGCCCTGCCTCCGCGAGAGCGCACGCTGCTGCGGCTGCACCACCTGCACGGCTTCACGATGGACCGGCTCGCGACGATGTATGGCGAGTCCCGCTCCGGCGTGGCGCGCCGGGTCCTCCAGTCCCGCGAGCGGCTGCTCAAGCTCCTGCGCGCGGAGCTGGCCGGACGACTGAAGCCAGACGACGCCGCGCTGGACAGCCTGCTGGGACTGGTGAACAGCCAGCTCGACCTGAGCCTGAACCGGCTGATGGGCTGAGCCCGGGTTTCTGGATCCCACGAACGGAATCGAGTCGCTGTTTCACGTCGAATTCCTGTCCTCGTATGGCGAAGACGCATTCGTCGCCACGGAGATGGACATGCGCAGGCGCCGTCACTCGGCAATGTCAGCCAGGCCGAGTACGAGCGAATGGCTGAGGCACTGAGGCAGGCAGCGTAGTCAATCTGTCCACCGAGGCGGGGACTCACAGTCGGACGGTCCGTTCGCGAGGGCGCAGGAGTATTGATAGAATGGCCCCGTGGGCCATCCCTTCATCGAAAACACGACGCCATTCTTATTCGAGCCGCTCCCGTTGACGGACGAGCAGATGCGTCCCGTGTTCACGCTGGTGGTGAAGGCCACGTTCGCCCTGCGGCCAGGAAAGGAGCCGGTGCTCGCCAGCGAACAGGTCCCGCTCTACCTCGCGGGGCAACGCTGGAAGGGCTCGGACACGGCCAGCTACCAGTACGAGCCAGAGGTGGCCTTCATCAAGCCCGCAACGGATGTGGTCCTGGTGGGGCATGCGCATGCGCCTCGTGTCGGGACGCGCGAGCTGCTGGTGTCGCTGCGAGTGGGGCCGGTGAAGAAGGGAGTGCAGGTCTTTGGAGATCGCACGTGGGTACGAGGCCTGGGGGGCGTCCGGATGACGCAACCGGTGGCGTTCGAGACGCTCCCACTCCAATACGAGCGGGCCTTTGGTGGCTGGGACCGGAGCCATCCGGAGCCCGCGCGTCATCAGTTCGAGCCGCGCAACCCGGTGGGGACGGGCTTCCGGGCGCGACACGGCCGGTTCGAGGAAGGGCTGCGACTTCCCAATCTGGAGGACCCGCTCGATTGCCTCCGGGAGTGGGGCCAGACGCCGGCGCCGACGGGCTTCGGCTTCCTTTCTCCGGAATGGCAGCCACGGGCCTCGCTCGCCGGCACGTATGACGCGCGCTGGGATCAGACTCGCAAGCCCTACTTGCCGAAGGACTTCGACCGGCGCTTCTTCAACGCCGCTTCACCGGGCCTGGTGGCGTCCGGCTACCTGCGTGGTGACGAGCCGGTGACGCTCGTCCATGCCTCCGCCGCCGGCAGGCTCGAGTTCCAGCTGCCAGGCCTGTCACCCCCCAGGGTGCGTGCCGCGCGCTTCCGGCAGGAAGACAGTGAGGTGACTTTGAACCTGGATACTGTCATCATCGACGCGGACGCAATGCACCTCCTGCTGATCTGGCGGGGGCTGCTCCCCCTTCGGCGGGACCCGACGGAGGTCTCGGCCCTTCTGGTGACCCAGGAGGGCTCGGAACGGCTGGCGAGGATGGAGTAGAATGCCCGACGGTCGCGGCCGGATTCTGGGCCGCCCGGGAGATCGTTCATGGCAGCGAGCGTCGGAGTCAACAAGCTCTCCGTGGTCCACCAAGACACCAACGGGACGACCATTGCCTTTCCAGATGTGTGCAAGACGCCGAGCCCCGCCGGCCCCATCCCCATCCCGTACCCAAACATCGCCCGCTCGTCGGACGCGGCCAAGGGCAGCAAGAAGGTGTCGGTGGACGGAAAGCCGGTATGTTTGAAGGACTCGAACTTCAGTACCAGCACGGGAGACGAAGCAGGGACCGCTGGAGGTGGCGTGGCCTCGGGGAAGACGAAGGGCAAGGCGGAGTTCGTCAACTACTCGTTCGACGTGCTGTTCGAGGGGAAGAACGTGGCGCGCTCCTTCGACCTGATGCTGCACAATGACAAGAACACGCCTCCCTTCCCGCTGCTTCAGGGGCCCGTCGTCGCGGTGGGTGGCCGCAAGTCGGACCCTGCCTGCCCGGAGTGTGGGGACAAGTACTGAGGGCCTCCGCCCGGAGCGGAGATTCACGCGTGGGGAGAGACATGGGAGCCAGGCAAGAGGAGCAGCCGACCCGGGCACCTGACGTGGAGGAGCGCATCCGCGAGCCCCGCCGGGGGTGGGTGGTGCGTGTCGAGGCCGGTCGCCATGTCTGGGTGGACTACCCGGGGAATGTGCGGGGGCCCCTGAAGGCTCGCACCTCGGCCACGATGGACCTCGACGCGCTGAAGCTGTTGCCGCCTGACCGGCCGGAGGCGCTCCTGCTCTTCGCGGACGGGGACCCTGCGCAGCCCGTGCTGCTCATGCTGCTGGAGCCGACCAGCGACACGCCGCTTACGGATGCCCTGCTGGCCCCGCCACTCTCGCGGGTACCCGCCGAGGCGCGGGTGGACGGTGAGCGTGTGGTCATCACCGGGCGCAAGGAGGTCGTGCTGGAGTGTGGCAAGGCCAGTCTTACCCTGCGGCGGGACGGCACCGTGGTGCTGCGGGGCGTCAACCTGGTCTCCGAGGCGGAGGAAGTCCACCGCATCCGTGGGCGCAAGGTCCGCATCAACTGAGTCCTCCGGGGCCCTTCCGGAAGGGAAACCATGTCCGAGAAACAGCACACCCTCGATGATGAGAACCTCCCTGGCCGGCACAAACAGGCTGGGGGTGTGGAGGGGGGCGCGTGCCTCAACAGGCACATCCCCAAGGTCGAGCGGAAGAACTCCTGCAGCCACCGCTGGCAGGCCTACCAGCGGGCCCGGGACGACTCGGCGCTGTACAACTGGCCGGCCTATAAGCCACTGGCGAAGCCGGACGGAAAGGTCGCGACGGCGGCGCGAACTGGCAAGAAGGGAAAGCTCTTCCCCTCCTGGTACGCCTTCGAGATCCCCACTCCGGGGCAGCTGCAGGACAAGCCCGAAGGCGGCACGTGGGACCTGGACCATGGCGACAACTTCCAGGTGAAGTGCTACCGGCCCTACTGGCATGAGGCCAACCACATCATCCCCAACAGTTCGCTCCGCAAGGTGCTGGTCGACGTGGGCAAGGGAATGAATGACCCGGGCCGCATCTCCATGGCCATCCGGGGGCGGCTTCTCAACGTCCAGTACAACCTCAACCACAAGGTGAACATGATCCTGCTGCCAATGGACGAGGCGGTGGCCAACACCCTCCAGCTTCCGCGCCATCGGCAGACGGCCTTTCTGTGCTCCCATGTCGCCTACAGCCGCAACGTCGAGACCCAGCTGCAGGACATCTTCAAGGCCCTGGTCAAGGACCCCATCCGCGAGCACAAGGTCCCGCAGTACAAAGACTGCAAGGACGCGCTGGAAGCGCTCTCCAAGCGGCTCTATGAAGCCATCAAGAAAGCAGGCAAGCGGGGAACGGGCTCACTGGACGAGATGCAGGACAAGGACTTCTCGAAGCCTACGCAATCCCAGACGCCAAAGCCTCCGAAGAGCGGCAAGCCCCCCGGGGGCTGAACTCCCTCGAACCCCACTCCGCCATGAACTTCTTCCATATCGAAACCATGGGTGACCCGAACGACGAGAGCCTGTGCTTTCTCCACGACGTCGTGGAGGGCACGGCCCGGGATTCGGCGAGATACTCGCTGGGCAAGCCGCTGCTGCCCGTCTACCCGAAGGAGCCCAAGCTCTTCATGAGCCCGGAGAGCCGGGGGATGAAGCTGGCAGACCTTCTTGGCAACACCCAGGGCATGCTGGTTGTTTCGAAGGCCTTCCGGGAGACCATCGAGAAGCATTGCCAGGGGGTCGAAATCGAGTACCTGCCCTTCACCCTCTACGACCACCGGAAGCGTGTCCACAGCCGGGACTGCTGCATCGTCAATCCAATCGGTTCCCTGGATTGCCTCGATGAGGCGGCGAGTGGGGTCCAGTACGGCTCCGAGGGGGGTCTCATCGACATTGGGGAGCTCGTACTCGACCGGAACAAGGTGAAGGACGCGCCACAGCTCTTCCGGGTCAAGCAGCGGCCGAGCCAGTACATCCTCGGCGTCAAGCTGGCCCGCGAGATATATGACCGGGACTTCACCAACATCCTGTGGACGGAGCTGCGCTTCAGCGACAGTCCCCGCGATGCCACCTGAGCGGGGCGGTGTCATGACGACCGCTCCGGTGGGAAGGGCCCGGCGCGCCGCCATCGTCTGGGACGTGGTGGAGGAACACCTGAGCGAGGCGGACTTCCTCTGGGCGCAGTGGGAGCGGCTGCTGGAGGCCCCCGACCACTCCCTGGCCGAGGTGCGGGAGGATGACGAGCCTCGCCTGACGGCGCACCTGGAGGGGCTCATTGTCGGGGGACATCAGGTCGCGACCCGGCTCCTGCTGCCGTTGCTGGAGGGGGGGCAGGACATGCCCCGGGTCTGCGCGGCCGCCTCCGCGTTGCTCGGCGCCACCGATACCGACTGGCTCGAAACGCTCCTGGAGCGGCTGCCGGAGGGCGATGAGGACCTCGTTCAGGGACTGGCGCGGGCCCTGGAGTTGAGCGGGCGCGAGGATGTCTCCGCAGCGCTGCTGCGACGGCTGCCGGAACTGGCCCCCGAGAGGCAGAGCGTCGTGTTGGACGTGCTGTGCCGCCGACAAAGCGACCCGGGCGACATCCTCGCCCGGATGGCTGGAGCCGCCGCCCCGCTGAAGGCCGCGGCGGTGCGCGCGGCACGCTTCGCGCCCCTGGCGCTCGCGACCGACCTGGTCCGGCAGGGGCTGGCGGCGGAGGAAGAGGCCGTGCGGCTCGCGGCGCTGGAGACGGGACTGTGGCGGGGGCTGCCAGCCGCGTGGGTGGCGTGCCGGTCGGCCATCCCCGCGGGGGGGACCCAGGCCCGCCTCGGGCTGTTCGCCCTGGCCGTGGGCGGCACGGCCAAGGACCTCGAACAGGTGGTGGCGAGTACCCGGGAGGCATCGCTCCGGGAGGAGGCCGTCTGGGCGCTGGGCTTCAGCGGGCGGTTGGCGGCCGCCGAGGCCCTGCTGGGGGTGCTGAAGGAGGACGGCAGCCCGCTCGCCGCCGAATCGTTCGCGGCCATTACAGGGCTGCCCCTCCGGACTCCTTTCGTGGAGGAGGTCGAGGAGCCCGAGCCAGATGTTCGGGAGCCGGGTGAGGACACGGAGGAGGCCGTCCGGGCGGCGGAGGCGCCGCGGGGGCTGCTGCCCGCGCCAGCCGTGGTCGCCCACCAGGTGCAGGTCGCCGAGGCAGAGCGCTGGTGGGCCCGGGAGCGGGGGCGCTTCAGCGCCGAGGGGCGCTTTCTGTACGGGCATCCCCACGGAGCCCAGGCGCTGCTCGCGGCCTTGGAGGGCGCTCCCATGCGACGCCGGCCCGCGCTGTGCCTGGAGGTGGCGATCCGGAGCGAGGGCCACTGCGTCATCGAGCCGCGAGCCTGGACGTCCGTGCAACACCCGCGGGCCAAGGCCCTGAGTCAGGTGCGCCCCCGCAATCTGGCGGTGACCTTCGAGGGCCTTCGCGCCCGGTAGACGGGGCCGTGGGCGGAACACGGGTCCGTCTCCCGTGAAAGGAGGGCTTTCTTGAGAGTGGCCGTGAGCAGCATGGGGTTGGTGACGTCGGTCGGGCGCAGTGCCCAGGCCGCGTGCGCGGCCATCCGGGCCGGTATCTCCCGCCCGCGGCGGTGCAGTTACTACACGTCCCTGGACTCGGAGACGCAGGACACCCTGCCCATCACCAGCCACCCCATCCGCGCCTATACGGAGGGCTTCGGTGGCGCGGGGCTCTGGATGCGGCTGGCGCGCGGGGCGCTGACGGACCTCCTGGGCGATCCGGGGCTGCCCCCCACCAGTGACGTGGGCTTCTGGCGGCGCACGGGGCTGCTCGCGGTGACCGCGTCCCCCGAGGGAGAGCGGTTCCAGATGGAGGAGGGAGGCCAGCGCTCCCTTGAGGAGGCATTCCTCCACCCCCTGCTGGAGCGACTGGCCCTGCCGCTCGAGCGCCAGCACTCGCGGCTGAGCGGCGTGGACCATGCGGGGACCGCGTTGGCCTTGCAGGGGGCATGGCGCCTGCTGTCACAGGGGGCCTGCGAGCGAGTCCTCCTCGTCGCGGTGGACTCGTACCTGGACCCGCTCACGTTGCAGTGGCTCGACGGGGCGGAACGGCTCAAGGCGGGGGACGTGCCCAGTGGCCTGTCACCGGGGGAAGCCGGGGTGTGCCTGCTCCTGGAGAAGGAGGACAGCGCCCGGCGCAGGGGCGCGGCTCCGCTCGCCTTCGTCACCGCCGTGGCCACGGGCCGTGAGCCCCATTCCTATTTGCGGGGCGAGGTGAGCACGGGCGCGGGACTGGCCCGGTGCGTGCGCGAGGCGCTCGAGACCGCGGGGCTGCCCCAGCCCTACGAGGGAGATGTCTTCTCCGACCTGAGCGGCGAGACGTGGCGGGCCCAGGAGTGGGGCAGCGCCGTCGTGCGGCTCTCGGAGCAGCTGGGCTCGCCACGACTCCACCTGCCCTGCGTGAGCGTTGGCGACGTCGGCGCGGCGAGCGGCGCCCTCGGGTTGTGCCTGGCCACCCACACCCTGCAACGCGGGCATACCCGGCAGGGGAGCGCCCTGGTCCTCTCCAGCTCCGTCGAAGGAGACGTGGGCTGTATGGTGTTGAGCAACGCTTCCTCCCGGCCTCCCGAACGATGAGCTCCGAATTCCTTCCTGTCTTTGTCCGCAATGCCCTGGCGGATGCCCGCGGGTTGCTCCCCGTCCTGGAGGCGCGTGCGGCCACGCAGAGCCAGGTGCTGGCCTTCTGCGGGCACCTCCGGCTCGCCGGAATCGGCACGCTCTTCCTGACGGGCACGCCGGAGGTGTTCCACCAGCGGTTGAAGCAGAGCGGAGAGGCCTTCGCCTGGTTCCTGCAGGGGGCCGAGGTGCTGTCGAAGCAAACGGGGAGCACTCTGCCCTTTTTCGATGCGATCGCCGCGGGCGACATGGCTACGGCGGGCGAGGTGGCGCGGGAGGCACGACACTCGTGGGCCCAGGGCGAGGAGTACGAGGAAGACTTCCTTTTCGTGGAGTTCCTCATGCAGCGATTCTTCCTCGGGGCTTCGCAGGACACCTGCGAGCGGCTGCTCGCGCGCTACGAGCAAGCCCTGCAGGGCGCGGAGGACATCCGGTTGCCACTGTGCCAGGCCCTGGTCACCCGGGACGCGGAGGGCTTCGAGGAGTCGCTCAAAGGATTTCTGTCCGAGCGCGACGACCGCTTCGAGTCGAATGCCAACAGCGAGTCACCCGAGCGTCTCGCCACCGAAGCACTTCTCTCCGTCGAAGGGCTGGCCCTCGTGCGGCTCGCCGAGCGCGAGGGGTTCCCTCTGGCGGAGGACTACCTTCATGTGCCCTCCGTGGCACTGGAAGGCCGTGCCCCCTCGCTGGAATCAAACTCCTGGCGGCGCCTGGAGTAGCGCGGCCGAGGTGAAGCGCGATTCGCCCCCGCGCCGGACGCCGAGCTAATGCCGGTGCTGCCGACGAACCCACCGGTGATGAGCACCTTGACGCTGCCCAGCCGCGTCGACGTGTGGGCCGCGCGAGTCGCGCTCAAAGGCATTGGTGACGAGCGATGCCCTTCCCCTTCTGCCTTTGAAAAGGCGGGCCCGGGATTACCCATGCCCTCCCGCCGCAGGCTCAGCGCTTGCGCGCGAGCACCCGCCGCACTTCCATCAAGCACGCATCCGTCACGGCTTCGACAGACAGCTCACCGTCGATGCGCACGATGCGTTCGCGCTTCTCCCGGAGGGCAATCGCCTTCAGGTACTGCTTCGCGATCCGCCGCTGGGCTTCATCCGCCTCGAACAGCTCCGCGGGCCCGCCGCGTGACGCCCGGCGCCGGGCCGCGACCTTCGGATCCACGCCGACAAACAGCGTCAGGTCCGGCGACACCGCGTGCGCGTTCACCGTGTCCACCCACGCCATGGGCAGGCTCGCGCCCTGGTACGCCAGCGAGGACAGCACGTAGCGGTCGCACAGCACGACCTTGCCCTCCTCCAGCGCCGGCAACACGCGCGCATGCAGATGGTCCGTCCGGTCCGCCGCGAACAGCAGGGCCAGCGTCTCCGGCGCCAGCGGCCCCCGGCCGTGCGGCAGCCCCAGCCTTCCCGTCAGCGCCTGGCGCAGCTGGGTGCCCACGGGCCCGTCGGAGGGCTCGCGCGTCGTCACCACCGCGTGCCCGTCCGTTCGCAGCGCCGCGGCCAGCCGCTCCGTCTGCGTGGTGGTGCCCGCTCCGTCCAGCCCCTCCAGCACGATGAACCGCCCCGCGCGGGCGGCCTTCCGGGCGGCGCTCACCGGGGCAGCAGGGCGGCGGGGTTGTCCAGGTGCAGCTCGTGGCGCAGCGCCAGCAGCGTCTCATAGCGCTGGAGCTCGTCCGTCAGCACCACGCGGCCCTTGCGGTAGCTCACGTAGGCGTACGCGAGCAGGCCCAGCGCCAGCAACGTGGCGCCCCAGGCGAGGAACGGGGTGCGCAACGAGTCGTAGAACAGCTTCCCCGCCGCGCCCGAAATCAGCATGAAGGCGATGACGGAGACACCCGCGTGGGTGAAGTGTGTCGTGCTCTGCCGGGTGGCCAGGCTTTCCTGCAGCTGGTCGAACCGGGCCCGCTTTTCCAGTTGGTCTGCGCTCACGGAGCCGAGCACCCTACATCACGGGCCCCAGGCCGTCGAGTCGCCGGCCGGGTGGGACGGGCCTACCCGGACGCCCCGTCACAGCTTCCACTCATCCCAGCCATTGTCCGGACGCACGGTCGGTTCACGGGCATGGCTTGCCACCCCACCCCCCCCGCGTTACAT
>NZ_RAWB01000251.1 GCF_003612055.1 Corallococcus llansteffanensis
GGCGGGGGATCTCCACCTTGTACTGCTGCAGGAGCGTGACGGTCTCCGGATCACCCGGGTCCGCCTGGTACGCCTTGAGGAGGCTGGCGCGGCCGTTCTCCTGCTCACCGCCCTTGATGAGGAGCACGCCCGCCATGCGCAGGGCGGCCTTGTCCTCGGGCTGGACCTGGAGGGCGCCCTGGACTTCCTCCAGCGCCTTCTTGTCCTTGTTCTGCGCCGCGTAGACGCGGGCGAGGAGCAGGCGTGGGTCGGCCGCGGTCGGGTGGGCCTTCACGCCCTTCTTGCAGACGACCATGGCCTCCATGAAGCGCCCCAGGTCCAGGTACGCCTCCGCCAGGGGCTTGTACGCATCTGACGAGGGATCGGAAGCGAACGAATGCTCAAGCTTCGCGAGCTCGGTGGGGCTCAACGTCTTCGATGGGGAGGTGGACATGAACCAGAAGGGGGGGCCCGGAGGAGACCGGCCGGGAAGGATGCGGTGCCGAAAGCGGTTTTTATGGCATCCGCTGCGCGGCACGTCAATCGCAGGGTTGCTGGTGAAAAGGAGCTGCTTGACAGCAAGCTGGGGCTCCGGTACTAGCCCCATCACTTCGTCGGTCCCAACACCGGCGGGGCGCAGCACAGGCAGGCGTAGTCCGTCATGGGGGCGTAGCTCAGTTGGGAGAGCGTCGCGTTCGCAATGCGAAGGTCGTCGGTTCGATCCCGTCCGCCTCCACCATGAAGTACCGAAGGGCCTCACGGGAAACCGTGAGGCCCTTTGCATTTCAGGTCATTCCGGTCGTTGCTGAATTGCAAAGGCTTCGGGCTTTGTTATCCGGGGCCGATGACCGACCCGTCCGCCTCCCTGTCGTTCTTCGCCCGCTTCTGGCTCGCCTGGCTGTGCTTCTGGCGCTGCCTCGTGTCCCGCGAATTCGCGCAGGCCGTGTTGCCGACCTCCCGCGCCTACGATGCCGGTCAGCTCAAGGAGCTTCCGGCTGGAGCCGGGGCCCCCCCGCCACCCGTGAAGGTGCCCGCCGTCCAGGCCCCCGTGGCGCCGCCGCCTCCGCTGCCGCCGGAGCGCGAGCACGCCAGCGCCCTGTCGCTGCTGGCCATGCTCCAGCGCGAGGGGCGCTTCCTGGACTTCGTGCAGGAGAACGTGGCGGCCTTCCCGGACGCGGACGTGGGCGCGGCGGCCCGCATCGTCCACGAGGGCTGCCGCAAGGTCGTGCACCAGTACCTCACGCTCCAGCCGGTGCTGCCGCAGGGTGAAGGCGACAAGGTGACGGTCCCGGACGGCTTCAACGCGCAGCGCATCCGGCTGACGGGCAACGTCGCGGGGCAGCCTCCCTATGGGGGCACGCTCCGGCACCACGGCTGGGTGACCACCGAGGTGAAGTTCCCGTCCGTGAGCCCCGCGATGGAGCCCCGGGTGCTGGCCCCGGCGGAGGTCGAGCTCCCCTGAGGTTTGCCCGGGCTCCGACCGAGCTTCGACCGAGCTCCGGGGCAGCGCTTCCAGTCCCTCCCCTTGCCTTCCAGGTGAAAGGAACCAGGGTCCCCCCGACAGGGGTTCCTGACCGATATGGCCCGATACTCCATCGGCATCGACCTGGGCACCACGCACTCCGCGGTGTCCTACTTCAACCTCGAGGACGGCAAGCCGCGCGGCCCGTCGCAGTCCATGCTGCCCGTGCCGCAGGTCACCGCGCCGGGCACCGTGGAGGCGCGCCCGCTGCTGCCCTCGTTCCTCTACCTGCCCGGCGCGCAGGAGTTCCCCGAAGGCAGCCTTGGCCTGCCGTGGAGCCCGGAGCCGGGCGTCATCGTCGGTGACTTCGCCCGCTCGCACGGGGCCAAGGTGCCCACGCGGCTCGTCTCCTCCGCGAAGAGCTGGCTGTCGCACCCGGGCGTGGACCGCAGGGCCGCGCTGCTGCCCTGGCAGGCCCCGCCGGAGGTGCAGCGCGTGTCCCCGCTGGACGCGTCCGCGCGCTACCTGCGCCACCTCAAGGAGGCGTGGGACCACACCTTCGCCCGCGCCCAGGACGAGTCGGGCAACGCGCTGTCCCAGCAGGAGGTCATCGTCACCGTCCCCGCCTCGTTCGACGCGGCGGCGCGCGACCTGACGCTGGAGGCCGCGAAGGCGGCGGGCATCGAGCACATCACGCTGCTGGAGGAGCCGCAGGCCGCGCTGTACGCGTGGCTGGAGGCGATGGGGGAGAACTTCCGCAAGCAGGTGCAGCCCGGCGAGGTCATCCTCGTGGTGGACGTGGGTGGCGGCACCTCCGACTTCTCCGTCATCACCGTGAGGGACCGCGAGGGCGACCTGGAGCTGCTGCGCGTGGCGGTGGGCGACCACATCCTGCTGGGCGGCGACAACATGGACCTCGCCCTGGCGCACACGCTCAACCAGCGGATGGCCGCCGAGGGCCGCAAGCTGGACGCGTGGCAGTTCAACGGCCTCACCTACGGGTGCCGGCACGCGAAGGAGACCCTGTACGCGGATCCGTCCATGGACCGCGTGCCCATCGCCATCCCGGGGCGGGGCTCGTCGCTCATCGGCGGCACGCTGCGCACGGAGCTGACGCGCGAGGAGCTGGACCGCGTCCTCACGGACGGCTTCTTCCCGGTGTCCCCCGTCACGGACCTGCCGCGCACCGCGCGCCGCACGGGCCTTGCGCAGATGGCGCTGCCCTACGCGCAGGACCCGGCGGTGACGAAGCACCTGGCGGCGTTCCTCACCCGGCAGGCGCAGGCGCTCGCGGCCAGCGCGGACTCGCCGGTGGACGTGGCGGGCAAGGGCTTCCTGCACCCCACGGCCGTCCTCTTCAACGGCGGCGTCTTCAAGGCGGGGCCGCTCAAGGGCCGCGTGATGGAGGTCCTCAACGCGTGGCTGGAGGCGGAAGGGGCGCCCGCGGCGAAGGAGCTGGAGGGGGCGGACCTGGACCTCGCGGTGGCGCGGGGCGCGGCGTACTACGGCTGGGTGCGCCAGGGGCACGGCCTGCGCATCCGCGGCGGCACGGCGCGCGCGTACTACGTGGGCGTGGAGACGGCGATGCCGGCGGTGCCGGGCATGGAGCCGCCGGTGAAGGCGCTGTGCGTGGCGCCCTTCGGCATGGAGGAAGGGACGCAGGCGGACGTGCCGCCGCAGGAGTTCGGGCTCGTCACCGGGGAGCCCACGAGCTTCCGCTTCTTCGCGTCGTCGGTGCGGCGCGATGACCGGGTGGGCGTGCTGCTGGACGACGTGGACTCGGAGCTGGCGTCGGGGGGGCTGGAAGAGGTGGCCCCCATCGAGACCACGCTGCCCGGCCAGGCCACTCCCTACGGGGACCTGACGCCGGTGAACCTCCAGGCGGCGGTGACGGAGGTGGGCACGCTGGAGCTGCGGTGCCTGCAGAAGGACGGCCCCGGGCGCTGGAAGCTGGAGCTCAACGTGCGCATGAAGGAGTAGAAGGGGCCCCGTACACCGGAGGCGTATGCGAATCGTCGGCATCGACCTGGGGACCACCCATTGCGCGGTGGCTTCCGTGGATCCAGGCAAGGGCTCGGGGGCGCCCGTCGAGGACTTCCCCCTGCCCCAGCTCGTCCGTCAGGGCGAGGTGGCCGCGCGCCCGCTCCTGCCGTCCACCGTCTACGTCCCCGCCGGCCACGAGCTGGCCCTGGAGTCGCTGCGCCTGCCCTGGGGCGACGACGGCGGCCCCTGGGTGGTGGGCGAGCTGGCCCGCTGGCAGGGCGCGCGGGTTCCCGGGCGGCTCGTGGCCAGCGCCAAGAGCTGGCTGTGCCACCCGGGCGTGGACCGCTCCGCGCCCATCCTCCCCTGGGGCGCGCCCGCGGACGTGCAGAAGCTGTCCCCCGTGGACGCGTCCGCGCTGCTGCTCACGCACATGGCGCGCGCGTGGGACTTCGCCCACCCGGACGAGCCGCTCGCGAAGCAGGAGGTGGTCATCACCGTCCCGGCCTCCTTCGATGAGGCGGCGCGCGCCCTCACGGTGAGCGCGGCGCGCAAGGCGGGGCTGGAGAAGTTCACGCTGCTGGAGGAGCCGCAGGCGGCCTTCTACGACTACACCGCGCGCCACCGCTCCGACCTGGAGCAGACGCTTTCCCAGGTGCGGCTGGTGCTGGTGGTGGACGTGGGCGGCGGCACCACCGACTTCACGCTGGTGCACGCGGGCGTGTCGCCGGAGGGGCCCATGCTGCGGCGGCTCGCGGTGGGCGACCACCTGATGCTGGGCGGCGACAACATGGACGCGGCGCTCGCGCGGCGCATGGAGGAGAAGCTCTTCTCCTCAAGGACGGCCGACGGCCGGCGCCTGTCCGCGACGCAGTGGACGCAGGCCATCCAGGCCGCGCGCACCGCGAAGGAGGAGCTGCTCGGGCGCGAGCCGCCGGAGAAGTACGGCCTGTCGCTCATCGGCGAGGGCAGCCGGCTTCTGGGCGGCACGCTGTCCACGGAGCTGGGCCGCGACGAGGCGCACGCCCTGGTGCTGGACGGCTTCTTCCCCCTGTCCCCTCCGGAGGAGAGGCCCCGCCGCTCGGCGCGCATGGCGCTCCAGGAGCTGGGCCTTCCGTACGTGCAGGATCCAGCCGTCACCCGGCACCTGGCGGCCTTCCTCGCGCAGCACGCGGCGGCGGGCTTCGCGGCGCTGGGAGAGACACCCGCCACAGAAGGCGCCCTGCCCCGCCCGGACGCCATCCTGCTGAACGGCGGCGTCTTCAACTCGCCCCAGATTTCGGCGCGGCTGGTGGACGCGCTGTCCGCGTGGTGGCCGCAGGCCCCGCGCATCCCGCTCCTGAAGCACGAGTCGCTGGAGCTCGCGGTGGCCCGGGGCGCGGCGTACTACGGGCTGGTGCGGCGCGGGCACGGCCTGCGCATTGGCGGCGGCGCGGCGCGGGCCTACTACGTGGGCCTGCAGCGCGGCGCGGACAGCACGGAGCAGCCCACGCTCTGCCTCATCCCGCGCGGCTTCGAGGAGGGCCAGAAGGTGGACCTGGGCGAGCGCCCCTTCACGCTCACCCTGGGCCGCCCGGTGCAGTTCGCGCTCTACTCCACGACGAGCGACCGCATCGACAAGCCGGGGGACCTGGTGCCCCTGGCGGAGGACCTGAAGCCGCTTCCGCCCATCCACACGCTGCTCAAGGGCGCATCGGGCAAGGCCACGGAGGTGCCGGTGCACCTGCAGGCGGCGCTCACGGAGATCGGCACGCTGGAGCTGTACTGCGTCTCCAACGTGGCGGACGAGCGCTGGCGCCTGGAGTTCGAGCTGCGCGGCACCGGCGGCTCGCACGAGCTCACCGTCACGGAGTCCATGCCCGCGCGCTTCGCCGAGGCGAAGGACAACGTGGAGCGCGTCTACGGCAACAAGCCGCTGCCCCTGGGGCCCAAGGACGTGAAGCAGTTGGGGCGCACGCTGGAGAAGGTGCTGGGCCCGCGCGAGACGTGGCGCGTGCCGGTGCTGCGCGAGCTGTGGAGCACGCTGTACGCGGGGGCCAGCAAGCGCCGCCGCACGGACGACCACGAGCGCGTCTTCTACAGCCTCACCGGCTTCTGCCTGCGCCCCGGCTTCGGCTACCCGCTGGACGGCTGGCGCGCGGAGCAGACGTTCAGCCTCTTCGACGCGCTGGTGCAGCACCACACGGACAAGGCGGTGTGGACGGAGTTCTGGGTGATGTGGCGCCGCATCGCGGGTGGCCTCACCGAGGCGCAGCAGCAGAAGCTCTACGGCTACCTCCAGCCGCACCTGGCCCGGCGCATCCCGCTGGAGCCCCCCGCGCAGGCCAGCAAGCTCAAGGGCATCCAGCCCGAGGGCCTGGACGAGATGGTCCGCACCGTCGCCTCGCTGGAGCACCTGCCCCCGGGTGACAAGGCGGAGGTCGGCCGGTGGATCGCCGCGCGCCTGAAGGCCGAGTCCCGCTCCGGCGGCCCCTGGGCCTGGTCCCTGGGCCGACTGGGCGCGCGCGTGCCGCTGTACGGCAGCAGCCACAAGGTCGTGGACGTGGAGACGGCGCAGGCGTGGCTGGAGCTGTTGCTATCGCTGGACCTGCGCAAGGTGGACGGCGCGCCCTTCGCCGCCGCCCAGCTCGCGCGGCTCACCGGCGACCGCACGAGGGATCTGCCGCCTGAGCTGCGCGAGCGCACGGCCGAGGCGCTCGTCGCCTCGAAGGCGTCCGACACCTGGGTGCGGATGGTGCGCGAGGTGGTGGCCCTGGACCGCGCGGATGAGGCCCGGGCGCTCGGCGACACCCTGCCGGCGGGCCTCGCGCTGTCCTGATCCGAGCAGCCGCCCCGACGCCACGGCCCGGGGTGGCGCGGTCCCTTTGCCTGACACACGAAACCCGTCCCGGGCGGATCAGCCCGGCACGGGTCGGACGTGAAGGGCGGGCTTCGCGACTCCGGGCGGATCCATGACGTGTGGGGCGCGAGCGTTGGCCGCGCACCCCACCCGGGCGGAACCTCCCCGGCGGTGGATCAGACCAGGGCGGTGGCCGTCACGTCGGTCTCGTCCTGGACCGCCGCGACCTGCGCGGCGGGCTCGATGAGCGTCGGCTCGACGGGAGCGGCGTCCAGGGGGACGGCCGTGACGACCTGGAACACGGGCTCCACGGGGGCCGCCGCCACGACGGTGGTGGCCTGGGCCTCGTCCTTCTTCGGCTTCTTCGTGCCCGCGCCCGAGCGGCAGCCCCGGCACCACGGCTGGTTGCGGATGGCGCCGTCCGCCATCTTCCGGAGCCCGAACTGCGCCAGCGGCCTGAGCGTCTTGCACTTCAGGCACATCAGCGAGATGAGCACCTCCTGGCCGTCCGCGTCGTAGACGGAGGACTTGCGCCGCTTGCGCGGCTGACCCGGCTCACGCGCCTTTTCCTTCTCGGGCGCCACCGGGACCATCATCGGGGTCACTTTGTAGAGCATCTCTGTCCCTCCCACGCACGGGATCCGGCTTGCACACGCTGACCAGGGGCCGCGCCGACAAGGGCTCTCGCGTGCCCTAGAGTAAGGAGGTTTCCTCCCGTTGGAAACTGATCCCAGGCCGAAAATTCGGCCCGGGCGCCTTTCGCTGATCTTTCGCTGGGTTGCGGCTCCGTTCAGTGCCAGCGGATCAGCGGAGGAGGAAAATTTCCAACCCCAGGAGCCACCCTCCTCAGGGCTTCGCGTCGGCGCAGGGCGCCGTGCCCGGGACCGTGTGCACGCGGCCAAGTGCCGGCGGCTTCAGGGTATTTCCCTGCGCGCGGCCGTACTCGGTCAGCGCCTCGCGCAGGGGCTGGCCCTGCAACAGGCTGATACGCTCCGGTGGCAGCGTGGACGTCAGCGGCCCCACCCCATCTCCGCCGCGCACGAGGAAGTCCGGCACGGCGACGCGGTAGGTCCCCTTCGCCTTCAGCGGCGCGCCACCCGGCAGCGTCACGCCCTTGAAGCGCTCCGGCCCCGGGCAGGCCGCGAGCGTCACCTCCAGGCCGGACACCGCGAAGACGCCCTTGCGGCCGCCATAGGCCAGCGTGAGGAAGCGGCGCAGCTCGTCCGCGGTCAGGTCCAGCACCGCGAGCGTGTTGTCGAAGGGAAGCACTTCGTAGAGCTTCCCGAAGGTGAGCGGCCCCTGGGGCAGGTCCGCGCGGATGCCGCCCGCGTTCATCACCGCCGCGTCGGTGCGGGCCACCTTCCGCATCGCGTCCGCGATCAGGTTGCCCAGCGCGCTCTCGGCTTCGTACACCTGGGGCATGCGGGCCTGGATGGCCACGCCCACCGGGCGCCGCTGCTCCTCCTCCACGCGCGCCTCCGCGGGGGCCACCAGCGCGGCCACCTTCGCGTCCGGCGTCACCGGTGCGCCCAGGAAGGTGGCCGGCACCATCCGCACGGCCTTCGCGTCGCGCAGGCGCAGGGGGTCGCAGGTGTTCAGCGTGGCGTCCACGGCCCCGCACACCGGGATGGCGGCCTGGATGCGGGTGCGCTCGGGCAGCACGCGGCGCTTCACCGGATCCACGAAGAGCTCCACCACGCCGAACAAGCGGGCCAGGCCCGCCGTCTCGATGACCGGCACGTCGCCGAAGAAGTGCCCCATGGGCTGGTGCGTGTGGCCCGCCACCACCGCGTCCACGGAGCCCGGGGGCAGCGCGTCCAGCACGGCGTAGATTTCGCCGTCGTCCCGCGAGCACCCCGACGTGTCGCGCGGGTTCGACAGGTCCGGGCACTTGCCGCCCGCGTGGGCGATGGCGACGACGACCTCCGCGCCCTTTTCGCGCAACGTGCGGGTGGCCTCCAGCGCGGACCGGGCGAGCGACTCGAAGCGCAGGCTCGCGACGTTCGCGGGGTTCGTCGTCTGGGGCGTCTGCAGCGTGGACAGGCCCAGCAGGCCCACCTTCACGCCCTTCACGGTGACCATCGTGGTGCCGTCGTTGCCCAGCCACGCCGGGTGCCGGCCGTCCTTCTCGCGCACGTTGGCGGACAGGAAGGGGAACTTCGCCTGGGCCATGCGGGCCTTGAGCGCGCCCAGCGGATCCTCGTCTGGCCGCGTGGCCTGGGGACCCGGGCCCACCGGCCCGTAGTCGAACTCGTGGTTGCCGATGGCGACCGCCGCGTAGCCCAGCAGGTTGTACACGTCGACGACGATGGCGCCCTCGACCAGGTTGGACGCCAGCGTCCCCTGGAACAGGTCCCCGCCGTCCAGCAGCAGCACGCCGTCCGGGTTGTCCGCGCGCAGCCGGGCCACGTAGGACGCGAAGAGGGCCGCGCCGCCCTCCTCCACCTTCTGCCCGTCCGGCAGCGTGGCGCGGTGGGGCATCACCCAGCCGTGGAAGTCATTGGTGCCCACCAGCGTGAGCCGCACGGGCTCCGCGGCTTTGGCGACGGCGGGCGGAGCGGCGGGCGTGACGGCGTCGGGAGCGGGTGGCGGACCGCCGCGGCAGGCGGAGGCGAGCGCCGTGAGCGCCAGGACGGTGAGGCGGAGGGTGCGCATGGGGCGCGCACTTCATCCCGCCCACCCCCTGCTTTCAACCCGCAACCGTCCAGCCGCTTCAGCTCCGGCGCCGCCGTCCCAGCAGCGCCAGGGCCAGCAGGCCCAGCATCGCGGAGGCGGACACCGACGCGCTGGAGCACCCGCAGCCGCCCTCGTCCGTGCCGGGGCCATCGCCGCCCGGGTTGTCGCCCGGATCGACGATGACGCCCCCACCGCCATCCCGCGGGGTGCCGCCATCCCCGGTGGTGCCACCGTCCCCGGTGGTGCCACCATCGACCTGCTGCGCGATGGCCAGGGGCGGTGAGAAGGCCCGAGCCACGTTGCCCCAGGAGGTGAGCTTCAGGTTTTCGCCCTGCGTGCTGGCGCTGAGGCCGTCATGCGCGACGAAGAGCCCCTCCGGGAAGGCCGCGCCCAGCGCGCCCGGATACGCCACCAGGCCGCGCGACAGGTCCACCCCGTCGGAGCCGCCGTCCTGCACCACCTGGAAGGACCCCACCCGGCCCAGCGTGCGCCGGTCGAAGACGACGAAGGCGTTCGCGTTCGGATCCGCGGCCACGAGGTAGCCATCCGCCCCGGACGTCTCGTACAGCGTCAGCCGTCCCACCGACGACAGTCCGCCATCCCCCAGGGGCACCACCTGCTGGCCCGTGGTCCCGCCATCCGCCTCCACGCCGTAGCGGTAGAGCCCCTGCCCCTGCTGCGCCACGTAGACGGCGCCCAGGGCCTGATCCACCACGAGGCCCGTCACGGTGCCGACGTTGAGGTCGCGGACCGGGGTGGCGCTGACGCCACCGTCCGTGGGAGTCAGCACGAACTGTCGCAGGCCCCCGCTCGAAAGGCCTCCGAAGGCCTGGAACGTCCCGTCCGCCCCGCGGGTCAGGCGCACCGTCCCGTAGGCGACCCCCACATCCAGCGGGGCCGCCGTCGGCGCCAGTCGGGTGAGGCCCCCGCCCCCGTCCGGCGAGGAGTCCACCACGTAGGGCACCAGGCCCGTCAGCGTGGGGTTCGCGCTGAGCACCAGCGCCTGGGTCGCGCCGCCCCCCGCCGGGAACCCGTACGCCACGTCCACGCTCGACGACGCGCCTTCGGTGGCGGCCTGCACCTCCGTGCCGTCCAGGGCGAAGAGGAACAGGCCGTTGTTCTGGTCGGACGTGATGAGGCGGCTGGCCCCGGGGTTCGAGGGGTTCACCCACAGGGCGACGTCGTTCACGGTGCCCGCCCCGGAGCGGGCGCCGGGCCGCGTCTGCGACGTGTAGGGAACCTGGACGGGAGGCGTCGACTGTGCCCCCGCCGCCGTGCTCACGAGCAGGGCCGTCATTGCTGCAAGGGGGGGGATGCGCATGGGCGACTCCTGGGCAGGTCGCTCCCTACCTAGGCACTTGGCCTGTCTGGTTCAAGTTCCTGGAACCCTGGAACGGTTGGCAGAGAGCGAAAGGCTCGGGTACAACGAACACCGTCTTCCAGCGAACAGACAAGGGCCATGGCCAAGCGCGCACTCATTACGGGCATCACGGGGCAGGACGGCAGCTATCTGGCGGAGCTGCTGCTCAAGAAGGGCTACGAGGTGCACGGCATGGTGCGCCGCTCTTCGGAGGAGAAGTTCGAGCGCATCGCTCACCTCCAGGGGAAGGTCCAGCTGCACCAGGGCGACCTGTTGGATCAGTTCTCGCTGGCGGCGCTGTTGAGCCTCACCCAGCCGGACGAGGTCTACAACCTGGCGGCGCAGTCCTTCGTGCCCACGAGCTGGAACCAGCCGGTGCTCACCGGTGAGTTCACGGCGCTGGGCGTGACGAAGATGCTGGAGGCCATCCGCCACACCCGCCCCCAGGTGCGCTTCTACCAGGCGTCCTCCAGCGAGATGTTCGGCAAGGTGCTGGAGGTGCCGCAGACGGAGGACACGCCCTTCTACCCGCGCAGCCCGTACGGCGTGGCGAAGGCGTACGGCCACCACATCACGGTGAACTACCGCGAGTCCTTCAAGCTCTTCGCGGTGAGCGGCATCCTCTTCAACCACGAGTCGCCCCGCCGTGGCCTGGAGTTCGTCACGCGCAAGGTCACGTACAACGTGGCGCGCATCAAGCACGGGCTCCAGGACAAGCTGCCCATGGGCAACCTGGACGCCAAGCGCGACTGGGGCTTCGCGGGCGACTACGTGGACGCCATGTGGCGCATGCTCCAGCAGGACGAGCCGGACGACTACGTCGTCTCCACCAACGAGACGCACACCGTGAAGGAGCTGGTGGAGATCGCCTTCGCGCGCGTGGGCCTGGACTGGCAGAAGTACGTGTTCACCGACCCGGCGTTCGTGCGCCCGGCGGAGGTGGACCTGCTCATCGGCGACGCGGCCAAGGCGAAGAAGAAGCTCGGCTGGGAGCCCACCGTGCGCTTCAAGGAGCTGGTGGAGATGATGGTCGACGCCGACCTGGAACGCGTGAAGGCAGGGCAGCGGTAAGATGCGCGTCCTCGTCACGGGAGCGGATGGCTTCGTCGGCCGGCATGCCTGCAACGCCCTCAGGGCGGCCGGCGACGAGGTGGTGGAGGTGCATGGGCCCCGCGGCGAGGGCATCAGCAGCACCGCCCTGCATTTCGACATCGCCGACGAGGCGAGGGTCAAGGCGGCGGTCTCCGACGTGAAGCCGGAGGCGGTGCTGCACCTGGCCGGCTTCAGCTCGGTGGCCAAGAGCCACCAGAACCCCGCCCGGGTGTTCGCGGTGAACACCATGGGCGTGGTGCACCTGCTCACCGCGCTGCGCGAGAGCGCGCCCAAGGCCCGCGTGCTGGTGGTGGGCTCGGGCGAAGTCTATGGCCCGGTCGCCGAAGGCACGCTCGCGACGGAGTCCCACCCGCACGTGCCCCTGAGCCCGTATTCCGCGTCCAAGTCCGCCGCGGAGCTGGCCGGGGAGCAGTTCTTCCGCAGCTACGGCATGGCGGTCATCCTCGCCCGGCCCTTCAACCACCTGGGCGCGGGGCAGGACCCCACCTTCGTGGTGCCGTCGTTCGCCGCCCAGATTCGCGCCATCGCGCTGGGCACGGTGGACCCCATCCTGCGCACGGGCAACCTGGACGCCGTGCGCGACTTCTCGCACGTGAAGGACGTCGTGGACGCGTACCGGCTGCTGCTCACCCAGGGTGAGCCGGGGCAGGCCTACAACGTCTGCAGCGGCGAGGGCCGTACCATCCGCGGCCTGCTGGAGGAGATGCTGCGCCTGTCCGGCGTGCAGGCGCGCATCGAGCTGGATCCCGCGCGGCTGCGTCCGTCGGACATCCCCAGCCTCGTGGGCTCCGCGGAGAAGCTGCGCGCCCTGGGCTGGTTCCCGAAGCTCTCCGTCGCGGATGCGCTGCGCGACGTGCTGGGCCCCAAGGTGGGCGGCGCTCCGTCCCACTGACGGAGGGCGCCTGCGTCCTGGCGTGCCTCACCCGGGGCGCGCCAGGGCCTCCCACGCCTCGAATCTCCGGTCCAACGCGGTGAGGGCCCACAGGTCCGCCGCGTTGCCCGGCGTCAGCGCGGCCAGGTCCCGCTGGAGGAACTCGCGGGCTTTGACTTCGCCCCACTCGGACAGGATGCGCAGCGCCATCAGCGACGACTTGCGCGCCACCATCCGCAAGAGCACATCCACCACGCGCGGGCTGCGCTCCGCCGCCGCCAGTCGCTGCACGGCCTCATGGCGCGACTCAGGCGTGGACTCCTCCGCCTCCAGGGGCGCGGCCAGCTCCTCGAAGCGCGCCACGTCCAGGAGCGCGGTGGGACGCGTGCTCTCCCAGTGCTCCACCGTGACGGTGGTGCGCCCCTTCGCCACGCACTCCCGGCGGATGCCATCCCCGCGCAGCACGTCCAGCACGCGCTCCGGCGCGGGCGTGCCCCCCTCCACCGTGCGCAACGCGCGCTGGGCCAGCATCTGGGACTGACCCAGCAGGTGCGTGCGCAGCACCGTGGCCTCCGCCGCCGTGGGGCTCCCGGACGTCACCCGGTCCCACTTGAGGAACACCTCCGCCATGCCGCGCTCGCGCACGTACCAGCGGTATTCCAGCCACACCGCGCCCCCTCGGCCCGCGAAGCGGGGGTCCGAAGGCTCGTGGAGGCGGGGCGCGCCCTCCCGGGTGCCGGAGAAACAACGGTCCAACAGCTTCTGGGCTTCTTGAAGTCGCATGGCGGGCGGGCCGGCATTGTAGGAGGGCCTGTCAGGTTCCTCCATCGCATCACGTTCGTGTAAGAAGAACACCAAGCTTGGGAGGCAGGGATGGATGCGCGTTCAGACCGGTTCACGTTCTTCTGGCAGGAAGACTCGCCGTTCTCGCAGTGGCACCCCTCCGTGTTCGAGGTGGAGGGGGTCCGCTACACCTGCGCGGAGCAGTACATGATGGCGGGCAAGGCGCGCCTGTTTGGGGACGCGCGCGTGCTGGAGCAGATCCTGCGCGCCGCCACGCCCAAGCAGCACAAGGCGCTGGGGCGCAAGGTGAGCCCGTTCGACGCGGCGCTGTGGGAGCGCGAGCGCGAGCGCATCGTCTACGAGGGCAACCACGCGAAGTTCACCCAGCACCGGATGCTGCTGGACACGCTGCTCGCCACGGCGGGCACAGAGCTGGTGGAAGCGAGCCCCATGGATCGCATCTGGGGCGTGGGCCTGAACGCGGCGGATCCGCGCATCCAGGACCCGGCCACGTGGCGGGGCTTGAACCTGCTGGGCAAGGTGCTCACCCGCCTGCGCGACGACCTCCTCGCGCAGGGGATGACGCCCATGCGGGGCCCCTGACGCGCCCGTCAGAACTTGAGCTGCGCGGACTGGTCCGGCACGCCGTTGAAGTCCAGGTGCAGGTTCCCGTGGTCGCCGTTGCCCTTCTCGCTCCACGCCTGCTGGAGCGTGGAGAGGTCGAACGACAGGTCCTTGTACATCATGCGCTTGCAGTGATCGCCGTTCGCGTCGTGCAGCACGGTGAGCTCCGCGCGGGGCTCACCGCCCGCCGTCTTCGTGAACCGCCCGTCCCAGGCCAGGCCATAGCGGTGCTCGCGGCAGCCGCCGCCGTGCCGGACGGAGAGCTTGAGGACGTTGCCCTTCACGCTCAGGGACTCGATGGCGATGAGGTCTCGGGGCGCGGGCGTCTCCGTGACCTCCAGCGGCAGCACGACCTCCGCCTCCGGCCCCTCTTCCGTCGCCGCCGGGGCCTTCGTCTCC
>NZ_RAWB01000252.1 GCF_003612055.1 Corallococcus llansteffanensis
TCTCCGGCCTGCACACGCTGCCGACGACGCGCGCCACGCAGGCGAAGCCGGCCCGCTCGGGCCCCAGCTCGATGGTGTGGATGGTGGTCCTTGCCGTAATGGGCATCGTGCTGGGCGCCGGCGGCGGCTACCTCTGGCTGCGCCTGCGCCAGGCCCAGGCCGCGAAGAACGCGCCCGTTCCTCCCCCGCCCGGACCCTCCGCGGGCCTGGGGGCCTCGCTGAACTGTCCCGCCGGCATGCTCCCGGTGAGCGGCGGCAGCTTCAAGAAGGGGTCCTCCAAGGAGGACCAGCAGTCGTTCCGCTCCAGCGACGAGAGCCTCCTCGCCAGCGTCCCGGTGGAGTCGTTCTGCGTGGACGAGTTCGAGTTCCCCAACAAGCAGGGCCGCAAGCCGCGCGTGTCGGTGAACTGGCTCGATGCGAAGGGCCTCTGTGTCGAGGCCGGCAAGCGGCTGTGCACGGAGAACGAGTGGGAGAAGGCCTGCAAGGGCCCCGGCAACGCGCGCTTCTCCACCGGGGATTCGCTCGCGTCGTCCGCCTGCAACACCGGCACGGCCGAAGGGACGCCAGGGGCGCTCGCCGCCGCCGGCCAGTTCGGCGAGTGCCGCTTCAACTTCGGACCGTCGGACATGTCCGGCAACGCCGCCGAGTGGACCTCCACGCCGTTCCCGGGCAGCGACGACGACATGACCATCAAGGGCGGCTCCTTCGACAGCCCCAGCGACACGTCGCGGTGCGCCGCGCGCAAGCGGGGGGCCACCAGCCACAAGGACGCGAACCTGGGCTTCCGCTGCTGCGCCAACCCGCTGCCATGAGGGTCCCCGGGAAGCTCGCGCTCCTGGCGCTCCTGCTGCCCGCCGTCGTCCTCGCGCAGGCAACGCCGCGAAGCCCGGCCCGGCCCCGCGTGGTCGCGGTGAAGTCCTCCAGCCTCGCGCCCTATGCCTCCTTCCTCGCCGGCTTCGCGTCGGAGGCGCGCGCCGACGTCACCGAGGTGACGCTGGAAGAGAGCCCCACGGAGGCGGCGCGCGTCTTCAAGTCGCTCGCCGCGCAGAAGCCCGCGCTGGTGCTGGCCCTGGGCCCGCTCGCCGCCAACGCCGCACGGCGCTCGCTGGGCGGGGACGTGCCCGTGCTGTTCGCGATGGTGCCGTACCACGAGAAGTACGGCCTGGAAGCGCCGCACGTCACCGGCATCGCGCTCACCAGCGACTTCGGACCGGAGCTGGCCGCGCTCAAGGCCGTGGCGCCCGGGGCGAAGCGCGTGGGCATCCTGCATGACCCTCGCTCGTCCGCGGGCGCGGTGGCCCAGGCCCGGGCCGCGGGCGCCAGCCTGGGACTCAGCATCGTCCCGCTGGCCCTGGAGGCGCAGGAGCGCGCGGGCGAGGTGCTGGAGGGCGCGGCCGGGAAGGTGGACGGCCTGCTGATGGTTGCGGACAAGACCGTGGGCAATGCCTCCGTCGTCCAGGCGCTCATCGCCTTCAGCGCTTCGCGCCGCGTGCCGCTGGTGGCGCTCACGGCCAGCCAGGTGAAGGAGGGCGCGACGCTGGCCCTGTCGCCCGCCCCGCTGGCGCTCGGTCAGCAGGCGGGGAGGCTGGCCAACCGACTCATCCACGAGAAGGTCGACCCCGGCGCGCTGGCGGTGGCGCGGCCTGAAGGCATGGACCTCTCGTTCAACCTCACCGCCGCGAAGAAGTCAGGTCCGTCCTGTGACGTCGCGCTGGAAGTGCTCCGGTTCGCGGCGCGCCGGGACTTTGCCGTGAAGGTCTACGAGTGATTCCACGATACAGCCGTCAGGAGATGGCCTCCCTCTGGTCCGACGTCGCCCGCTACCGCCGCTGGCGCGACGTGGAGCTCGCCGCGCTGGAGGGCATGGTCGCGCAGGGACTCGCCCCGAAAGAAGCGCTGGCGGACTGCCTGGCCCGCGCCGGTGACTTCACCGCCGAGGATGCCGCGCGCATCGACGAAATCGAGCGCACCACCAAGCACGACGTCATCGCCTTCCTCACCTTCGTGGAGGAGCGCGTGGGGCCCAGCGCCCGCTGGCTGCACCTGGGCATGACGTCCTCGGACGTGCTGGACACGTCGCTGGGGCTCACCCTGCGCGACGCGGTGGACCTCATCCTCAAGGGCATGGACCGCGTGATGGCCGCGGTGGAGAAGCGCGCCTTCGAGCACAAGCACACGCTGCAGATGGGCCGCAGCCACGGCATCCACGCGGAGCCCATCACCTTCGGGCACAAGCTGGCCATCTGGTACGACGAGCTGCGCCGGGGTCGCACCCGCCTGGAGCACGCGCGCGACACCATCGCCGTGGGGAAGATCTCCGGCGCGGTGGGCACGTTCGCGCACCTGCCGCCCGCGGTGGAGGAGCACGTCTGCCAGAAGCTGGGCCTGAAGCCCGCGCCCGCCTCCAGCCAGGTGGTGCAGCGCGACCGGCACGCGGAGTTCTTCACCGCGCTCGCGCTCGTGGGCTCCAGCCTGGAGAAGTTCGCCGTCGAAATCCGTCACCTCCAGCGCACGGAGGTGCGCGAGGTGGAGGAGGCCTTCACGCCGGGCCAGAAGGGCTCCAGCGCGATGCCGCACAAGCGCAACCCCATCCTGTCGGAGAACCTCACCGGCCTCGCGCGCCTGCTGCGCGGCTACGCGGTGAGCGCGATGGAAGATGTGGCGCTGTGGCACGAGCGCGACATCTCCCACTCGTCCGTGGAGCGCGTCATCGGGCCGGACGCCACGGGGCTCCTGGACTTCATGCTCCACCGCTTCGCGGGGCTCGTGGAGAACATGCGCGTCTACCCGGAGCAGATGAAGAAGAACCTGGACCTGCTCGGCGGCGTCGTGAACTCGCAGCGGCTCTTGCTGGAGCTTGCGCGCAAGGGCATGGACCGGCAGGCCGCGTACGTCGTCGTCCAGCGCAACGCGATGAAGATGTTCGAGGAGGGCGTGGACTTCCGGCAGGCGCTGCTCGCGGACGCGGACCTGCTCAAGATGATGACGCCCGAGGAGATCTCCGACTGCTTCTCCCCGGGCTACCACACGCGCCAGATGGACGCGGTGTTCCAGCGCGTGTTCGGCCGCGCCAGCTAGGACACGGCCGCACTGCAAGACAACGGGGCGACGGGGCTACAGGTAGCCCTTCGCCCGCAGGTTCTGTTCGATGCGCGCGTGCACGTCCCCGGGCGTCAACTCCAGCGACGTGCCGGTGATGCGCTCGTAGGCGGCCACGTACTTGGTGGCCAGGTCCACGCGCACGTCGTCGGGGATGGCGGGCAGCGCGCCGTGGCCGGAGAAGTTCCGCTCGCGGATGAGCCACTGGCGGATGTTCTCCTTGTCCAGCATCCGCTGGTCCTCGCCCCTGGCGAAGCGCGCCTCGTACTCGTCCGCCACCCAGTAGCGGCTGGAGTCCGGGGTGTGCATCTCGTCGATGACGAACAGCTCGTCGCCCACCTTGCCGAACTCGTACTTGGTGTCCACGAGGATGAGGCCGCGCGTCCGCGCCCACTTCTGGCCCTCCTCGAACAGCCCCCGGGCGGCCTCGGTGATGCGGGCCCAGTCGCGCGGCGTGGCCAGCCCTCGCGCCAAGATCTCCTTCTCGGAGATGGGCTCGTCGTGCTTGCCGTACTCGGCCTTGGTGGACGGCGTGAGCAGCGGCGTGGGGAAGGCGCTGTCCTTGCGCAGCCCCTCCGGGAAGGGAATCCCGTAGGCGGTGTGCGTGCCCTTCTCGTAGTCGCGCCACAGGCTGCCCGTGAGGTAGCCGCGCACCACCACCTCCACGGAGAACGGCTCGCACGCGCGCGCCACGGTGACGTTCGCGTCGGGCACGTCCAGCACGTGGTTCTGGCAGATGTGCTTCGTGCGCTCGAACCAGAAGGCCGCCAGCCGGTTGAGCACCTCGCCCTTGAAGGGGATGGTGGTGAGCACGTGGTCGAACGCGGAGAGCCGGTCGCTCGTCACCAAGAGGAGCGTGTCGCCCTTGCGGTACGTGTCGCGGACCTTGCCCTTGTAGGGCTGGCCGAGCGTTGGCAGGTCCGTCTGCCGGAGCGTGTGGGAAAGCTGCGCGTGGAGGGCGGAGGTGTTCACGTCGGAGGCGCCTCGCGGCCCCGGCCACTCCGCCGGGAAGGGGCGGGAGCGGGGCCAGCTCATGAGGCGCGCGACTCTACTGGAGGCCCGCCGCCATGGAAGCAGGACCGTAGGCCGACGCCAGATAGAGGAACGCCGGGTTGATCCGCAGGATGCCGTCCACGTAGGCGACCGCGTACGGCGCGCCCGCGGCCCGGTCCACCTGCACCACGCCCTCCGGGTGGATGTCCCAGAGCGCCAGCAGCGTGCGCGCCACCAGCTCCGCGGCCTCGCGCTCCGACAGGCCCTGCAGGCTCTCCCGCCGGTCCTCCGGCCAACGCTCCGCCGCGCGACCGTCGAAGACGAACTGGAGGCCGCTGCCCGCGTCCGGCGGCTGGAGCAGGTCCGCGCGGGACTCGAAGCCCGGCGCCGCGACGAACTCGTTGCCCTGGATGATGGGGAACAGCGCCACGCCCTGCGCGGACTGCCCGGCCTCCTGCTCCGACTGGCGGGCGATGTCCCGGAACAGCTCCAGCCGGACGGCCGGGGACTCGAACTCCACCACCTCGGGCGAGCTGGTGAGGGCCTGCCGGGACGTGAGCGACGGACGCACGGGCGTGCCCGCGCCACCGCACGCGGTGGTGAGGAGCGACAGCGACAGGAGCAAGCCAGGGACCCAGCGACGCATCACACCGGGAATATACCGATCACCCAGATGCACCACCAGCTAAACTCGGGGGCATGCGTCCAGGTGCGGAGTTGACTGTCATCCTTCATCAGACCCGTTCACCCGACAACCTGGGGGCGGTCTGCAGGATCATGGCGAACTTCGACTTCCACCGCCTCATCCTGTCGGAGCCCATCACCCGCGACTTCAGCGGGGCGGAGCGTCTGGCGGTCAAAAGCGGCCACGTCCTGGAGGGCCTGGTCGTGGCGGACACGCTGACGGAGGCCGTGAAGGACTGCGTGTACGTCGTGGGCAGTACGTCGCGCACCCAGGTGGAGGGCCGCTCCCCGCTGACGCCCGAGGAGGCGGCGCGGCGGCTGGCGGAGGAGAGCAAGCGGGGCCGGGTGGCGCTGCTGTTCGGGGGTGAGCAGCGCGGCCTGTCCGACGAGGACCTGACGCACTGCGCGGACGTGCTCGTCATCCCCACGTCGGAGGTGCAGCCGTCCATGAACCTGGCGCAGTCCGCGTCGGTGCTGCTGTACCTCTGCCACCGTCAGGGCGTGGAGCCGTCCGGCCCGCCCGCGGCGGAGCCCGGCGCCCGGCTGGGGACGCTGAGCGCCCTGAGCACGCGCATGAAGGAGACGCTGCTGGCGGCGGACTTCCTCAACCGGCAGGCGCCGGAGCACGTGCTGCACGAGCTGGAGCAGACGTTGATGCGCTCGAAGCTGACCCAGCGGGAGGCGGAGCTGTGGCTCAACGCCTTCAAGCACCTGGGCCGCGCCATGGCGCCGGGAGCAAAGCCCGGCGCCACGTGAAGCGGGAACGACGGGCGACTTAAGCCGCCGCGTCCTTCTTGTAGGTCTCGGCGTAGTGCTTCTCGCACAGGCCGCCCTTGAGGACCTTGATGCGGCACTCCGGCTTGGAGCACACGCGGTAGCGCGAGTGCGGCAGCTCGCCCTGGCGCCACTTCTTGAAGTGGAAGAAGCAGTAGTTCTTGGCGCGGTAGGGGCGCTTGCAGCCCTCCACGGTGCACGCCTTCTTGCCGTTGCCCTTGGCCGTGCGCGGCCAATGGGTGGACTTCTTCGTCTGGGTGGCCTCGGCCATGGTGCGGATTCTCCTGCGAAACGATGCGCGAATGACCCGCGGCGCCCATTTGAATGGAACCCGCCGCAGTGTGTAGGGCGCACGGTGTATCGCCCGATTTCGCGGAACGCAAGGAGGCTGGCGGCCCGGGAGGGCCCCGGGCGCACGGCCTGTCAGGGGACGGGCATGCCCTCCGCCGTGGCGGAAGCGGCGCCGGAGCCGGTACCGGAGCCGCCAGTGGCCTGGGTGCCCGCCGGCCCGGTCTTGGCGCGCGGCACTGGCGACAGCAACTCCTCCAGGACGGACTTCGCCCCGGCGGAGCGCTCGCCCGGAGCGGCGCCCGAGGCGAGGGTGGCGGGGGGCGCTTCTTCCGGCACGAAGGGCAGGTCGTCCAGCTTCACCCGGACCGTCAGGGGGCGGCCCACCCGGCGCACCTGGAGCCGGATGTGCTGGCCCACGCCGCGCGCGGCCACCTGCCAGCGCAGCGTGTGAGCGCGCTCCACGGAGCGGCGGTCCATGTCGAGGATGACGTCGCCGGCCCTGAGGCCCGCGCGGGCGGCCGGCCCGTCCTCCACGACGTCCGTCACCACGACGCCCCGACCTCGCGGCATCAGGTTGAACGCCGCGGCCACCTCCGGGGAGAAGTCCTGCACGCTGATGCCAATCCACCCGCGGCGCATGCGCCCGTGCGCCTTGAGCTGCGGAATCACCGTCTTGGCGATGTCGATGGGGATGGCGAACCCGATGCCCTGGCCCGACACGTTGACGGCGTTGGCCACCGCCACCACGTCGCCGTGCAGGTCCAGCACCGGGCCGCCGGAGTTGCCCGGGTTGATGGACGCGTCCATCTGCAGGTAGTCGAAGTCGCCGTCGCGCCCGTTGGGCGTCACGTCGGTGCGGCCCAGGTAGCTCACCACGCCCACCGTCACGGAGTGCGCCAGGCCAAACGGGTTGCCGATGACGACGACCCAGTCCGCGATGCCCACGTGCGACGCGGACGCGAGCTTGAGCACCGGCAGCTTCCGGGGCGCGTCCACCTTGAGGAGCGCGCAGTCGGTGCGCTCGTCCTCGCCCACGATGGTCGCGGGGAACTCCTCCACGTACCCGTTGGCGCTGCGCACGGAGATGGTCACCTCCGAGGCGCCCTCCACCACGTGCGCGCTGGTGAGGATGTAGCCGTCCGGGTGGATGATGAACCCGGAGCCGATGCCGCGCTGCGGCTCCTCACCGGGGGGCACGTCGGCGCTGTCCTGGCGCGTGGTGATGGACACCACGGCGGGCATCGCCTTGCGGGCCACCTCGCTGATGTTGGAGTGCTGCCGGGAAACGGCGCGGTTCTTCGCCTCCAACCACAGCCTGTTATCCCTTGCCTCGGCACGCGCTGTTGCCCCCAGTGCGCATGCCAACACCGCTGCCTTGATGACGCCCCCGACCTGCGTCCAACCCATGGGCCCGCCTCTCCACCACCATCCACCCAACGCCCCGGCGCAATCTAGGAACGGCCCGGGGCGGGCGGAAGGGGGAGGGCGTGCGATCAGCCCGCGGGGGCCCTACTTCTTCTTGGCGATGATGTTGTTGATGGCCGCGCGGTCCTCGGCGGTGATGCGCTCGCGCGGCTGGGCGGGGTTGGCGGACTTCTGGGACACCGCCTGCCGGGCGTCGTCCAGCGCGTCCTCGACGCCGCTCTTCACCTTGTCCATCGCCGAAGGGTTCACCGTGCGCTTCCAGGTGCGCTCGATGTGCTCCAGCGGGGAGCGGCCGTCCACGTTGCCCCGCGCGAGGAAGACGCCCAGGCCCACCGCGCACGCTGTCCAGACCAGGAACTTCAACACGCCCATGATTCACATCCTCCTACCTCGTCTTACATCGGTGTCGTGGCCCTGGCGAGTTTCCGACCGCGGCGGCGGGAGTCGCTGACAGGGGGCGTGCGGGCCCTTAAGGTCCGGGGCCTTGCAGCCCGAAGAACTGATGAGGGCCGCCCAGACGCGGGCGGCGGGAATGGATGTGGGGCGGGGGGACGCGGCGGTGGAGCGCGTGCGCACCCTGGCCTCGGCGCTGTTCGCGAAGCTGCCGGAGCCCCCGGTGTACCGGCGGGCGGAGGACCCGTCGCGCAAGGCGGCCCAGGCGCTGCTGCCGGAGATGGAGCGGGTGCTGGCGGAGGCCCTGGCGGTGGCGCGCGAGCCGGCGGTGTCGCCGCTGGTGGACCGGCTGGTGGCGGCGCTGAGCGCGCACGCGGAGGCGCTGACGCACACGGCGGACGGCCGGCTGGAGGCGGCGGAGCTGGCGTGGCGCCGGGCGCAGGAATTGGAACGCGCGGCGCACCCCACGCGGCAGATGGTGGGCCAGCCGTCGCGGCCGCCGCCGGTGTTCGACAAGGGAAGCGGCCAGTCGCGCTACGACCCGCGCAACGCGCCCCAGGCGAGCGTGAAGCTGATGTGCCCCAACACCGGCTGCAAGCGGATGGGGGACTACGCCTTCCTGCCGACGCACGCGTACCACCGCTTCGTGTGCCCGGTGTGCAAGGTGCCCTTCATGGCCTACTTCGGGGAGCTGAAGGGGCTGGAGGTGGAGCACCGGCGCAGCTCCAAGCGCTACCGCTTCACGGTGGATGAAGTGGCCAGCGCCGTCACGACGCGCATCGACTTCGAGGAGGCCGGGGGGCAGGAGTTCCCGGCGGCGCGGCGCGACCTGCTGGCGTTCCTCTATACGGAGCAGCGCGAGCTGAAGGTCGTGGTGAACCTCACCAACATGAAGCTGATGTGGGTGAGCCCCGCGTCCTCCTGCTTCGTGGTGACGGCGGCCTTTGGCGAGGGGGCCCAGGAACTGGTGGCGTTCCGCGCGTTCCGCGACGACGTGCTCCGGAAGAGTTGGCTCGGCCAGGGGTTCATCGACGGTTACTATCACTGGGGACCTCCGCTGGCGGCCTGGGTGGTGCGTCGGCCGCGCGTGCGGGCCGGGGTGCGCTGGGCCTTGAAGCGGGTGCACGGCCGCCTGACACGAAGGGAACGCGGATGACACAGCAGGCTGGGACCGAGGGAGTGAAGCCGCCGGGCTCGCGCGGAGACGGCGCCAAGACGGTGCTCTCCGTGGTGGCGGTGCTGGGGCTGGGGGCGCTGGCGTTCCTGGGCGTGCGCGAGGCGCAGCGCAAGCGGCTGGTGCCGGACGGGATGGAGCCGCCGTCCTTCCAACTCGCGAAGCACGAGGGCGGCTCGCTGGCGCTGTCGGACCTGAAGGGCCGGGTGGTGATGCTCGACTTCTGGGCCACCTGGTGTCCGCCGTGCCGCGAGGAGATGCCCTCGCTGGTGAAGCTGGCCAAGGAGTACGAGTCCCAGGGGCTCGTCTTCGTGGCGGCCAGCCGGGACGACGGCGCGACGGCGAAGGAGGAGGTGGACTACTTCCTCCAGCGCTTCCAGCCGGAGCTGCGGCCCTACGTCGTCTACGCGGACGACGACGTGGCGCGGGCCTTCCAGGTGAACGCGCTGCCGACGCTCTACTTCCTGGATGCGGACGGCAAGGTGATGGACGCCCAGCGCGGCATGCTCTCCGAGGACGGCCTTCGCCGTCGCATCGAGCGCGCGCTGAAGAAGTAGTCCTCCCGTCGTGAAGCGGGGACGGCCCCTGTTCCGGGCCGTCCCGTGTCTCCCGCGCTACTTCTTGGTGGCTGGCTTGGCGGGCGGAGTCGCTGCCGGCGGCGTGGCCTGGGTCTTCGGCGCGGGGGCCGGCGGGGCCTGCGCACCGGGCGCGGGAGGTCCGCCCAGCCCGGGCAGCGGCTGGGTGCCCGGCGGAGGCGGCTGGCCGTTGGGCACGATGGTCTCACGCGGGCCGCTCTCCAGCTCCGACTTGACCAGCTTGAAGTCGACGCGCCGGTTCTTCGCGCGGCCCAGGGCCGTGTCGTTGGTGTCGATGGGCCGGTCGAACCCGAAGCCCTGCGACGTCAGGCGCTTACGGTCGATGCCCTTCTTGACCAGGTAGTCGAGCACCGACTTCGCGCGCTTGTTGGACAGGTCCACGTTCAGTGCGCGCGCGCCCTTGTTGTCCGTGTGCCCTTCAATCTGCACCGGCCCCAGCGTCGGGTTCTTGGCGAGCACCGACGCCACCTCGTCCAGCAGCGGGTACGACTGCTTCTGGATGATGGCGGAGCCCGTCTCGAAGAGGATGTTGCCCTTGATGCGGATGCGGTCCGACTCCACGACCACGTAGGGCGGGGCGTCGTACGGGCAGCCGTTGTTCTCCGGCGGGCCGGCCACGTCGGGGCAGTCGTCCTCGCCGTCCGGGATCTCATCCATGTCCGTGTCCGGGCAGCCGTCGAAGTCCTTCAGGCCGGGCACGTCCGGGCACTTGTCCAGCTTGTCGACGATGCCGTCGCCGTCGGTGTCCTTCTCCGGCTCCTCCGGGCAGCCCTTGAGCGCCACGGTGCCCTTCACGCTGGGGCACGCGTCGTCGCCGTCCGCCACGCCGTCGCCGTCGTTGTCCGGATCCGGGCAGCCGTCGTAGTCCTCGAAGTCGTCCTTGTCCTCGGGCTGGGTGGGGCAGCGGTCGCGCGCGTCGGGCACGCCGTCGTTGTCCGAGTCCTGGCCGGACTGGTCATAGCGCAGCGCCAGCATGACCCGCAGGGCCTCGCGGCCGTAGCCGGTGTTGACGTTGAGGCCTCGGCCCACGTCCAGCTCCACGCCCCAGTTGCCCCACACCTTCGCGCGCGCGCCGACGAGCAGCTCCCACGGCGTCTTGAGCGAATCCGACTGGTCGAAGTTGAACGGGCGCACCAGCGGCGTGCGCAGGTGCATCTCCGCCACGCCCTGCACCTCGCGCAGCCGGCCCACGTCCGGCAGGTCCACGATGCCGCCCGCGCCCAGCGTCAGCTCGTCGTCCACGCGCAGGTTCAGGTACTGCGCCGCGGGGCGCAGCAGCACGCCCACGTTGCCGAGCACCCGCAGGGGCAGGGGCCCCACCTTCCAGTCCACCGCCAGGCGCGGGGCGAACACCACGCCGCGCTCGCCGGTGAAGCTCTGCGCGCTGCCGGTGGGCAGGCGCACCTCCGTCACCACCGCGAGCCCCACCGGGAAGCGGTTCGGGTTCAGCAGGTTCACGCGCGGCAGGAGCCGCAGGTCGCCCAGCGTGGTGCTGCTGACGCCCGCGGCGCCGGGGAAGTCCGGCGCGTTCAGCGCGTCCCCCAGGAGCGAGAAGTTGTCGCCCTGGATGAGCGTGAAGGGCATGTCCACGCCCAGCTCCAACCGCTCCAGGAGCTGGTAGGAGAAGAGCAGGTGCGCGTCCAGCCGGTACGGCAAGAGGTCGCCCAGCTTCTCGTCGCCCAGCTTCAGGGCGAGGATGCGCCAGTTGAAGTCCAGGAGCAGCGCGCCGCGGTAGCTGCCCACCGGTTCGGCGGTGGCGCCTTCCAACGCGATGCCGCTGGACAGCGCGGCCGTGGGTTTGACGGGAACGGCGTCGAAGCCGCGGGAGAACGGATCGGGCTGCGCGTGGGCCGCTGCCGTGGTGAGCAGCAGGCCCAGGGCCGCGAGCCGGATGGCTGCGCCGCACGCGGACCGGCTCCACGAAACGTACCCGGAGTCGGGGCATTGCATGCTGAGGCTCTTAGCACCCACCTTCCCATGCCGGAAGAAAACCCACGCAGACGGGGGCGCACTACAGCCCTGTTCCATTTCTACAATTGCTGCCTTTCTGCGCGGCCTTCCGGGTTCCCGGTGGTGGGAGGCCATGCGTAAGAAAGGGCCATGAAACGCTGGCTCCTGTGGGGATGTGTCCTGGTGGCGGGCTGCGGCTCCCGCGAGGCGAACGTGCGGCGCGACGCCGTCCCAGCACCTGTTGTCGAGCCCGAGGGCACGGTCGTCTTCGAGGGAAGCTGTGACGCGTCCGGCGCGGTGGACCTGGGCACGGGCTTGTTCGTGGTGGCGGACGACGAGGACAACATCCTGCGCATCTACGACGCGCGCGAAGGCGGCCGTCCGCTGAGGACGGTGGACCTGTCGCCGTCGCTGGCGCTGCCCGCGAAGAAGAAGCCGCCGGAGACGGACATCGAGGCGGGCTCGCGGCTGGGGAACCTGGCTTTCTGGCTCACGTCGCATGGCCGCAACAGCTCCGGCAAGAAGCAGCCCGCGCGCCTGCGCTTCTTCGCCACCAGCGCCGAAGACGCGGACCATGTCCAGCTCATCGGGCAGCCGTACACGAACCTGCTGGAGGACCTGCTCGCGGATCCGGCGCTGAAGCCCTACAGGCTGGCGGAGGCGGAGCCGCTGCCGCCGAAGCAGGCCGGGGGCCTCAACATCGAGGGCCTGACGGCGATGCTGGACGCGCCCGGAATGCTCATCGGCTTCCGGAGCCCGCTGACTCAAGGGCGGGCGCTGGTGGTGCCGCTGCTCAACCCGGAGGCAGTGGTGCGCGAGGGCGTGGCCGCGCGCTTCGGAGCACCGCGGTTGCTCGACCTGGGCGGCCTGGGCATCCGCTCGCTGTCGTCGTGGCGGGGCCGCTACCTCATCATCGCGGGGGCCACCGCGTCCGAGGCGCGCTCGCGGCTGTTCACCTGGAAGGGCGGGGAGGACACGCCGGTGCCGGTGGAGTCCGTGGACCTGTCGCGGCTGAACCCGGAGGCGTTCTTCACGCCGGATGCGTCGGACGACATCCTGCTCTTGAGCGACGACGGCACCGTCACGCGCGAGGGCGTGGAGTGCAAGCGCCAGAAGGATCCGGCGCTCAAGCGCTTCCGCGGCGTGTGGACGACACTGCCGCGAAGCCCCTGAGCGCCGGAAGGGAACCGCTTCAGCGCTCCATGAAGCCCGAGGCCGGGACGACCTGGAGGGCGTCCGGGCGCACCGGCAGCTTCTGCTGGATGAGGGCCTCATCCAGCTTCAGCAGCTCCGGCGCCTTGGGCGACGCGTAGGTGATGGGCGACGGCGCGCCGGACTTGAGCGCCTGCGCGAGCCCTTCCGCGTCCTCCGTCACGAACACGAACGCGAGCTTCTCCGGCTGGAGCTGCCGGCGCACGGCGGCGTTCACGGACTCGGGCGTCATCGTGGCCAGGGCCTTGCGGTAGGCCTCCAGGAAGTCGGGCGTGCCGTAGAAGAGCGAGTCGATGGCGTAGCCCAGGCGGCGCTGGTCGCTCTGCTCCCACAGGCGCGTGTAGCCCTGGAGGAAGCCGCGCACCAGGTCGAAGCGCTCCTGCGTGAGGGGCTCCTTCGCCATCCGGTCCAGGAAGTACACCGTGCCTCGCGTGGCGAACACGGCGTTGGCGGGCACGACGGGGCGCAGCCACAGGGACACGTCCTGCTGGGTGCGCACGAGGTTCGTGCGGTTGAAGGTGCCGTTGCCCCGGTCCTCGATGAAGTGCTCGACGTAGGCGTAGTCGCCGTAGTTGAGGCCGCGCTGCTCGCGCAGCTCGTTGAAGAGCACGCCGATGAACTGGCGGTGCTCGCCCAGGTTCGACAGCGCGAACGCCACGGGGAAGAAGTCGGGGTCGCCGCGTCGCAGCGGCGTCACGAAGCCCATGCTCACGGCGGTGGAGAGCGTGGGCTTCTGGAGGATGAGCGTGCGGCCGGCGGCGGACGGCACGGGCGGCAGCTCCACGCGCGGCGCGCCCGTGGCGGGCAGTGCGCCCAGGCGCGTGGTGACGGACTGCTGGAGCCCCGCGTCCACCGGGCCCGCGAGCCCGATGACGAGCCGGTCCTGGGTGAAGACGCGGCGCGCGTGCGCCTTCACGTCATCGAGCGTGAGCGACTGGAGCCCCTGCACGGTGCCGCCGGTGAAGTGGGCGTAGGGGTGGCCCTCATAGAGCAGCGCGTCCAGGCCCACCTTGCCCAGCGTCTCGTCGTCCTCGCTGCGCAGGCCGTTGCGCACGGCATTGAGCGCGTTGGCGCGCAGGCGCTCGAACTCGCCGGCGTCGAAGCGGGGCTCGAGCAGCGTGTCGGTGAACAGCTCCAGGAAGCGCGGCAGGAAGTCCCGGTGGACGCGGCCGGACAGGGTGGTCAGCTCCTTGTCCGAGAACACCTTGAGCTCGGCGGCCATGGGGTAGAGCGCCTCCAGCAGCTGCGCGGAGGTGAGCTTCCGCGTGCCGCCTTCCGCCATCAGCTTCGCGGTGAGGGCCGTGAGGCCCTCTTTGCCCTTCGGATCATCGATGGAGCCCGTGTGGAAGACGAGCCGCAGGCTGACAATCGGCGTGTCCTGCCGGGCCTGCACGACGAGCTCCATCGGCTTGGGCTGCTTCAGCGGCACGGCCTGCACGCCTTCGGGCTTCGCGGCGGTGGTGGCCGGA
>NZ_RAWB01000253.1 GCF_003612055.1 Corallococcus llansteffanensis
TACGGGAAGAGCGAGTGCTCGGCGAGGAGCACGCCCAGCCCCACCGCGAAGCTGATCAGCGTGACGGGGACACCGACGCGCAAGTAGTCCATGAAGCCCATGCGCGTCTTGCCGCGCGCGGCCTCGAAGACGATGAGGTTGGCCACGCTGCCCACCAGCGTGAGGTTGCCCGCGAGCGTGGAGCCCAGCGCCAGCACGTGCCACGCGAGCTCCGGCTCCTGCATGGCCGGCACCCACGCGCGGGCCAGCATCACGAAGGGCACGTTGCTGAAGAGGTTGGAGGCCACGAGCGTGAGGAACGCGAAGCCCAGCGTCTCGCGCCACGGCGGCCCGGCCATCAGCGGAGAGAACAGCTGGCGCATCTCCTCCGCCCAGCCCGCCTTGTGCACCCCGTGCACCACGACGAAGAGGCTGGCGAAGAACAGCAGCAGCACCCAGTCCACGCGCTCCAGCGCCTCGCGCGAGTCGTGCCCGGACAGCGACATCACCAGCACCCCGCCCGCGAGCGCGCTCCAGCTCATGGGCAGGCCCGCGAAGAACGCCACCACCACGCCCAGCAGGACCCCGAGCGACAGCGTGAGCAGCTTGCGGTCCACGTCGATAGGAGGCGGGTGCGCGGTGAAGCGCGTGGACGGCAATTGCTTGCGGAACAGGTACAGGAGCGAGATGGCCACGATGGCGGTGGACAGCAGCGCGGGCAGCGCCATGTACGCGGCGAACCGCGCGTAGCCCAGGCCGGACGCGCCCTGGATCAGCATGTTCTGCGGGTTGCCGGTGAACGTCGCCACGGAGCCGCTGTTGCTGCCCATGCACACCGCGAGCAGGTACGGCACGGGCGGCAGGCGCGCGTCCTCCACCACCACGAGCACGAGCGGCGTAAGGAAGAGGCACACGGTGTCGTTGACGAGGAAGGCGGACAGCAGGGCGCTGACGAAGGTGACGGCCACCAGCAGCAGCCGGGGCGTGTGGGCCACTCGCAGGGCCCTGGCCCCGGTGGCGCGGAAGAACTTCGCCTGCGACAGGTACGCGGCCAGCAGCATCATCCCGAGCAGCAGGACGAGCGTGTCCATGTCGATGGCCTGCTGGCTCCGGTCCGCGCTGTGACCGAAGACCTCCGCGGGGGTGACGACGCCCGCGACGACCATCAGCGTGGCGCCCAGCAGCGCGCCTCCGGGACGGTCCAGCTTGAGGAAGGGCAGCCGCGCCCCGGCGATGAAGATGTACGTGAAGAGGAAGATTCCGAGTGCCACGGGCGCGGCACACTAGGCCGCGCCCGTGATGCAAGTCGAGTGCTGGAACTCCGTTACTGGTTGGGAATCTGGCCGCCGCAGCCGCCGCCGCCTCCGACGACCGGGCGCTGCATGAAGTGCGTGGCCTCGGCGCTCTGGAGCGAGCTCACCGCACCCTGCGCCTCGTCAGGGCTCGTCGTGTAGACGGTGAGGAGGGACTGGCCCTCCTTCACCGCCACCGGGATCTCGAAGCGGGCGCTCTTGCCCGGGGAGAGGACGAAGCTGCCTTCGCTCACCGGCCGAAGCTGCGCCATCAGCTTGTCGTTCATCGTGGACAGGGCCTCCAGCGGCAGCGGGCTGTCCACCACGACGAAGCGCACGTCCCGGATCCGGATGTTCACCTGGGCCTCCAGCACGTTGGTCAGGTCGATGATCGGGAAGCCGCCCGTCGTGTACGTGAGGTTGTTCCGCACGTCGAGGATGACGCTGTTGCGCAGCCGGCCGTGGGCCTTGGTGGTCCAGTACATGTCCTTGACCTGGCTGGTGCAATCGGACGTGCTCCAGCCCACGTGGATGGTCTTGCCCGGCGGGATGGGCGCGTCGATCCCGTCGATGTTCATCCAGTGGATGACGGTGTCCCCGGAGGCCAGCGGGGTGACGGTCCTCTGCGTGAAGTGACCGATGAGGGGGCCGTAGGTGTAGCCGTCGAAGGTGGCGGTGACGGTCTCGGTGCCATTGAGGACGACCGCGACGTCGTAGGCGGTGGTGGTGCCCGTGTTCTTCAGGTCGACGTTCTTGTCGTACGCCGCCGCGCTCTGGGCTGCGAGCGCCAACATGAGAGCCGACATCCGGAGGCCGAAGTTCTTCATGTTCCATCCGCCAGGCCTGCACCACGGGGGGGAACGCGGGAGCGCGTCGACCGGGAGCAGGAAGGCCCGAATAAGCAGTGCATTCGGAATGCCAATGAAGCTCCGCCCGGGCACACATGGGTGCGATACCGGGCGTGTAACGGAAAAGGCCACGCGGAGGCGCCCGGCTGTAGCGGGGACGGTCAGTCATCGCGCGTCAGGCGCGGTGCGGCAGGGGACGTGACGCGCGTTGTCCTTCCCGGTACACGTCTGTACAGTGCCCGGCCCTATGAAGCCCGAGAAGGAAACCGAGGCTTTCTCCGGCCCCCGTCGCTCACCGTGGTCGGGGGCTCGCGGGCTGGACGCCGTGCTGGACGGGTGGCGCAAGGACCGGCAGGTGTGGCCGAACATCGTCCATGACGCCGTCACGCCCGCGCGCACGGGCAGCTTCGCGCCGCTGCCGGAGGACCTGGCGCCGCAGGTGCGTGAGGCGCTGCGCAAGCGGGGCGTGGAGCAACTCTTCTCCCATCAGGCGGAGGCCTTCGAGCGGGCGCGGGACGGGGAGAGCCTGGTCATCGCCACGCCCACGGCCTCGGGCAAGAGCCTCTGCTACAACCTGCCGCTGCTCCATCGCTTCGCGACCGAGCCGGACGCGCGGGCGCTCTACCTGTTCCCCACGAAGGCGCTGTCGCGCGACCAGGAAGAGTCGCTGCGGGCCTTCATGCGCGAGGCGGGGCTGGGGCACGGCGCCATCACCTTCGACGGTGACACTCCGGGGGATGCGCGCCGGGCGGCCCGTGAGCGCGCGGGCGTGGTGCTCACCAACCCGGACATGCTGCACACGGGCATCCTGCCGCACCACGCGAACTGGGCGCGGCTGTTCGCGAACCTGCGCTACGTGGTGATTGACGAGCTGCACACGTACCGGGGCGTCTTCGGTTCGCACCTGGCCAACGTGCTGCGCCGGTTGCAGCGGGTGGCGCGCTTCCACGGGGCGTCCCCCACGTTCATCCTGGCGTCGGCGACCATCGGCAACCCGAAGGCGCACGCGGAGCGGATGCTGGGGCGCGAGGTGGCGCTGGTGTCGGAGAGCGGGGCGCCGTCCGGCGAGCGGCGGGTGATGGTCTACAACCCGCCGGTGGTGAACGCGGAGCTGGGCATCCGCGCCAGCTACTTGAAGAGCGCGGTGCGGCTCACCGCGGACCTGGTGCGCGCGGGGGTGTCCACGCTGCTGTTCGGACAGTCGCGCAACAACGTGGAGGTGATGCTCAAGTACCTGCGCGACCGGTTCGTGGAGGAGAAGCTGGATCCGTCGCTCATCCAGGGCTACCGGGGCGGCTACCTGCCGGGCACCCGGCGCGCCACCGAGGCCGCGATGCGCGCGGGCGAGGTGCGCTGCGTGGTGGCCACCAACGCGCTGGAGCTGGGCATCGACATCGGCTCGCTGGACGCGGTGGTGTGCGCGGGCTACCCGGGCTCCGTGGCGGCGCTGTCGCAGCGCTTCGGCCGGGCGGGGCGCCGGGGCATGGGGAGCCTGGCGCTGCTCGTCACCTCCAGCGCGCCGTTGGATCAGTACTTCGCGGCGGATCCGAAGGCGCTCACGGGGGCGCCGGTGGAGCACGCGCGCATTGATCCGGACAACGTGGAGATATTGGTGCAGCACCTGAAGTGCGCGGCGTTCGAGCTGCCCTTCGAGGAGGGGGATGCCTTCGGCGACGTGCCGGTGGAGAACACCACGGAGGCGCTGGACTTCCTCACGCAGCACCAGGTGGTGCACCCGTCGCAGCAGGCGGAGGGCGGGCGGCGGATGTTCCACTGGTCGTCGGACGCGTACCCGGCGCACCACGTGTCGCTGCGCAGCGTGGGCTGGGACAACGTGGTCGTCATCGAGCGGGGCAGTGACCGGACGCTGGCGGAGATGGACTTCCGGTCCGCGCACACGCAGCTGCACGAGCAGGCCATCTACCAGCACGATTCAGAGCAGTACCAGGTGGAGCTGTTGGACCTGGAGAACCACAAGGCGTTCGTGCGCAAGGTGGCGCCGGACTACTTCACCGACGCGATGACGAACGTGCGTGTGAGCGTGATTCAGGAGGACCAGGGCGCGCCGCTGGGCCCGACGCTGCACGCGGGGCTGGGCGAGGTGTCCGTCATCGAGAAGGTCGTGGGCTACAAGAAGATCAAGTACCACACGCACGAGAACGTGGGTTACGGCGACGTGCGGCTGCCGGAGATGCAGATGCACACGTCGGCGCTGTGGCTGACGGTGCCGGAGTCGGTGGTGCGCTCGATGGAGGCGCCAAGGCCCGCGGTCATCGACGCGTTGCGCGGATTGGGCACGGCGCTGCGGACGGTCGCGTGCGTGGGGTTGATGAGCGACCCGAGAGACTTGGGCCGGACGCTCGGCAGCCGGGACGAGCCGGACGGTCCGCCGCGCAAGGAGGGTGGGGTGGGCTTCGAGCCGACGCTGTTCCTCTACGACAACGTGCCCGGCGGCGTGGGGCTGGCGGCGCGGCTGTACGATCAGCGCGAGGAGCTGCTGCTGCGCGGGCGCAAGCTGTTGGAGTCGTGTCCGTGCGAGGACGGGTGCCCGGCGTGCATCGGGCCGGCGGCGGGTGGACAGCCGGGGAGCGCGCCGGTGGGGACGCATCCGCGCAAGAAGCTGGCGCTGGACCTGCTGGCGGCGCTCGGCGTCGCCGGGGTGCAGTGAGGAGCACGGACGGCGCATGGACCTGAAGCGCAAACTGTCGCGACTCACCAGCGCGGGCCCGGGCGGCTCGCGTGCCCCCGCGGCCACGGTGAACACCGTGGTGGAGGGTGGCCCCCTGACGGTGGACATACCGCCCGGGACACCTGTGGCGGCCGGGGAGGGTGCACGGGCCGCGTTGCGCCAGGCGGTCGCGGAGGCGCGGAGCCGGAATGAGGTTTCGGCAGGAAGCTCTGCCGTGGCGGTCGCGGAGGCGCGGAGCCGGGACGAGGCGTTGGCGGCAGTCCCCGCGGTGGAGGAAGCGGGAACGACCACCATCGCAGAGGTGCTGGTGGAGGCGCTCCGCAAGCGCCTCTCGATGGACGGCGAGCCGGAGCCTTCCCTCGATGGGGTTCACGCGCTGGCGTCCGCCGATGCGGTGGCGCGAGCTGCCGGAGAGAGGGCGGATGCCTCCGGCCTCGTGGACCTGCGCGAGGAAGCGCGGCGACGGTTCGCTGCCAAGAAAGCGGGCGTCGCGGACGGCCCGGTGGATCCCCGGGTGGCGTCGCTGCGCCAGATGCTGTCGTTCTGGGCGGAGCGCCAGGGCACGGCTTCCGCGCGGCGTGCGGTGGACCCTGTTCCCGCACCCCGGGCACTGCCGGTGGAGGCGCGGGCGACGCCGTTCGGCACGGTGCACGTGGCGGATCAGCTCTACCCGCCGGAGCATCACCACGGCACGGCGCCGGTGGCGGCGGCGCTCGACGTGGAGTCGCGGCTGGTGGCGAGCCTCGCGCTGCATCCGGAGCTGGAGTCGGTGGACTTCACGCGGATGTTGATGCTGGACACGGAGACGACGGGGCTCGCGGGAGGCACGGGCACGGTGCCGTTCCTGGTGGGGCTGGCGTGGTTCGAGGGCCGTGCCCTGCGCGTGCAGCAGCTCTTCCTGAGGCGGATGGGCGAAGAGGCGCCGATGCTGCGCCTGCTGGCCGAACGCATGGCGTCGTCCTCGTGTCTGGTGACGTTCAACGGCAAGAGCTTCGACTGGCCGTTGCTGCGCACGCGCTTCGTGCTGAACCGGGTGCCGGTGCCGCCGGAGCTGCCGCACCTGGACCTGCTGCACTGCGCGCGGCGCGTGTTCAAGCACCGGGGCGAGGGCGCGAGGCTGGTGCACCTGGAGGGGCAGGTGCTGGGGCACCACCGGATGGGGGACGTGGACGGGTCGCTCATCCCGGAGCTGTACTTCCGCTTCCTGCGAGGCACGGACGGTTCGGAGCTGGTGCCGGTGCTGGAGCACAACGCGAACGACCTGTTGCTCCTCGCGGCGCTGCTGGGCGACCTGGTGCGCCGCTTCCGGGCGGACGGGACGACGGAGCGGCAGGACCCGAGGGACCTGCTCGGCTTCGCGCTGGTGGCGGAGCGGGCAGGTGACGCGGAAAGGGCCCTGTCCTTCGCGAAGGCCGCTGCGGAGGGAGGAGGCACGGTAGGCATGGAGGCGCTGGTGCTGGCCTCACGGCTCGCGCGGAGGGCCGGAGACGGTGAGACGGCGGTGGCGCACCTGCAACGGGCACTCACGTACGCGCGGCCCGGCCAGGGCGCGATGCTCCACCTGTCACTGACGAAGCTCTACGAGCACTCCCTGAAGGACCTGCCGCGGGCCCTGCACCACGCACGGCTGGCCGCGCCGGTGGAGCTGCCCGCGGACCATCAGCTCCGACTGGAGCGACTCGAGCGCAGGCTGTCGCGTCAGGGCGTCTGAGCGTCAGGCGCTCCCGCATCGGAAGGCCCCAGGAAGGGCAGGGGGGCTGGGCGTTGTGGATCGAACGACGGAGAGACGCCGAGCTCCGCCTTCTCGAAGGCACCTGCATCGACAGGGGCCGTGTATGGCTCCATCCCATCCAGGACGCGTCGGAGGATGCGTCCATCGCGGCTGATGGCGTATCGGGCCCCCGAGTCGAGTCCAGGATGTTCCTGTCCACATGCGGCGGGATCCTCGTCGATGCGGACGAAGATGATCCCTTCGCGTTGGATGACCCGAAACACGTGTGACGCTTGCCGTTCAGTGCACGGCAGGCCGGTCCGGCCTTCAGGGAGGAAGTCGTCGGCCGCCAGGGTCAAGGCCCGGAGGACGGCCCCTTCCAACAAGAGCGGCTGCCCCGCGTCCCCGACCTGAAGCGGTGCCTGCTCGAAGAACTCGGGGAAGCGGACCGAGCGATCATCCTCCACGGGCACGGCTGCGCCCACGATGGCGTGAGTGCACCCGATGGCGGCGAGCCCCAGCAGCAATGACGCGTATCGCTTCATCGACCGAGCTTCTCCATGACGAAGGCCCACGCCTCTATTCGCGCACGATCCGGTAGCGCGTGTCGTCCAGCCACTCCACCCGACCGATGACCTGACGTCCCCAGTCGTTGTCGTCTCGAAGCCACCGCAACAGCTCGCCCGTTGCAGGGATGTACTGAAAGAACCCATCACAGGGAGGGTTCTCCAAGCTACTGGAGAGCGAGAAGAAGGCGACGATGGAGAGTGGAACCACGCCTCCCTGTGTCTTGACGGTCACCCCATGCTCGACCGCCATGGCGACAATGAACCGGATGTCGAGATCCGACAGCACGTTGTCATAGGGATGGTTGTGCAGGACGAACACGTAGCCCAGGCTTCCGGGGGCGTACCGGGGGTCATCCACGGTCGAGGGGAGGCCACAGGTGCGCTTGCGTGACTCGTCATGCAGTGGCCCGACCGCGAGCATGCTCATTTCGAACTTCCGGTCCGGCGTGTAGTACAGCCAGGCGCAGTACTCGCGAGAGAGTCTCCAGCGAAGCTGGAAGTTCTGCTCGGTCGCCCTGCCTGCTGTGGCGTGTGGCTTGCCCAGGATGAGTGGACACGCGGCCTGCAATGCATCCGAGAACGTGTCGAACGGGCCAAAGGCCGGCATGGGGCCTGGGATGCTCCTCAGGGGAGCGCCTTCGGTTCCCTGGACGACGCCCGGGATGCGCTGCGTGGAAGCACAGCCAGTGGTCAGCGCCGCCAGAATCGCGAGATGGCCCGCGCTGGGCCGCCAGGCGCCCTCACGGCAACGCATGGCGCAGCCCTGGGAACCATGAGACGAGCAGTCGCTGGGTGCCCAACTTCACCAGTGCATGGCTCCCCCTCGCATCCTTGTCGATGCGCGCCTGCCCACTCCGCTCGGAGGCGGGCAATGGCACTGACGCGCGCACCAGCACCACCCCTTCTCCTTCCGACAGTGGCAGGTTCACGTACTTTCTCGCCCACATGTACCGGGCCGACGCCTCCGGCCCCTCCACCTTCTCGATGACCGTCTCGATGGGGAAGGGATCGTCCGTCAGTCGGACCTCCATCGGCATCCCCGGCGCCAGCTCCGAGCGGAACCTTCCTGGGAAGATCCCGGTGAAGGATGCCCGCGCGACGCCCGGGTCCAGCAACGCCATCACGGACTCGCCCGCCTTCATTTCAACCCCCGGCGCCACCAACTCCATCTCCACCGTCGCCGCCCTGGGGGCCTTGACCTCCACCTCGCCCGCCGCCGTCTCCAGCCGCGCCACCACCTGTCCGGCCGTGACCTGCTGCTCCCTCCCCACATCCATCGACGCCACGCGCCCCGCGACGGGCACTGGGACATCGACCCGCTCGCCCAGGTCAAGCAGGGCCAGCCCCTTCGCCATGCGATCCACGCGCACCGTCGCCGTGAAGGCGACCAGCGTGACCACCGCCCCCATCACGCTCCAGGCCCACGCCTTGCGTGAAAGGAAGGACGTCGTCGGAGTGGGGGCAGGCCTGGGCTCCATGCCCCCCGAGGATGATCCAACCCGGCGCCCCCATGCCAGCGTTGGGGCGGAACGTTGAATTCACGGCGAAGCCCTCAAGACAGCGGGCAAGAAGGGCCGCCGAGCAGGCCTGTCGCGCCCGCCTGCACCCTCTACAGGGCTGTATCCCTGCATCGTCCGGAGGCCACCTTGTGCCATGCTGCGTGCGCCTCGTGGATTCCTCCTTCTTCAGAATCGCGTCACTGGTCCTCGCGGGACTCTTCGCCCCGGGTGCGCTCGCGGCCGAACCCACGCGCGAGGAGCAGGTGCGCGCCGAGCTGGAACGTCAGCTCCGCGCCATGGTCCCCGAGTCCCCCTCCGAAGTGCAGCTGCTCTTCGAGGGCTTCAAGCCCGAGGACGGCTACCGCCTCGTGGAGACCGACTTCCTCCTCGACGGACAGCCCCTCGCGGTGCCGTCGCTCGAAGAGCTGAACACGCCCGGCCTCCACCGCCTCGCCGTGATGAAGGTCGAACCGGGGGACCACACCCTCGTGTCCCGCGTCACGTACACCAACGGCTCCTGGAGCCTCTTCAGCGAGACCAACGGCTTCCTCTGGAAGATCACCGCGTCCGTCGGCTTCCAGTCCCAGCGCGGGCTGCGCGTCAATGTGAAGGCGTCCCCGGCCATCGTCCCCAACGCGCCGGATCCGCGCCTCAAGCTCAAGCTCACCCACGCCGTCACCGCGGAGATGATCCAGCCTCCGCAGGACGAGCCCGCCGTCGTCGCCGTCACGCCCGCGAAGTCCCCGCCGGACGCCGGCTCGCCCGTGAAGTCGCCGCCGGATGCCGGCACTCCGGTGAAGGTCGTCCAGCCCACCGCGACGCCCGACGCCGGCGTGAAGCCCACCACGACGGTCGTCTCCGTGACGCCTCCCGTGGAGCGCACGCCCGTGGCCACCGGCCGGCTGCGCCTCGAGGTCACGTCGAAGAAGCCCACCTCCGCCACCGCCTTCGTGCGCGGCACGGGGGAGCCGGTGAAGCTGGTGGTCCGCAGCGCGCCCGGCCGCAAGCCCCAGGACGTGCCGCTGTCCGCGGGCGCGTACACCGTGGACCTCATCGCCGACGGGTTCCTCGCCCAGACGCGCCAGGTGGAGCTGACCGCGGGCGCCGAGTCCTCGCTGGCCTTCGCCCTGGTCCCCGCGCCCAAGGCCACCCAGGCCGCGAAGGTGCTGGAGGACCACATCGAGCTGCCCCAGCCGCTGAGCTTCGACGAGAAGAAGCCCGTGCCCACCAAGTCCACGCTCGCGGGACTGGAGCTGCTGGTGGACCTGCTCGTGCGTCAGCCCAAGGCCCGCCTGCGCATCGAGGGCCACACCGACGGACGCGAAGTCCCGCCGCCCGCCCGCCAGGGCCTCTCCGATGCCCGGGCCCGCGCCGTCGCCGACCTGCTCGTGCGCGCGGGCGTGGCCCCCTCCCGCGTGGAGGCCGTGGGCCTGGGCGACCGCAGCCCCAAGGCCCCCAACCTCATCCCCCGCGGCCGTGAGCTCAACCGCCGCGTGGAGCTGGTGCTGCTGCGGCCCTGAGGCCCGGGCCTCGCGCTTGAGCCTGGCGGCTTGAGCTTGTCGGGGGGCTCCTCTACCGTCCGGAGCGTTTCGCTTCGCTGCCTCGGGAGAGACGCGCCATGCCTCGGTACGAGTTCACGGAAGGCAGCTCCAGCAAGTTCTGGGAGATCCGCCAGGAAGGCACCACGCTCTTCAAGCGCTGGGGCCGCATCGGCACCGATGGCCAGGAGAAGAGCGAGACCTTCGACTCCAAAGCGGAGGCGAAGAAGGCCTACGACGCGCTCGTGAAGGAGAAGGAAGGCAAGGGCTACACGCTCGTCGAAGGAGAGGGTGAGGACGGCGAGGCCCAGGCTGAGTCCGCGTCCCATCCGGACCTGGAAGCCGCCATCCTCGCCGCACCCGACGACATGAAGGGCTACCTCGCCTACGCCGAGTGGCTCAAGGGCGAAGGCGATCCGCGCGCGGAGCTCATCCTGCTCCAGCATGCCGCGCTGGACGCGCCTGCGGCCGAGTCCGTCAAGGCGCGCAAGCAGGCCGCGAAGTACATCGAGGCACACGCGGGTGAGCTGCTGGGCGAGGACCTGGCAGAGGCGGTCTCCGAGGAGACGCTCAAGCTCGAGTGGCACCTGGGCTTCATCCGCGAGGCCCGCCTGGGGCAAGTGGACTTCGACTCGGACGAGGACATCCCCGACCTCCTCCGCAAGCTGCTGGCCCACCCGTCCGCGTGCTTCCTGCGGAGCCTGACCATCGGCATGGCCTGCTTCGACGGCGAGAACGAGTACGAAGACACGCTGGAAGTGCTCGGGAAGGCGAAGCCGTCCAAGGCGCTGCGCCACTTGTTCATCGGCGACTTCGAGTACCCGGACGACACGGAGATCTCCTGGACGCACGTGGGCAACCTCCAGCCCCTCTACCGCGTGTTCCCGGAGCTGCGGGAGCTGCGCGTGCGCGGCGGGAAGGTCGAGCTGGGGAAGATCGACCTGCCGGAGCTGCGCGCCTTCACGGTGGAGACGGGCGGCCTGCCGCTGGGCGCGGTGAAGTCCATCGTGAAGGCGAAGTGGCCGAAGCTGGAGGCGCTGGAGATCTGGTTCGGGTCGGACAACTACGGCGCGGAAGGCGGGGTGAAGGACCTCAAGCCGCTGCTCGACGGTGAGGGCGTGCCGAACCTCCGCAAGCTCGGCCTGCGCAACGCGGAGTTCACCGATGCGCTGTGCGAGGTGCTGCCCAAGGCGAAGGTGCTCGCGCAGCTCCAGGAGCTGGACCTGTCCATGGGCACGATGACCGACGCGGGCGCCCACATCCTGGCGACGAACCCGACGGTCTTCCGGCGCCTCAAGACGCTGGACGTCTCCGAGAACTTCCTCACGAAGGAGGGGCAGAAGCTGGTCGCGACCGCTGCCCAGTCGGTCGTGAGCGGCAAGCAGCGCGAGCCCTACGACGAGGACTCCCGCTACGCCGCCGTGGGCGAATAGCTCCCAGCCCCCATGTCCGCCGCGCCGCCGTTCCTCCTCATCGGCAACCCCGGCAACCGGCGCGTCACGCTCTTCCAGGAGGCGCTGGTCCGCGCGGGGCTTCCTCCCGCGCACGTCGTGTCCTGGGAGACGGTGGCCCGCGCGCCGGACGTGCTCCTGGAGCTCCCCGACACGGAGCGGTGCGTCCGCATCGACGCGGCGGGGGAGGACGCGGAGGTGGAGCGCGCGTTCCTGAAGCGCGGCCATGCGGACGCGCTCTTCGACGGCTGTGACCTCGTGCCCCCAGAGCAGGTGGACGCCCTGCCTCCCGAGCACGGCCGCGTGCTGTGCCCCCGGCAGCACCACCTGGGCTTCTTGCGCGTCCTGGAGGACCTGGCGGCACGCTTCGCCCAACGCCCCCGGTGGCGCGTGCTGTCCCAGCCCTCGGCCATCGCGTCCCTGTTCGACAAGCGCATCACGTCGCGCCGGTATGCGGCCCTCGGCATCCCCGTGCCGCCGTACCTCGATGACATCACCACCCCGGAGGCCCTGCGCCAGGGGATGAGCGAGGCGTGCTGGCGCGAGGTGTTCGTGAAGCTGTCCTGCGGCTCGTCCGCGTCGTGCCTCGCCGTCTACCGCGTGGGGCGCACGCCAGGCTCGGAAGGCTCGCTCCTCACCAGCCTCCATCGGGGCGCCACCGGCTGGTTCAACTCCCTCAAGGTGCGGCGCGTCTCCGACGCTGCGGAGGTGGACGCGGTGCTGTCCTTCCTCCTGCGCGAGGGCTCGCAGGTGGAGCAGGCCCGGCCCAAGGCGCGGCTGGGCGGGGACGTGTTCGACTGCCGCATCCTCGCGGTGCGTGGCGAGCCCGTCTTCACCGTGGTGCGCCAGAGCCGCCACCCCATCACCAACCTCCACCTGGGCGGCTATCGCGGTGACCTGGACGCGTTCCATGCGGCGGTGCCCCCGCGCGAGCTGGAGGCCGCGCTGGAGAGCTGCCGCGCCGTGGCCCGCACGCACGACTGCCTCCACGTGGGCATCGACCTGATGTTCGAGGAGTTCTTCCACGGCCACCGCGTGCTGGAGGCGAACGCCTTCGGGGACCTGCTCCCCGGCCTCACGCGCGACGGCCTGTCCGTCTACGACTGGGAGATCCGCGAAGCGCTGCGCTGAGCGCCGCCGTCCCACAGTCGCGTCGCCGGCACGCGCTCCAGCAGCCCCGAGCCGAACACCCGGTCCAGCTCCAGGTACTCCAGGTGCACGTAGCCGATGTGGCACCCGCACGTGTCCTTCGAACACGGGCGCGGCTTCAGCGCCTGTTCGAAGTCCGGGGCGTAGAGGTTGCCCAGCGGTTCCTTGATGAAGTGGCACCGGTACGCGGTGCCGTCACCGTCCACCGACAGCACCGACTCGCCCGCGCGGCACGCCCGGCCCAGGCTGGGGTGGCGGGTGTTGTTCACCGGGAAGAGCGGATCAATGCGCGCGAAGCGCTCCACGTCCTCGGGCGTGTACGCGTCCAGGCCGTCCTTCACCGCGTTGATCCACAGGTACGTGTCCCGGGGCAGCTCGCGGCGCAGGGCCTCCGCCTCGTCCGCGAAGCGGCGGAAGCCCACCATGCCCGCGCTGTGGCGCACGCCGTGCTCGGCCAGCCGTTCGCACTGCGCGAGGAAGCGCGAGCGCTTCATCCACTCCGGGTGGTACGTGGCCCAGATGCCCAGCTTGTCGGTGCGGCAGTCCGTGAGCCAGTCCAGCCGGCAGGAGAGGTTCGTCTGCACCGCCGCGCGCTCCACGTGGGGCAGGTGCGTCAGCCGGGCCAGGGCCTGCTGGTACCAGGGCCAGATGAGCGCCTCGCCCCATGGCGTGAAGAAGACAGACACGGTGTCCTGCGTGCGCGACTCCACCCACGCGAGGAACCGCTCCAGGTCCGCGCGGTCATTCGTCAGCTCCTCCTCGCTCTGCTTCCACTTGCCGAAGGGGCAGTACTCGCAGCCGTAGTTGCAGCCGGACAGCGGGCCCCGGTAGAGCACGGTGAGCTTCATCGCCAGGCGTACTCCCGCATCCGTGCGCGCACGGCCTCGGAGTCCAACCACGGGCCGATGAGGTCCGAGCGCTCCACGCCCGCGTCCGTGAGCTGGAACACGCCGTCCACGTCGCGCGCCAACCCGTGGGCCTCCAGCTCCGCGAGCATCGGGAAGTCCGCGCGCGCCTCCGTGCCGAAGCGCTGGCGGTACTGCACCGGGCACACGCCTTCCGCCAACAGCGACAGCACGACGTGCCGGTGCCGCTGCTCGGCCGCGTTCAGCACGAACCCGTAGCGCACCTCGCCGAAGGATGCCGCGTCGCGTTCGCTGTACGCCTGGATGATGCCGCGCACCTCGCGCGAGGCGACCGCGTACTCGGACGAGTAGTGCACGTCCCCCGCATACGAACGCGCCCCCACGCCCAGCCCCACCATGCCGTCCTCCTGGCAGC
>NZ_RAWB01000254.1 GCF_003612055.1 Corallococcus llansteffanensis
TCGCTGCTCGTGCGTGGCCGGGCCGCGTTCGTCCTGGTGGGCGGCGCGCGCTGGGGCGCGGACGTGCTGATGCGCGAGCCGCGCACGCTGCCGGAGGCGTGGCGCCGCGCGGTGTGCGAGTCGGTGCCCATGGCCGCCCCGGCGGAGGTGCCGTGCCAGATGCGTGAGCAGGTGCTCGTGCTCAATCCCTTCATGGAGCTGGTGCGCCGCTGGCTGCGTCCGGCCAGCCGGGCGGACGTGTCGCCGTCGCGCTAGGCCGCGCCTTCCACCCCGCATCCGCCGTCCCCGGAGCTTCGGAGCACGCATGAACGCCGAACCGTACTCGCCGGCCATGGCCCGCCCGCGCCGCATCATGGTGCTGGGGCTGGCGGCCCTGACCACCGGGTTCGCCGCAGTGGAGATGCACCGGCTGCTCAGCGCCCGGGGCACCACGGTGCCGGAGGTGCTCGTCCTCGCGCTGTTCTCGCTGTGCTTCGCGTGGATCGCGCTGTCGTTCTGGGGCGGCGTCGCGGGCTTCGTGCAGCTCGTGTCGAACCGCCGCGTGCCGGGCCTGCGCTGGCCGACGGAGGCCGAGGCCGCGGGACCGCTCACGCGCCGCACCGCGGTGGTGATGCCCATCCACAACGAGGATCCGGCGTCGGTGTTCGCGCACGTGCAGGCCACCTACGAGTCGGTGGCGGCCACCGGGCACCTGGAGTCGTTCGACTTCTACGTGCTCAGCGACTCCACGCGCGCGGAGGCGTGGGTGGCGGAGGAGCTGGCGTGGTCGGAGCTGTGCCGCCGCGTCAACGGGCAGGGCCGCATCTTCTACCGGCGCCGCTCGGACAACACCGGCAAGAAGGCCGGCAACCTGGCTGACTTCTGCGAGCGCTGGGGCCGCCGCTACGACTTCCTGCTGGTGCTGGACGCCGACAGCCTGATGGCGGGCGACAGCGTGGTGAAGATGGCCCGGCTGATGGAGCTGAACCCGGGCGCCGGCATCCTCCAGGTGCCGCCGCAGAACGTGGGCCGCTCCACGCTGTTCGCGCGCCTGCAGCAGTTCGCGGGCCGCATGTACGGGCCCATCGTGGCGGCGGGCGCCGCGGCGTGGCAGCTGGGCGACTCCAACTACTGGGGCCACAACGCCATCCTGCGCATGGCGCCCTTCATCGAGCACTGCGGCCTGCCGGTGCTGCCGGGGCAGCAGCCCTTCGGCGGCCACATCCTCAGCCATGACTTCGTGGAGGCGGCGCTGATGCGTCGCGCGGGCTTCACTGTGTGGCTGGTGCCGGAGCTGGGCGGCAGCTACGAGCAGCCGCCCCCGGACCTGCTGGCGTACGCGCAGCGCGACCGCCGCTGGTGCCAGGGCAACCTGCAGCACCTGGGCCTCGTGATGGCGGGCGGCCTGCATCCGATGAGCCGGGCCCACTTCCTCATGGGCGTGATGTCCTACGTGGCGTCGCCCCTGTGGCTCATCTTCCTGGTGGCGGGGCTGTTCGCCGCGCTGCACGAGTGGTTCTTCTCTCCAGCCACGCTGGTGGACTTCCAGTCCACGCTGCCCGGCGGGGACGCGTTCGACACCGTGGGCGCGCTGCGGCTGATGGCCGCGTCGCTGGCGATGCTGTGGATCCCCCGCCTGCTGGGCCTGGGGCTGGTGCTCGCGGACCGCGCGGAGGCGGCGCGCATGGGCGGCCGCTTCAAGCTGGTGCTGAGCGTGGCGCTGGAGGGCGTGGTGTCCACGCTGATGGCGCCGGTGATGATGCTGTTCCAGTCCCACTTCGTGTTCGGGACGTTGCTGGGCTACCGCGTGACGTGGTCCAGCCAGCAGCGCGAGGACACCGACCTGCCGTGGTCGGAGGCCTTCCGCCGGCACAAGTGGCACATGGCGGTGGGCGTCGTGCTCGCGGCGCTGACGGTGGCGGTGGCGCCGGGGATGCTGGCGTGGCTTTCGCCCGTCATCCTGGGGCTGTGGCTGGCGCCGGCCATCTCCGTCTTCACCGCGCGCGCGTCGCTGGGCCTGTGGGCGCAGCGCCAGGGCCTGTTCCTCATCCCCGAGGAGGTGGCGCCGCCCACCGTGCTGGTGCGCGCGCAGGAACTCGCGGAGGAGGGGCTGGAGCCGGTGGACGACGCGCTGGATCACGTGCTCACGGATCCGCGCGCGCACGCGCTGCACCTGGCCCTGCTGGAGGCCCACCCGACGGCGGGCGTGCCCGGGGCGCTCGCCTCCGCGCGGCGCAAGCTGCTGGCGGGCGCGGTGGAGCCACTGTCCGCGCAGGAGAAGTCCGCGGTGCTGCTGGATGCGCGCACGCTGTCGGAGCTGCGCGGCCGGCGGCTGGGCGTGCGGGCCTGAGGCCGTCACCGGAGCCTGCCCGGGCGCCGCTCGGGTGAGTCATCGCGGTTGCGTCCCGGGCGCCCGTCGCCCTAAACGCATGCTCCATGAACCGAGCCTCCTCCGTCGCCGCGCTCGCGCTGTTCGTCTCCTCCGGGGCCTTCGCCGCCGACGCTCCCGTCTCGGAGGGCGACCGGTGGTGGAAGCACGTCGAGGTCCTCTCCAGTGACGCCCTGGAAGGGCGTGACACGGGCAGCAAGGGCTATGAGATCGCCACGGGCTACGTCTCCAAGGAGCTGGCCGCGCTGGGCGTGAAGCCGGTGCTGAAGACGGGCTTCCTCCAGCCCATGGCCCTCAAGTCGCACCGCCTCAACGAGGCGAAGTCCAGCATCGCGCTGGTGCGCGACGGCCAGACGCTCCCGCTGGTGCAGGGCGAGGACGTCGTGCTGTCCGCGCGGCAGGGGGACAGCGGCACCGTGGACGCGCCCCTGGTGTTCGTGGGGTACGGCCTGTCCATCCCGGAGAAGGGCCATGACGACCTGGCGGGGTTGGACCTCAAGGGCAAGGTGGTGGTGATCCTCCAGGGTGGACCGGGGAACATCCCGGGCCCGCTGAAGTCCCACTTCTCCTCGTGGACGGAGCGGGTGAAGGTGCTCAAGCGCGCGGGGGCCGTGGGGTACGTCTACCTCCAGAACCCCAAGATGCTGGAGCTGCCGTGGGAGCGGGTGGTGGGCGCCAACCGGAACCCCACGGTGCTGTTCGCGGAGCCGGCGCTCAACGACTCGCGCGGCCTGAAGGTGGCGACGGTCGTCAACGTGGCGCACGCGCAGAAGTTCTTCGAGGGCGCGCCGCACACCTACGAGGAGCTGGTGGCGCTGGCCAACGCGGACAAGCCGCTGCCGAAGTTCGACCTGCCCGCGCGCCTCAAGGCGAAGCTCGCCATCGACGCCAAGCCGCTGAAGTCGATGAACGTGGTGGGCGTCATGCCCGGCTCCGACCCGGCGCTCGCGAAGGAGTACGTGGTGCTCAGCGCGCACCTGGACCACGTGGGCATCGGCGATCCGGTGAACGGCGACCGCCTGTACAACGGCGCCATGGACAACGCGTCCGGCGTGGCCGCGCTGCTGGAAGTCGCGCGGGCGCTGCGAGAGCAGCCGCGGAAGCCGAAGCGCTCGGTGCTCTTCGCGCTGGTGACGGGCGAGGAGAAGGGGCTGCTCGGGTCGAAGTTCTTCGCGTCCCGGCCGCCCGTGCCCGCCTCCTCGCTGGTGGCGGACATCAACCTGGACATGTTCATGCCCCTGTGGCCGTTCACCTCCGTCATCGCGCACGGCAAGGACGAGTCCACGCTGTCGGTGGCGCTCACCCAGGTGGCCGCGCAGCAGGGCGTGCAGGTGCTCCCGGATCCGGAGCCGGAGCGCAACGCGTTCGTGCGCAGCGACCAGTACTCGTTCATCCGCGAGGGCGTGCCGGCGCTGTCCTTCAAGTTCGGCTACACGCCGGGCTCGCCGGAGCAGAAGGTCATGAAGCAGTGGCTGCACGAGCGCTACCACGCGCCGTCGGATGACGTGTCCCAGCCGGTGGACCGCGAGGGCGCCGCGCGCTTCATCACGTTCCTGACCGGGATGACGCTGGCGGTGGCGGACGCGCCCGAGCGTCCGCGCTGGAACGACGACAGCTTCTTCCGCCGCTTCGCGAAGCCTGCGCCGACCCCCGCCGCGAAGCCGTAGCGGGGCAGGGGGCCTTCAGACGCTCGGGTGTGACTCGGCGACGCCGGGGTGGGCCTCCAGGAAGCGCAGCGCGCCGCGGATGTCCGACGAGGCCGTCTCGCGCGGGGCGTGCCGCGCGGCTTCGATGCGGCGCCACGCCGCGCTCCGGGCCTCGTGGCCTTCGGTGCTGCCGGCCGGGGCGGCGCTGGCCTCGGCGAGGTCGAGGGTGGCGCGCAGCAGGTCCACCAGCTGGCGCAGGGCCGGATCCTCGCGCAGCTCCGGGGCGCCCTCCACCGCCGCGAAGCCCTCGCGGGCCGCGCGCAGGTCGCCGCACGTGGCCTCCAGCGCGGCCAGGTGCGCGATGAAGCGCAGGGCCTGCCAGCGGGACGCACGGCCCAGGATGCTCACCGCCTCGCCCAGCGCGGTGCGGGCCTGCTTCCAGTCACCCCGCGCGAGCGACGCGCGCCCCAGCTCCCCCAGGGACGTGCCCTCCAGCAGGCGCTGGCCCATGAGCCGCGAGGAGCGCACCGAGGCCTCCAGGTGCTCGCACGCCTCCGCGAGGTTGCCCACGTCCACCAGGTAGCAGCCCAGGTTGAGCCGCGCCAGCGCCTGCCCGGTGCGGTCCTCCACGCTCGTCGCGCGGGCCAGCGCCTCGCTGAGTAGCAGCACCGCCTCGCCGTTGTCGCCCGCTTCGCCGATGGCCACCGCGCAGTTGGTGAGGAAGCCCACCTCGAACGTCACGTCCCCCACCTCGCGGAACAGCTCCAGCGCCGCGCGCAGGTGGGGGATGGCCGCTTGCGGGCCGCGCCGCACCTGTTCGACGAGCCCCAGGTTCCCCACCGCGTACGCCTCCAGCCAGTGGTCGCCCCGCGAGGGCAGCGCCTGCGCGTGGTTCATCAGCGTCCACGCGGTGGCCACGTCTCCGGCATGGCGGGCGACGATGGACAGGTCCACGAGCACGCGCTTCTCCGCGGCCGCTTCGCCCAGCGTGTGGAAGACGCTTCGCACCTCCTCCAGCGCCCGGCGCGCCGCTTCCGGCTGCCCCGCGTCCAGGTACGCGCGGCCCATCACCGCCAGCGCCTCCGCGCGATTCAGCGGCGCCACCGGCACGTGGGACGACGCATCCACCGCCCGCTCCAGCCGCTCCAGTAGCAGCCCCACCGGCCCGCGCGTGCGCGCATCCGGCTCCAGCGCCACCAGCGTCTCCAGCGCGCGGCCCAGCGACTCCGCGGTCGCGGGCCGCACCGCCATCGCGTTGTCGCACGCGGCCAGCAGGTTCTCCCGCTCCAGGGCCAGCCGGTGCAGCGCCGCGGCGCCACCCGTGCGCTGCACCCGCTCCCGCAGGCGACCGGCGAGCTGGAGATAGCAGTCCGCGTGCCGGGCCTCGCAGTCCGCGCCGTCCCCGCGCTCGCGCAGGCGCAGCGCCGCGTACTCGCGGATGCTCTCGTAGAGCCCCAGGCGCAGGAAGCCTCCGGGCGCCCCCACCTCGCGCGCGAACAGCAGCGAGCGGGCGCGCAGCGAGTGCAGCACCTCCAGGACGTCCGGCGACCCGTCCGGCAACACGAGCACCGCTTCGGCCGCCTCCAGCGTGAAGCCGCCCCGGAACACCGAGCACTGCGCCAGCGCGGCGCGCTCGGCCGGCTCCAGCAGGTTCCAGGACCAGTCGATGGCGCCCCGCAGCGTGGCCTGTCGCTCGGGCGCGTCCCGGCGTCCGCCGCGCAGCAGCTCGAAGCGCTTCGACAGCCGCTCGCGAAGCTGCTCCAGGCCCATCACGCTCACGCGCGCGGCCGCGAGCTCGATGGCGAGCGCGATGCCGTCCAGCTGCCGCACGATGTCCGCGACGCACGGCGCCTCCGCGGGGCTCAGGAGGAAGTCGCCGCGCGCCTCATGGGCCCGCTGCACGAACAGGCGCACCGCGTCCGAGTGGATGATGGCGTCCCAGCGCGTCTCGCCCGTCTGCGGCAGGCCCAGCGGGGCGAGGTCCAGCACGCGCTCCCCGGGCAGCCGCAGGGCCTCGCGCGAGGTGACGAGGAAGCGCGCGCGCGGCGCCAGCACCCGCCAGCGCCCGAGCGTCGCCGGCACGTGCCGCACCACCTGCTCCACGTTGTCGAGGATGACGAGCACGTCCCCGCAGCCGTCGAGCGCCCGGCCCAGCCGCTCCACGGGCGTGCTGCCATCGCCGTCCGCCGCCAGTGGCACGCCCAGGGCCCGCCCCACCGCGTGGCAGAGGTCGTCCGCCGTCAGCGCCTCCTCCAGGTCGCAGCGCCAGACGCCGCCCTCCCAGCCGCCCGCGTCCGACTCCAGCCCGCCGAAGTGGGTGGCCAGCCGCGTCTTCCCCATGCCACCGGGGCCCAGGATGCTGATGAGCCGCGCGCCTTCGTTCACCCATTGGCGCAGCACGTCCAGCTCCTCGCCGCGACCCACCAGGTCCTGCCGCGCGGCGGGCACGTTGCCGGGCCGCTCGCGGGGGACGCGCAGCGCGCCGAAGCGCCGGTGCGAAAGGGACGCGGGCAACAGCTCCACCAGCGCCACGCTGTCGCTCACGCCGCGCAGCCGGAAGGCCCCCAGCGTGCGCGCGACGGGCATCCCCAGCGCGGGCAGCTCCGGCGCGACGCGGGCCCACGCCGCGCTGCTCAGCAGCACCTGGCCGCCGTGGCCCGCGTCCGCCACGCGCGCCGCGAGGTTCGCCGGAGGCCCCAGGTAGTCCAGCCGGTGGGTGGAGGGATCCACGCGGCAGTCGGGCTCGCCCACGTGCACACCCATGCGCACGCGCAGCCCCCGGTGTGTCAGCCCCTCGGGCGCGTACGCCTCCGCCGCGTCCGGCTCCGCCAGCAGGGCCGCGGGCCAGCTCACGTGCAGGAGCGCCTCCTGGGCGCGCAGGCACCAGCGCACCGCCTCCACCGGCGACGCGAAGGCGAGCATGAAGGCGTCCCCCTGCGACTTCACCTCGTAGCCGTCGGTGCCTCGCAGCAGCGCTCGCAGCACGCCGTCGTGCAGCTCCAGCGCGTCGCGCATGCTCGGGCCACAGCGCTCCCACAGCCGCGTGGACCCCTGGATGTCGGTGAAGACGAGCGCCACGGTGCCCGTGGGCGGGAGGTGCCGCACGGAGGGCGCGTCACGGCCAGAGAGCCCCGCGTCGGCCAGGGGCTCGACGACCGTGAGTCCTCGGAAGGCATCTGCCATCTCCTGCTCTCCCCCGATGCCAGGAAACCCTACCCGCGCCCACCTCGGTCCGACCGTGCTGCACGCGAAGGCGACGCCCCTCGCGGGCAGCCCATCACCATGAAAAGCAGTACGACGCGAAACGGCAACGCGCACCTGTCGGGCAGGGCCGTGAGCCGCTAGTGAGCACTTGTGATCGCGCCAGACGCGCATCCATCAATTCATGACAGCCGTATGGTCCCCGGGGGCCTGACGGCTCCCACGCGGGCCTGCCCGCCTGCTGGATTCCCGGGTCCGTCGGGCCCCATTCCAGGGACGACGGGGGGCCGTGCTAGGACTGCGGCTCGTCCCGGGTTCGCGCGGCAGGAGCGTGGCTCGCGACGCACTCTTCGGAAGGACCCATGCGTTCGACTTCGGCACTGGCATTGATGATGGCTTCCCTCGCGGTGGGCGCGCTGTCCGCGTGCAGCGACGACGGTGACACGGGCGGCGACACGGACGGGGGGACGTTGCCCGGGACGGACGGGGGCACGGGCGGCACTGGCAACGGCAAGTGCCCGGCCAACGCCATCATCTGCGAGAACTTCGACAACGGTCAGAACGGCTGGAAGACCCCGGACGAGGAGCACAACGCCACCATCGCCATCGATGGCACGCGCACCCGCTCCGGCAGCGGCGCGCTGCACGTGGTGACGGAGGCGGGCCACAACGAGTTCCCGCTCGGCGCGGAGGAGGATCCGCAGACCATCGCGCACCTGCGCAAGGACATCCCCACCTTCGGCACGGTGCTCTATGCGCGCGCGTACGTGTACCTGAACCGGGCGGCGCCCCAGGACGTGATGGGGACGTACTTCATCCTGTTCTCGCCCAAGGAAGGCAGCTTCGGCGGCATCGAGCTGCAGGGCATGATCAACGGCGGCTTCGCGCTGGACGACTGGAGCGGCATCGAGGGCACGGGCTGGAACCTCCAGGACCCCGTGAAGGTGAAGACGTCGCCCAACCAGTGGAACTGCATCGAGTGGGGCGTGCAGCGCGCGAAGGCGACGGACACGACGGGCCACGCCCAGGTGTGGGTGAACGGGGCGCAGGCGTTCGACTTCCCGAACGTGGGCATGCGGCCGTTCAGCAACTTCGCGGTGGGCTACGGCTTCGTGCACCCGCACGGCGACTCCGCGTCGGAGACGTGGATCGACGACCTCGCGGTGGCCACCGAGCGCATCGGCTGCGAGTAGTGCCATGGGCCTGACGCAGGTCGCGGACGAGACGCTGCGCATCGTGGAGGAGGGCACCTACGTGGCGCTCACCGGCCGCGAGGTGTCCGTCCGCGACGCGGTGGCCCACGCGGTCCAGGGCACGGTGCTGGTGCGCCCCGGCGACTTCGAGCGCCTCACGCGTCCTTCGCCCGTGAGCGGCTTCACCGTGGAAGTCACGGCGGAGAAGACGGGCGAGGCCGCGCGCCGGCTGGTGGAACTGGAGGGCGAGCAGCGGGTGCTCGCGCTCAACTTCGCTTCGGCGGTGAACCCGGGCGGTGGCTTCCTCACGGGCGCGAAGGCGCAGGAGGAGGACCTGGCGCGGTGCTCGGCGCTGTATCCGTGCCTGCTGAAGTGGCCGGAGTACTACGACGTGAACCGCCAGGCGCGCTCGCCGCTGTACACGGACCACCTGCTATACTCGCCCGACGTGCCGTTCTTCCGCAACGAGCGGTACGATCTGCTGGAGCGTCCCTTCCCCGTGTCGCTCATCACCGCGCCCGCGCCCAACGCGAAGCTGCTGCCGACGAAGGATCCGGAGGTCGCGCTGAAGCTGCGCGAGGTGCTGTTCGACCGGGCGCTCAAGGTGCTCCAGGTGGCGGCGCACCACGGGCACCGCACGCTCATCCTGGGCGCGTGGGGGTGCGGCGCGTTCCGCAACAACCCGCATGACGCGGCGGAGGCCTTCGCGCACGGGCTGTCCACGATGGCGGGCGCGTTCCGCCGCGTGGTGTTCGCGGTGTACGAGCGGGACGGGCAGGGGCCCAACCTGCGCACGTTCCGCCAGCGCTTCGCCTGAAGCACCCCGCGCGGCTTTACGCGGCGCCGTCCAGCGGCAGCGTCACCACGAACGCGGCGCCACCCCCGGGCGCGTCCTCCACCCAGACGCGGCCGCCGTGCGCTTCCAGGATCTGCCGCACGATGTAGAGCCCCAGCCCCAGGCCCCCCGTGCGCGCGGAGCCCTGGCCCTGGGCGAAGCGCTGGAAGATGCGCTCGCGCTCGGAGACGGGGACGCCCGGGCCGCTGTCACACACCGACAGCCGCAGCGCTCCAGCCTGCTGGCGCAGCCACACGCGCACCGGCGTGCCCCGGCCGTAGCGCAGCGCATTGGCCATCAGGTTGCTGACCACCTGCTCCATCCGCAGCCGATCAAACCGGCAGGGCGCCGGCCCGTCCACGTGCGCGTGCAGCTCCACCCCGGCCAGCTTCGCCTCGTCCGCGAAGCGCGCGGCCAGGTCCTCCACCACCGTCGCCAGGTCCCCGGACGCCAGGTCGAAGTCCAGCTTGCCGGTGCGGATGCGGCTGACGTCCAGCAGGTTGTCCAGCAGCGCGCCCAGCCGCCGCACCTGCCGGTCCGCGGACTCCAGCCGCGAGGTCACCTTCGCGGATCCAAGCGGCTCGTCCGCGGACGCCCCGGCCAGGCGGCGCAGCAGGTCCACCTGGAGGCGCAGCGAGGTGAGCGGCGTGCGCAGCTCGTGGCTCGCCAGCGACAGGAAGTCGTCGCGCGTGCGCACCGCCTCCTGCAGCGCCTCCTCCGTCTCCTTGAGCGCGGTGATGTCCAGCATGGCCCCGCGCACCACCATCACCCGGCCGTTCGCGTCGCGGATGACGCGCGCGCGGCTGATGAGCCAGTGCCACGAGCCGTCCGGCCAGCGCGTGCGGAACGTGGAGGAATACGACAGCACGTCGTTGTGGAAGATGGACGACACCTGCGCTTCCACCGCCGGCCGGTCGTCCGGGTGCAGCGACGCGAGGAACTGCTCGTGCGTCCACTCCGGCAGGGGCTGCGCGTAGCCGTAGAGCCGGTCGTGTCCCTCGGAGCGGAACACCTGCCCCGTCACCAGGTTCGTCTCCCACACCGCCATCTGCGCGGACTCGAGCGCCACCTGGAAGCGCTCGCCCAGCTGGCGGAAGCGCTCGTCGATGCGCGCGGCCTCGTCCTCCGCGCGCTGCCTGCGGGTGATGTCCGTGGCGAGCACCCACATCTCGCCGCCCACCGGGCGCACCGACACCTCCAGCCACACCCCGGACGGCAGCTCCGACAGGAACCGCGCGGGTTCGCGCGTGGCGAGCGCGTCCAGCAGCCGCTCGTGCAGCGGCGTCCCGGCCAGCCCCGGCTGCGCGCCCCACGGCGTCAGGCCTTCGCAGCGCTCATGCGGCAGGCCCAGCAGGGACGCGGCGCGGTGGTTCAGCTCCTGGATGTTCCCCTGCGCGTCCAGCGCCAGGAACGCCTCGGCCATCATCTCCCGGAGGACCTGCAGGCGGGTCTGCGCGGACATGCTGGCCTCGTCGGCCGGGAGCGGAAGCTGCGTGGCGTCCTTCATGGTGCGTGGGGCGCGGGTGCTCACCGGGTGCGGATCCTCCGCGGAGGCAGGGCGTGTGGGCTCGAACGGGCCACCAGGCAGGGGACTCATCAGGGGGCACGCTCCCGCACGCGGCCCGCACCCGTCAAGCCAGAGCGGAAAAGTCGCGCGCCCGTCTGTCAGCCGAGCGGATCCGTGAGGGGTTCGGGCATGACCCACAGCTCGCTGGGCCGGGTGTAGGCCGAGTCAAATGCGAAGAGGATGCCGTTCCAACGGTCCCAGAAGTCCGCCCAGCTGTACTCGGCCGGAGGGGAAGTAAGCGGGTTGCCGTCGCGGTCCGGCTGCGCATAGGCGTAGTCCGCGTAGGTCCAGCGGACCGTGCCGAAGTCCGTCATCAGGAACGGCGTCAGCGCCTGGAGCACGCCCGCGCGGGACACCTCGTCGGTGGGTGAGCCCGAGGGCGTGAAGACGGGCTGGGCCTGGTCGCGCTGTTCGCGCCACGCGACGAAGTTGTTGCCCATGGCGATGAGCGCGTCGCGCCGGGCGGGCGTGGGCGCAAGCCGCGCCTCCTCGTAGACGGCGAAGGCCGCCACCAGGAGGCTCTTCCAGTGCAGGCCGGGGAAGAGCAGGTCCATGCGCTGCGGGCGAGGCACGTCCTCCGCGTGCGCGAGCGCGTAGGCATGCGCCTGCCAGGCTTCGGTGTTGATGGCGCCCACGAGGGTGAACTCCGTGAGCACGCGCTGCGGGGTGATGGCCCCCGTCGCGGCGGCGCGCCAGTCCAGGTACAGGCGCGCGGAGCCGCCGATGTCGTTGAAGATGGCGAGGTTGCCCTCGTGCAGCGTGCGCTCCAGCGTGACGACGATGACCTCCGTCTTGTCGAGCGGCGACAGGCCCGGCGCGCTCCAGTACAGCGCGCCCAGCCGCGACGCGGTGGCGAGCAGGGTGCGCGAATCCGCGAGCGCGCTGACGTTGAGCGAGCTGGTCATCACGCTCAGCGCCGCCGCCGCGTCGGCGGTGAGGCCCTGCGAGATGAGCTGGAGGGACAGGTCCTGGAGCTGGAGCCGCGTCGTGCCGGTGAGCCCCAGTCGGTCCAACGCGTTCGTCAGCGACATCGAGGGTTGCAGCCGCGCCGCGGCAATGAAGTGCCGCGCGAGCGCCGCGCTGTACATGCCCTTGCCGCCGGCCTGGGAGGCATGCGGCGCGAAGGTGAACCAGTTCGGACGTGCGCTGCTGGTGCCACCGGGTTGCAGCGTGGGGTCGATGATGCCGCCCAGCTCATACGCGATGCCGATGTAGCCCAGCGTGATGGTGCGGTTGTCCTCCAGCGGCGTGGGCGCGGACTGCGCGCTCGCGGCGGTCGTGGACAGGAGCAGGGTCGCGCCCAGGAGCGCGGACAGCACGCGGCGCGGGAAGACGGGGGGAATCGCCACGGGGGACGTCCAGAGCAGGGGGGTGGCTCACCAAGCTAGGCACCCGCGCCAGGGTTCCAACCCCCGCCCCCCGACCTCAGGACGGTGCGTCGTTGATTGGCCGACGCTTGGAAGCGAGGCGCCGCCACCCCACGGCCACGGCCAGCCCCAGCCAGGTCGCGGCGCAGAGGAGGATGCCCGGCAGCAGACCGGGCACGCGGTAGTCCAGCTCGACGCGGTGCGAGCCCCGAGGTGTGGGCACGGCACGCACCGCGATGTTGGCGGGGAGCAGCCTCGCGGGGGCCCCGTCCACGGCGGCCGACCATCCGGCCTGCCACGCGTCATTGACGAGGAACACCGAGTCCTCGGGCGTCTCCACCTCCACCACCAGGCGTTCGGGGGAATCCTGTTCCACCCGGACGCTGCCGTTCAGGGGCGCGGTGCCGGAGTCGGGAAGGGTCGCATCGCCGCACTCCACCGCGGCCTGGGGGCTGGACCGGAAGGACGCGTCGCGGAGGAGCCCGAGCGCCGCCTCCGCATCGCGGACGCACCGGGGCCTCGCCAGGGACAGGCGTGGCCGGGACTCCGGGTGCTCCACCAGCACCAGGTCGAAGACGGTGTCGCGCGCCACCACCGGCCCGGGCTTCTGCTTCAGCGCTTCGTAGGTCTCCGGGGTGTAGGCGCTGAAGCGCACGCCGAAGACGGGCAGCAGCTCGGTGAAGAGGCCGGGCGCGGCATCCTGGAGGTGCAACACGCGCGGGCTCGCGGCGGGCAGGTAGGCCTCCGCGGTGCCGATGCCCCAGAGCGCGGGCGTGTTGGGCACCAGCGTGGCGCGGGACATCAGCGCCACGCTGTCCTGGAACTCGAAGCCCTCGAAGCGGGGCAGGCGGTAGCGTTGGATGCGGGACGCCACCCGGGGCACGGTGCTCCCCGTCTGGGCCGCGTGCTCGCGCACGGCCAGGACGAAGGTCGGCGGACTGTCCAGCAGCTCCTCGGATCCGAGGATGTAGAGCGGCTCGTTCGCGGTGAAGGACGCGCCCAGTTGAAGCGCCATCAGCACGCCCATGCGGAGCCGGGAGTCCGCGAGCCCCGGCAGGACGAGCGCGCAGCCCAGCGCGATCCCCGCCGCGACGAAGCCCGCGGTGCTGAAGGCGTGTGACAGCGTGTCCAGCGTCTGGGTGGGAACGCGGGGCCAGCGTCCGAGCACGAACGCGTGCGACCACGCGCCCCCCACGCGCTCGGCGAGCGCCACGGTGGCGAGCCCCCCGGCGACGAGCCCCGCCGCGCGGGCCGTCCAGCGCAGGCGCTCCGGTGACGCCACCACGGCCTTCCATCCCAGCCCCGCGAGCACCGCGAGGCCCAGGGACAGGTGCACGAAGAGCTTCTCCGGGTAGCGGAACGGTCGCCACAGCGGCAGCACGTCGTAGAGCAGCGCGTAGAAGGGCAGGGCGGCACCGAGCGCCAGCGCGAGCAGCGCGGTCCACGCCGCGCCGAACGGGGCCCACCGGCGCACGGGGATGAAGCGCAGGGCCGCCAGGGCGAGCACCAGCACGGGCACGCCGACGAACAGCGAATCCGACCACAGCGTGGAGAACCCGCCCGTGTGCAGCAGCGGCTTGACGACCTCCTCCGGCACCGCGCGCTCCACCGCCGGATCCGCCAGGTACGGGCCCAGCCACAGCTCCGGCAGGCGCCAGGGATCCAACGACCAGCGCTGCGCGTCCTCGAGGGAGCTGGCGCCCGGAGCACCGCCCGCGAACACCGCCACGCCCGCGAACAACTGC
>NZ_RAWB01000255.1 GCF_003612055.1 Corallococcus llansteffanensis
GGGCTCCGTGGCGACGCAGGGCCAGCTGGCGGACGTCTCGCTGCCAGACTCGTTCACCCGCGTGGGCAATCGCATCTTCTTCACCGCCCTCGACGCCAGCGACGAAGGCCAGTTGTGGTCCGTGCCGGCCACCTTCAGTTGCCCGCCGGGGCTGACGGGATCGCGCGAGTAGGCAGGGCCGACACCGGGGCGGCTCACCGCCCCGGTGTCCCAACGCGCGATGCGGTACAATCCGCTGGCCCACCGTGACCGCGCTGGAATGTCCTCCGACCTGCTGGAAATCTCCGACCTCATCGTCGACTACGACGTCGCGACGCTCCAGCCCCGGCCGGTGTCGCGCGAGTCCGTCGTGGCGCGGCTCATGGCGAACGGGCAGCGGTCCGCCGCGCGGCTCGTGCAGCGGCTTCCCGCTTCGAATGACACGCTCGACGTCGAGGCCTGCAATCTGGCCCTCCTGCGCTCGCACATCGAGCTGCAGCGGCTGAGCGAGGAGTTCCTGCAAGCAGACCGCCTCCGCGGCGTGCTGTTACCCCTGCTGCAAGCGCTGCGCGACGCCGGCGTGAAGCCTCCGCTGCGCATCGTCGACGTCGGGTGCGGGCTCGGCTACGTCGTCCGCTCGCTCGCGGCGCATGGCCGGCTGGGACGCGATGTTGAAATCATCGGCTGTGACATGAACGTGGCGCTGATTGAAAACGCCAGGCGGCTCGCTGAAGAGGAATCCCTCTCATGCGAGCTCAAGGTCGCCAACGCGTTCCAGCTCGAACAGCCTGGTCACGTCTTCATCTCCACGGGCGTGATGCATCACTTCCGTGGGAGCGACCTTGACGCGTTCTTCGCGGGCCAGCGGCAGGGGCACGCCTTCGTTCACTACGACATCCAGCGCTCGGTGCTCTCGCCCTGGGGCGCGTGGATCTTCCACCAGACCCGCATGCGTGAGCCGCTCGCGCGCCACGACGGTGTCGTCTCCGCACGGCGCGTCCATTCCACGGAGACCCTGCTGTCGGCGGCCCGGACGGCGACGGGGTTCACCTGCGCATCCCTCGACGGTGCCCGGAACTTCCTCGGTGCCGTGCTCCGCCCGATGACCGCCACGCTGGGTGCCCGTGCGGAGCTGTGGGCGCCGCTCATGCGCAGCATGGGCCCACTGCGCGCGAGGCTGGGGCCCACCGGATGAACGCCGTCCTTCCGGTGCTGCTCGCGCTGCTCGCCATCACCGATGCCTCGTTCTGCGGCTTCCGGGTCGCCACCGGCCGGGATGCCCGCATCTTCAAGGCCGACTTCTACCGGTACGCCATCCGCCGGGGCATGGGGCGGGGACTCTTCACGACCGCGATCGTGGGCTGCGGAATCGCCGGGGCCTGCCTGTTCACGCCGGGCCTGTTCGCGCAGCTCCTCGTCTGCGCACAGGCCCTGCTCTGGGTGCTCCTGCCGTACGCGACCCTGACCTTGATGGGCATGGGCGTCTGGGCGGCGGCGGAGGCCGATGTGCGGACGCTCGCGAGCGTGGTGGTCCTGGGGCCGTTCACGCTGATCCGCCCCTGGGTCATCGCCGCGGCGGCCATCCTGGGCGCCTGGAAGGCCCCGGGCCTCACGGCCGCGCTCGTCACCGTCGCTGCGTGCGGCATCCAGCTCGCGCTCGAACCCTGGCTGAACGCCGGCATGCAGACCAGGCTCCCGGGCCGTGGTTCCGGCGAGACCGTGAAACAGGAATCGTAAGCGTTCACGGGGTGGGGCTCGCCTGAGGTGCCCGTGGGGTTGCGACCGGACCACCCAGGGGCAGGACTCGAACCCGCGCCCCGCAGGGCTATGCCCGCTCCCAGAGGATGTCCCCGCCGCGCCCGGGGACCGCCCTGCCCGCGCTCCCGACGGGCTCTACCCTCCCGTCGCACAGGAAGCCGATGCCGGCCGCGTCATGCGCGGGAACCTTCGCGAGGAAGCGCGCGCCCTCCGTGCCGCGTCCGACGATGACGCCAAACCGGGGGCTCCCGTCCCGCTCGTACAACACCGTGTACGTTTCGATGACGCCGGGGCCGGTGAAGTCCTCGATGAACGGAGGAATGGGACCCCGCGCGGCGTCCGCCTCCGCCTGGGGTTCGGGGAAAGGGGGTCGCGCGCTCGCGGGCAGGGGCTCCCGCGTGAGCACGAGGCTGTGGTTGTACGTCGCGAAGCCGCCGTTGCCGAAGAGCAGGCCCTGGCGGCCCTGCTCGCGCAACTGTTGCACCATGCGGACCACCGCGTGGCCCATGTAGTTGGCGATGGGGCCTCCGCCGAACGTCAGGCCACCGACCACGGTGGCGGGCTTGTCCAGCGGCCAGCCCAGCACCCGGCGCGCCATCTTCGGCACACAGGGGAAGCAGCTGTAGAGCTCCACGCAATCCAGCGCATCGACGGTCAGCCCGTTCAGCTCCAGCGCGCGGCGGAGCGAGACCGCCATGCTCGGCGAGCCCGCGTAGCCATCCCGGGCGAGGAAGTCCTCCGCCTCGTGGGCCGCCGCGCCCCGCCCCACGTACACGAGCCGGGCTTCCGGCACGCCGTGCGCGCGGGCCCGGGCCAGGCTGGTGACGAGGAAGCCCGCGCCCTGGTTGACCGAGCTGTTGGCCACCATCCGCTTCCAGTACGGAAACGCGATGGGGCGGTTGGCCGCGGACGGCGTGAGGATGTCCTCCACCGACAGGGGCTCGCGCAGCCACGCGCCCGGATTGCCCGCGGCGACCTGGGAGAAGCACGACCAGAGAAGGCCGCTCTCCCGCTGCGCCTCCTCCAGCGTCTGGCCCCACGCGGCACGGCAGGCGTTCTCATACAGGGGATAGACGTCCACGGGCGCCAGCAACCCGTAGCGTCGCCGGTAGGCCTCACGAGCCTGGACGCCGATGGTGCTCGCTGCGTTGTGCGCGGAGGGCGCGCCCCCGGCCGCCAGGGCCGCGCGCCGGGCCGCCGTGCGCAGGGCCTCGCCGCCCACGACCGCCGCGACCTCCACCTCGCCCGCGGCGATGCGGTTCGCGGCCTCATCGAGCAGCCGTACGGGGCTGTCACCACTCGCCTCCGCCGTCTGCTCAAGAAGGCGCGGCCGAGCCCCCAGTCGCTCCGCCAGTGACAACGGCAGCGGCCCCAACCGCGGGAACGAGAGCTGCTCCACCACCGCCAGCGAGTCGAGCCGTTCGAGCCACCCTCCTCCCGCGTCGGCATCCGCCAACCGGAGCGCGGCCTCCATCAGGCCCCGCGAGTCCAGCCCCTGGAGCGGATCCTCGGGACGGTCGTTCACCTGCCCCACGCCCACGATGACGGGAATCCTGTTCGCGGCCTTCATCCCTGGCTCCCTGGTGGCACCACGAAGTCGTGCTCCCACGGAGGCGTGCTCCGGTCAATGCGTCCCGCCCCCGGTGGGTCACTCGGCGGCGGCTCTCCTCACAAAGAGACGGCCCTGCGCACCGCCGGTCGTTGGGAGTGACGCCGGACGTACTCCACCAGCCGCGGATGCCCGCCGAGCAGCATCAGCGTGTTCGCGAGGTGGAGGCTGGAGGCCATCACCACGTCGGCGGCGGTGAACACCCCTCCCACGAGGAACTCACGGTCGCCGAGGCCCTCGTGGATGACGTCGAGCACGGCCGTGAGCCGGGTCCTGTGCCTCGCGACCTCCTCATCCGAGTACCTGCGCTCCTCCGGCGACTGCGCGTCTCGGTAGAACTCCAGCACCACCGAATCGAGGCTCATCTCGGTGAAAGCCATCCATCCGTAATAGGGGCCGCGCTCCGCGGAGCCCACGGGTGGCGCCAGCTGCTTCTCCGGGAAGCGGTCGGCCAGGTGCAGACAGATGGCCAGGGACTCCAGCAGCGTGACGTCCCCATCCACCAGGGCGGGGAGCTCGCCCAGGGGATGCACCGCCAGATAGGCAGGCGTGGTGTGCTCCTGTCGAGCCATGTTGACCTTGACCAGCTCGTAGGGCACGCCGAGTTCCTCCAGCAGCCAGCGGGCACGGACCGCTCGGGTCCTGGGGGCGAAGTAGAGCTTCATGGGTGGCACTCCTGAGGGTTGCGTGAGGCCACACGATGCGGCGACTGGAGTGCTCCGACAATGAGGTCCCAGCCGAACTCATTGTCAGGTTAGGCTTGACGGCCATGATCCCACCCGCCGACATGGTCCTCTTCGCGACGGTCGTCCGAGAGGAGAGCTTCACCCGGGCGGCACTCAAGCTCGGCATCACCAAGCAGACCGTCAGCGAGCGCATCCGCCACCTGGAGGAGCGGTTGGGGGTGCGGCTGCTCGAACGGACCACGCGGCGCCTGCGGGTCACCGGGGCCGGAGTGATGTACTCCGAGCGCTGCTCCGCCATCGCCGCGCTCATCGAAGAAGCGAACAGCGAGGTCCAACAAGGACTGGCGGATCCTACCGGCCTGCTGCGGGTCTCCTCGCCCGTGCTCTATGGCCGCCGGTACCTCACCCCCGTGATTTCGAAGTACCTCGCCCGCTATCCCCAGGCGCGGGTGGAGCTGGTGCTGGCGGACCGCCGCCCCCACCTCATCGAAGAGGGCTTCGACGTCGCGATCCACCTGGGCCCGCTCAATGACTCGTCCCTCGTCGCGCGAAAGCTGGGAGAGGGCGCGGTCCGCTTCGTGGCAAGCCCCCGCTTCCTGTCGAAGCACGGCACGCCGGACGCCAGGGAGCTCCGCTCCGCGCGCTGCATTGGCTTCAGTGCGTTCGAGACGTGGGAGGCCGGAGGGGTGAAGTCCCGGATCGATCCGGTCCTGATGGTGAATGACAGCGAGCTCGCGTGCGAGGCAGCCATCGCGGGAGTCGGCATCGCGCGCGTCCCGGACATCGTCTGCCGGGAGGCCGTCCGCGACGGCCGGCTGAAGGTCCTCTTCGGTCCCCAGCCCGCGATGCTGCGGGCCATCCACGTCGTCTACCCGAGCCGGCTGAACCTTCCGAACAAGGTCCGGCTCTTCGTCGATGCCCTGGCGACACTCGCGGAACCCCCGCCGCAGCGGACCCGCAGCCGGAAGCGGAAGTAGGGCCCACCTGTGCGCGGTGATGAAGCGGCCTCGCCGAGGGTTTCTGGCTGCGCGATTTGTTAGAGAGCTTCTGGCGACCTCCCTAGACTGGCGGACATGACGACCTCCGCCTCCGACGCCTCCCGGCTGCTGGACCTGCTGTGGGAGCGCTATGCCTCCGAAGTCCCCTTCGCGCGCACCTTCGTGGCGCTGTCAGGGGGACACTTCCGCAACGACCACGTCGCGTTCCGCACGCTCGCGCGGCCGGGCGGAGGCATCGCGCTGTTCTCGCGGGTGTTCGAGCGCTTCGGCTGGCGTCCGGCCGGGACGTACACGTTCCCGGACGCGCACCTGTCCGCCATCTACCTCTCCCATCCGGACGGGCTGCCGCGCGTCTTCCTCTCCGAGCTGAAGTCGGAGGAGCTGTCGCCGCGCGCCCGCGAGCTGCTCGCCGCGCTCCCGGTGGATCCGCCGCCGCCGGAGGACGTGGACGCGCTCGCGGCGTGGTTCGCGCCGCCGTCCCCGCCGGACGAGGCTGGGCTGCTGGAGCTGGAGAAGGAGACGCAGTACGGCGCGTGGCTGCTCGCGTTCGGCCGCAAGGTGAACCACTTCACCGGCGCGGTGGACGACGTGGAGGCGTGGCAGCGGCGCATGCGCGACGCGGGCGTGCCCATGAAGACAGACATCGAGGGCGCACCCGGCACGTCCTTGCGACAGACGGCCACGCACGCATCTCCCCTGCCCCTGACGCTCCGGGGCGGCGGCACGCGCATGTGGCCCTATGCGTACTTCGAGATCGCCGAGCGCTCCGGCGGCTTCGACGGTTTCCTGGGCCCGCAGGCCCGCGCGCTGTTCGACATGACGAAGCGGAGCTGAAGCGCACCGCCACGCCGGGGCCTACGGGTTCAAATCCCGTACTCCTCGCCAATAAGAAGGGCCCGGAATCGCAAGGTTCCGGGCCCTTCGTCTCTTCAGCGCCCGGGCTTCTCCTTAAGCATCCGGTCCAGCCCAAGGGGCCGGTAGCCGCGGGACGCGGCACGTTGGGAGCGTAAGTGAATCCGCGCCGACGAGCCTATCGTTGCTGAGCCTGCTGCCGAGCCCACGCCTCTAAGAGTCAGGTGCCCCTTCCGTCATGCATGAGCCCGGCCGATGAGTCGTCACGGCTCGCGCCTCTGTCAATCAACCGGTTCACGGTCCCGCTGAACACACTCGCCGGACATGCAGTGTTGAATCTTGGCATTGCAGCCATTACCGCACTCTCCGCAGTTCTTCATGTCCGACCGCAGATTCACACATTTGCCGCCACACAGCGTCTTCCCATCAGGGCACACCTTCGACCTGCACACACCCGCGACGCATTTCCCACCCCCGGCGCAGGCGCGTCCGCAACCACTGCAGTGTCTGGCGTCGTTCTGGAAGTCCGCGCAATCGTCGCCACACCGCGCCGTTCCAGCGCGACAGACAACAGAGACCTGGCCGACACAGTTGATCCACTGCAACGCCGCAGCGCCCACGTGTGCCTGACACGAGCAATCGGTTGCTCCCTCCGTGCGCGACACGTTGTAGCAATTCGCCGAGCTGTCGGCTTCCGCCCGGACAATGCACGACGCCCGCTGGGAGTTCGGCGGACATGCTCCTCCGAAGAGTTCATCTCGGCCCTCATTTCGGGTGCCGAATAGACCCGCAGCATACTTGAAGGTCTTCGTGAAGACGACGCGTGGTTCCGTTTCTGGAGAACGGTCCGACAAGCAGAGGTAGTTGTCTGTCCACGTGTGCGGGTCGTTAGGCTCGAACCACTGCAGGCAAGCGCGGCCAGGGACGACGCCCGCTTCGCTCCAAGACATGTGCAAGTTCGGATTGCTGGAACACAGGAAGTTGTCCGTCCATGTCGTGGCAGCCGGCTCGGCATCCTCGTAGACTTGTACACAGTTCATTCCGGCGATTGGTCCAGCCGTAGACCATCGGAACGTGGTCGTCGTCGAGGGCGTGCAGAAGAAATTGTCATCCCAGACGCCCGGAGGCTCAGCGCCTTCGTTGAGTGAGATGCATGTCATGCCGGGCAAAGTCCCCCGCGCACTCCATGCAATGGTCAATCCATTGAAGACGAGCATGCGCACGCCAGGGTCCGCGACGGCCGGGCCATACAGTTTCTGCACCGCTGCAATGTCGCCGGCCGACAAATGGCCATTGTTACTCCACGAGCCTGAACAGTAGTTCATGACCGATGCGCGATCCCAGGTGCCCTCTGCAGTGCACGCGCTCCCTGAGGGTGCGTCGTTGCACCACGCGAGGGGGGTATCGGGCCGGTTCTGTTCGTGGCCGAAGGAGAGCGCATGACCGAATTCATGGACCGCAACAGTGTCGATGCACTTCAGCCGCGCTTCTTCCGTGGCGGAGCAAGAAGTCACCCAGTTCTTGAAGGTGAAGTTCAGCGCCATTCCGCCCGGCACCCCGCGGAGTGCCGTGCCAAGCCCTTTGGTATGCGGTGCGTTGTCGTTCGGCTTTTCTCCGGTCTTGAGCGGTCTGTCCTCGTGCGCGATGCGGATGCCGGGAAAGGGCAGTTGGGGATGAGTGGGGCAGACATCCCAACCAAAGAACGTGAGCGAAGAATGGTTCTCCCACGTCCGGCGTACCGCCTCACGCACCTGCAGGCGGGACGTCTCGAACTCGGGCGCCATGGCGCTGGCCTCCCAGCAAACCGGAATGTTGCGAGACCAGCGGCTCTGCGTTGCGACGCATTGCTGCGATGTGATGACCGTAGGCTGCGCGATGACCACCGTCGGGTACACCGCCGCGACAAAGGGGATGAGAGAGAGTAATAGCAATTGGAGTGAGGTCCGTCTTTGCATCTCTGCTGCCCGATTCATGCTTCGCTTCATGGTTCTCCTCCGCAGAAGCGGACGTCAGTAGGAACGCATGCGCCGTTTCGACCAATCCACCCGCGACCAGAGGCTCGGCGGAAACAGCTCGAGCGGGCCCTGTTTGTCAGCCAGGACCGTGCGCAGCGCGTCCATTCCCTCCAGCCCCCCCAGGGACGTGAGCTCGGTGCAGCCGCTGAGGTCCAGGTGCTCCACGCCTCGCAGGTGGACCAGCTGCCGGATGGAGGCGAGTGGGTTGTTGGTCAGCACCAGCTCGTTGGGACGGCGCGGCGGATTTCGGTCCCCCAGGAAGACGGCAGTGGGCACCTGGTCGAGTGAACGAAGCCTCAAGGCGGTGTCGAAGCCGAGCGCGCACAGCTCCGGGTGGTCCGCGATGGGCGCGAGGTCGGTCGCGGCCAGCCTCTTGATGTCGAGGGTGCGCAATCGTGGCGCGCGCGCCAGCAGGCGAAGCGCCGCGTCGTCGACATAGCCCACGGTGAGCGCGGTCATGGGAAGTCGCGAGCCCTGGCTGTACCTGTCCAGCGTGGGGAGCTGGAGATGCAACTCCTCCGCGTCGGGAAGCGCCGCGAAGACGGCGGGGTCCGGGTCGTCCTCGACATCGGACAGATTCAGCATGGGGGACCCGGCACCTCGCGATGACCCGGGCCGCCGAGACGGAGAGCCGCCCGGAGAAAGAGAGCGAACGCAGAGTGCGGAGCGTCGTGCGCGCCGAGAAGTCATTGCCCTCTTCGGGAAGCGCGAGCTCCAGCGATTCGAGGGGAAGGTCTTCGAGGCCCGTGGTGGAGAGGGGCTGGTGCTCGTGGACGGCCAGCCGCCGGAGCGTTATCAGGCCGTGCCAGCGCACGGAGGTCGCCGAGGGCCCCTCCGCGAAGGCAGAAGACCTCCAGGCTACGGCTCCGCGCGATTCCCTCGAGGTCAAGAATTCCTCTCGCCAGATGCCTGGCCCAGTCATACCTGTCCGCGGAGGGTTCCGCATGGTTGCGCGAGGAGAGTTCGGCATGGCGCAGCGAGGGCAGCCCGGCGAGGGCCCCCGCGCCGATGATGCCGGTGGACGAGTTTACCCGGAGGCCCTCGAGTGCCGTCAGGCCCGTGAGCCAGCGAACATCGAACGACTCGCCGAGGAGACGCGGACATTCCACGGTCAGTGAGCGGATCTCGCTCCGAAGGGCGGCGGCTCTCGGCCCGGTCGCGACGCGGAGGGCCCGCACCACCTCGATGACACGCAGCGCGTGCACGTCCATCTTCAGCTGGGGCTCATCCTCGAACCAAAGCTCTCCGGTCCAGAGCAGGCCATGACTGCTTCGCAGGCCTTCGAATGGCGGGGGCTCGTAGCGAACCGTCCGGAACATCAGCTCATCGGTCACTCCCGTCCATTTGCCGACTTTCCACATCACCTGTCCCCCATCAGGTGGAGTGTACCCGCGCGGACGGTAGCTCGCACCGCGGCCATTCTGCTGGCCACGCGGGTCGCGCTCGCTCGACCCTGGTGGGCCGCATGTGCCCCCAGTGAGCCCCTCCAGCGGGGCTGAGAACGGGACAAGACGGGGCGAGACGGGATGGAGCGGCACAACGAACCGACGTGAGCTCAAGGCGATAGCGGGTAACAGCGCGTCCTGCCTGGGGTTTGCTATCGCCCTGCCCACGGGTTCAAGTCCCGTACTCCTCGCTGCGGATGCTTCTGCCCCTCCACGCGGAAGAAGCCGCAGACCGCCGCATACAGCGCGTCGTTCGTGAACGCCTTCGTCTTGCCGACCACGGGCCCCGGAGGCGCGTGCATGTTCGACGGTGCGGTGGGCTGCCGCATCGCACAGCGCGCCCATGCATTGCCCGCACGGGCTGTCGGAGAGCCAGCCGCCCTGGTTCCAGGTGATGCGCATCGTGATCGATCCGCCGGCCTTCATGCCATCCAGACTCGCCTTGTGGAGGATCTTGCACTCGCAATGGTCGCGATTGCCCTGCGAGTTCGAATGGTGCAGCTTGCCGCCGCAGGGGGGGGTTGGCCGGCCCATGCGGCTTGGCATCGCCACGGGCCTTCGACGACTTGATGCCCCTTCAGCGGCAGGTGGGGGTACCGCGCCTCGGCCCGTAGCTGGGAGAGGGAGTCTTCACGTCCTCCAGGACCTCGCGCCAGTCGAGCGTGAGGGACTCGGCGAGCGTGCCTTCCTGGGGCGTGGTCTTGCGGTACTGACGCACGCCCTCCACGCCTTCCGGAGGTCCGAGGGGCTCCCCCACGCCGAGCTGCTTCGTCTTGCGCGTGAGCTCCAGCTTCAGCGTGTCCCCGTCGAGCGTCCAGGTGCCGTACTTCTTGTAGTCGTCGACGAGGAACTCGAGCACCACCCGGCCGTCTGGACAGAAGTTGTAGGTGTCCAGGGTGCTGGCGTACTCGTTCTCGAGGATGAGGCCCGCGGCGTCGGGTTGCCAGTCCTCGCGCCCGGCGGAAGGCGCTGGCCTCGCCGCGCGCAGGCGGCACTGCAGGGTGGAGAGCTGGGCGCGCTTGTCGGGCACCGCGGCCTTCTTCAGCGCCGAGAGCCCCTGCGTGAGCGTGCCGGCCCGGGCCCAGCCGAGCAGCCGCGTCTCCGACTGGACGAGGTACCACGTCCCCTCCGTGGCCAGCAGGGTGACGGTGCTCCCCACGCGCAGCTTCGCGACCGTCTCCGCGTCGTCCCGGCGCGTGCGCAGCAGCGGGAAGGAGGTGGCCACCTTCGGCTTCAGGCCCGAGGCGTACAGCTCCGGCAGCACGACCGTCGCCCCGAGCATCGCACCGTCGTCGACGTTCACCTTCTTCCGGAGCACCCGGGCCGGAATCCAGCCGAGCACGTCCTCTGATGTGCCCGCCACACCCGCGAGGTACCAGCCTCCATCAACATCCGCCGGATCCGGCTTGAAGGCATGCAGCGAGAGGGCGCGCTCGGGCCCGACCAGGGTGACGACGTCCGTGCTTCCAGGAGTCTGCTGGAGCAGCACCTGGCCCGGAGGCGGGAGGACGCGGCCCACGGCGTAGAGCTCCTGCGGCACCTCGGTGAAGCCCGGCTGCTTCGCGTCGTAGAGGTACTTGTCGCGGCGTGCCCAGCCGTCTGCCATGGGGACGTCGCAGAGGAGGAAGCCGTTGCCGGAGGCGCTCGGTGTCCCGGGAGGCAGCGGCACCTCCCGGAGCGCGGTGCCCTCCTGACGGAAGAGGCGGAAGCGCGCCTCGCCGTGGACGAGCACCTCACGGAGCTTGTCGCTGTTGTCGAGGTCCAGCACGGTGACGCCGCGCACTCCGGGCAGCTCACCTTCGGCGACGGCCGCGCCAGCGCTGAGCCGGAAGGCGCCGGGCTTCGTCACCTCGAGCGTGATGTGCTCGCGCGTGCCGTCGCCATCCAGGTCCGCGTCGGCCTCCTTCGTGGGAGAGGACGAGGCGGTGGCGGTGAGCACGGCGGCGAGCACGAGAGCGCATGCGCTGGACATGCGGCAACTCTGATGCACGACCGCCGTGCCAGACAAGGCGGCTGCGGGGCAGGTGCGGGCGGGGCTCGTTTGATGATGGAGAAGGAGTCTGCGATTGCCGCTTCGCCGCGCCCCCCGGACGCGGTGACAACCGTACCTTGTCCTGGCTCCGCTCCCATCAGGTGCGCGGCAGGGGCCCGGACTTCCTGGCAGTCTTGAGCCTGGCCCCGGTGGACCACAGCGCCCAGCCCATCAGCACGGGCTGGAAGAACAGCCGCGCCAGCCGCTGGGTGTCCGTATCGAGGCCGAACGCGGGGAGGTGTTTGGCGTACTGATGCAGGTTGCCGGGAAAAACCGCCGCGAAGAAGGCCGCCAGTCCCAACCCGACGAGGGCCCGGTGCCGCTTGTTGAAGAGCAGGGTCAGCCCGAGTCCTATCTCGACCACACCGGAAAGCAGGACCACGGTGTCCTTGTCCATCGGGACCCAGTCAGGCACCTGCGCCTGGAAGGGCGCTCGCGCGAAGCTGAGATGCCCCGTGCCGGCCCCGACCATCAACGCGCCCAGCAGCCCACGACCCACGTCCTGCACGGGTGTTGTCCGGATCTCTTGCAGCACGTGTCTCCTCCGCTCCAGCCTTCCGCTTTCCGGAATATGAGGTGGGGAGCGGGAGGGTGCACACCGCGAGGCGGAGCCTGCCTGGCTGCTGCCTCTTCCTCGCCGGGGCACGCCCTTATAAAGCGGAGCTGAGAAAGGCAGGCGCATCCTCCATGGGAACGTGGCTCAACGTGGCCTTCATCCAGTGTGCGGATATCGCCCGGGTCGAGAGGGAACTCTCACGCTTGTTGGTGGAGGCGGGGCGGCGATTGACAACCCCCAGGCCGCGCACCCCGGAGCGGTCCGATCGCATGCAGTACGGGCTCGGTGACGAGGTGCAGCGCTGGGGCCTTGCGGGGTTTCACGGCGCCCCCGGGTGGACCGTCCTGCGCACCGCACCCTTCGAACTCCTGATGCAGGGGACCCCGTCGCTTCTCGCACGCCTTTCCTCGCGGCTGGGCGTGCCCGCCTTTCAGTACAACATCTACGACAGCACCCCCGAGTTCTTGATGGAGGTGGATGCCGCTGGGCGCGTCGAACTCTCAGGGTTCGTCGGTCAGGAGGTGACGCGTTATTGGAACAGCGAACCGCCGATGGGGCGTACGTGGACGCGGTTTCATCTCATCGACCCAACGGCAGTGGCCGCATGGGCGGAGTCGGCCATGCCAGAGGCGCGTGTGACCGAATGGATCTCTCCCTCCAGCGACCGCCCGCCCAGGACGGAATTCGACATGTTTTTTGAGTCACAGCGGGTGGATCTCCTGCGGTGGCTCGGCCAGTTCGGCCAGCTCGGCACGCGAATCGTTTCTGGAAGCCAGGAGTGGAGCGTTCATCCCGCGCACATCGTTCGCAGGCTCGCTCAAGCTGGCAGCGCGTGTCTCTCCGCGGAAGAGTGCGTGGAGCCGGCCATCAAGACTGTCTTTGGCGGACCGAACGCCGAGCACTGCGACAACCTCTTTCTCGTGGAGACGCTCGTTCCCCATGCACCCATGCCCGTCGAGGGGTTCGTGCTGTACGCGGAAGCGGGCAACCCGTAGAAAAGGAGCGAGAAGCCGCAGCTGCATGTGGATATGGCTTCGTCATTGGAGTGAGCACCCAACAACACAAAGACGTATTGTTGCGACGGAATCCGGCCCTCAATATTGTCGTCACGGGGTGCAAAAGATGACCACTCAAGGCCCCCTCCTTCTCAACGTCTATGCACCTGCCCTAACGGGTGACGACGACCGCACGATCGCCGCCGTCCATGGCTTTGAGCGAGCATTGCCAGGCTTGCGCCTGGAGTGGAGAGTGACCGAGAAGCAGCGGCTTGCCGTGTTGCCACAACGTGATGCGTGGTTGGCTGAGGCGAGCACGCGCGGCGAGTTTCCGCTGGTATGCAATGGCGATGAGCGCTACCCCGTGATGATTTCTGGGCAGCCTCAATCAGCGTATGTGAGCCCAGGCGGTCAGTCACAGCTACAAGTTCATGCGGAATTGCCACTGGACGCGACTCTCATCGCTGCAGCGGCGGATGTGCTTGAAGCCGTGGCAGAGGGCACACGCGCGTTCTGGGGGCAGGCGACGCCGGACGGTGCTGCGCTGGACATCGCGTATCAGATAGCACCCACGCGGGAAGGGCCGCCGGCCCCACGCCGGGGGTTGCCCGCCCTCAAGATCTTCGAGCACATCCGCTCGCCCGAAACTCCCTATTACCTCGGGTGGCTGAACTACTGGTCGGCCGCCGCCGCACGGGCCATCGGGTTCCCGGACCCTGCGCGCGACACCGAACTGCTCTCACGGACGCAGCGCACGGCGACGGGCGGGTGGGTCGTGCGGCTCACGGATGCGCCGCTCGACCTGGACGACCCTGCCCATCTGGACACGCTCAAGCGCGCCTATGAGCGCTTCCCGGAGATCGGCGGACGCGCAGCGTCTTGATCCGCGTTGCCGCCCGGAGGCAAGAGCCCTCTGCGCTCGCACGTGTGTGGGGAGAGGCGTCGCGGCCCGGGGGAAGG
>NZ_RAWB01000256.1 GCF_003612055.1 Corallococcus llansteffanensis
CACCACGGCTCCGGCTCAGGGCGCGAGCCCGGGCGCCGCCGCGCTGCCGGAAGGCCACCCGACGATGCCGGGCAGCGCCCCCGTGGCGCCCGGTGCGCCGCTGCCGCAGGGCCACCCGCCGGTGAAGGACGCGAACAAGCTGCCGCCGTCGGCGGAGGAGCTGATGAAGCAGCTCGACTCCTCCGAGGGCCTGCGCGAGCGGGAGAAGTCGTTCGAGATCGCCTCGTCGCTGGGGAAGCTCTACTACTCGAACGGCCGCAACCCGGAGGCGCTGGCGTACCTGTCCCAGGCGCAGGCCAAGGCGGACGGCGTGCGCTCGCTGTTCCTCGCCTCGCGCAAGAAGCTGGGCAAGACGCCCGTGGCCACCGCCGAAGCGGCGAACTGCGGCTTCACGCCGGGCCAGGCGCTGGACGCGATGGAGGCCGTGGCCCAGGCGCGCGCGAAGGCCGGCGACACCGCGGGCGCCGCCGCCTGTGCCCGCGCCGCGCTGAGCCCCGCGCTGGAGGTGGACGTGCTGCGCGGCAACGCGCTGTACCTGCACGGCGACAGCCCCAGCGCGCTCAAGGCGTACGAGCGCGCGCTGGAGGTGGAGCCGAAGCACGAGGAGGCGCTCTTCGGCCGCTCGTCGCTGCTGTTCGAGACGCAGGGAGAGAACCTCCAGGCGCTCAAGTCCGCGCGTGAAGGCTTCGACCTGCTGGTGGCCGCGCACCCCGACTCGCAGCGCGCGCCCATGGCCCGGCAGCTGAGCCAGCGCATCGAGGAGACGGTGAAGGCCGGCGGCCGCAAGAAGTGGCTCGCTTCGCGCGCCGAGGACCGCCGCGTGCGCCTGTCGCAGAACACGGCGCAGAACATGGCCCAGAACCCGGCGCTGCCGCCGGACGCGCCGCGCCCGTTGACGCCGGAGATGGTGGACGCGGTGAAGAACACGGAGCGCACGCCGGAGCTGGAGGCGGGCCTCAACAAGCTGGTGGAGGAGGGCGAGGAGCACCTGGCGCGCGGCCGCTACCAGGAGGCCCTGGCCAACTACACCCGCGTGGTGCCCTTCCAGCCGGAGAACGGGCGCGCGAAGGCGGGCATGGCCTGGGCGCTCGTCGGCCTGGGCCGTCCCATGGGCGCGCGCGTGTGGAGCGTGGCCCTCCAGGGTGACGCGGGCGCGGTGGAGAAGCTGGGCGACACGCTGCTCGCCAAGGGCGACGCCAAGGGGGCGAAGGCGCTCTGGGAGAAGCTGGCCCAGGACGTGCCGGACTACCCGAACAAGGCCGCGCTCCAGGCGAAGCTGTCGCAGTAGCTAGAAGAACTTCGCGGCCAGCAGGTCCTGGACGTCGAGCAGGCCCACGGCGCGGCCCTCGACGTCCACCACGGGGAGCTGGTCCACCTTCAGCTCGCGCATCTGCGCGGCGGCGGTGAGCACCAGCGTCTCCGGGGTGATGCAGCGCGGGCGCTTGCCCATCACCTGCCGCACCGGCACGTGGAAGTCCTGGTGCCCCTTCTCCACCAGCCGGCGCAGGTCCCCGTCGGTGAAGATGCCCTCCAGCTTCCCGTCCCGGTCCACCACGCACGCGGCGCCCGGCCGGCCCGGCGTGTTGGTCATCACCACCACCGCTTCGGACAGCCGCGCGGTGTCCAGCACCAGCGGGTTCGCGCGGCCGGTGCGCATCAATTCGAAGACGCGCAGCACGGAGCGCCCCAGCTTCCCGCCCGGGTGCAAGAGCGCGTAGTCGTCCCGGCCGAAGGGCCGCGAGCGCAGCAGCGTCATCGCCAGCGCGTCGCCCACGGCATGCAGCGCGGCGGTGGACGCCGTGGGCACGAGTCCCAGGGGACACGCCTCCTCGATGCGGCCGATGTCCAGCACCACGTCCGCGCCCTTCGCGAGCTGACTGTCCGCGTCCCCGGTGAGCGCCACCACGGGCGCGCCCATGCGCTTGAACAGGGGCAAGAGGCGCAGCAGCTCCTCCGTGCTGCCGCTGTTGGACAGCGCGAGGATGACGTCGCCCGGGCCCACGCGGCCCAGGTCGCCGTGCACGGCCTCCGCGGGGTGCAGGAACACGGAGCGCACGCCGGTGGAGGCCAGCGTGGAGGACAGCTTCTGGCCGATGTGGCCCGCCTTCCCCATGCCCGTCACCACCACCTGGCCCGAGCACTCGCGCACCAGGTGCAGCGCGTGCAGGAACGCGTCGCCCAGCCGCTCCGTCACGCCGAGGATGGCGCGCGCCTCCGCCTCCAGCACGCCGCGCGCGTAGGTGAGCGTGGCCTCCGCGTCCGCGTCCCGGACGGGGGGCTTCTTGGGAAGGTTCTTGGCGGTGGATCGGGGGGCGCGGGCCATGAGCGGCGCTACCTCTACTCCAGCCGTCGCCCGGGTGGCCATCCTTGACGCATGGGGGGCCATCGACTACGGCCTGCCCGCCCGGTCGCCGGTGGCCGGGGACACCTAGGGGATGCAATGAAGTTCTTCATCGACAGCGCGGACGTCGAGGAAATCCGCAAGGCCCACGCGATGGGCTGCGTGGACGGCGTCACCACCAACCCGTCGCTCCTGGCCAAGGTCGGCCGCGGGCTGGAGGAGACCATCCGCGAGATCTGCTCCATCGTGGACGGTCCCATCAGCGCCGAGTGCGTCTCGCTGGAGGCCCCGGAGCTCATCAAGGAGGGGCAGACCCTGGCGAAGATCCACGACAACGTCGTCGTGAAGATTCCCATGGGCGTGGAGGGCATGAAGGCCGTCAAGGCGCTCACCGCCGAGGGCATCCGCACCAACGTCACCCTCTGCTTCTCCGCCAACCAGGCCCTGCTGTGCGCCAAGGCCGGCGCCACGTACGTGTCGCCCTTCGTGGGTCGGCTGGACGACATCTCCCAGGACGGCATGGAGCTCATCGCCCACATCCTGGAGATCTACCAGAACTACGACTTCACCACGCAGGTGCTGGTGGCCAGCGTGCGCAACCCCGTGCACGTGCTCCAGGCCGCGCGCCTGGGCGCGGACGTGGCCACGCTGCCCTACAGCGTCATCACCCAGCTGGCGAACCACCCGCTCACCGACAGCGGCATCAAGAAGTTCCTCGCGGACTGGGAGAAGGTCCCCAAGCAGGCGAAGCCCGCGGGCAAGTAGGCCCCTGGCTCTCCAGGCCGTCCCCCCGCCGTTCCGGTGTCCCTGGAATGGCGGGCGGGCGCGTGCTGGGGCTGGCGGTTGGGCGGCGGGAGCGGTATGGCAGGGAAACGCGTTGATATTTGAATCAACCTCCCTTCCGGAGCCGCCTCATGGAATTCCAGCTCACCGAGTCCCAGCGCGCTTTGCAGGATGCCGCTCGCAAGTACGCCCGCGAAGTGGTGCGTCCCAAGGCCGCCCACTACGACGAGACCTCCGAGTTTCCCCGCGACCTCCTGTCGGCGGCCTTCGAGCTGGGCCTGCTCAACATGGCCATCCCGTCCGAGTACGGCGGCGTGGGCCTGTCGCACCTGGAGCAGGTCATCGTGTGCGAGGAGCTGGCGTGGGGCTGCGCGGGCGTGGCCACGTCCATCATCGCCAATGACCTGGCCAACCTGCCCATCATCCTCCACGGCACGGATGACCAGAAGAAGCGCCTCCTGTCGCCCTTCGGGGAGAAGCTGAAGTTCAGCTCCTTCTGTCTCACCGAGCCCGGCGCGGGCTCCGACGTGGCGGCCATGAGCACCACCGCGCGTCTGGAGGGCGACGAGTACGTCCTCAACGGCAACAAGTGCTTCATCACCAACGGCGGCTACGCGGATCAGTTCACCGTGTTCGCCACGCTGGACAAGGGCCGCAAGCACAAGGGCATCACCTGCTTCGTCGTGGAGGGGCGCCCCCAGGGGCTGACCACCGGCAAGCACGAGAACAAGATGGGCCAGCGGGCCAGCAACACCACCACGGTGACCTTCGACGAGGTCCGCGTCCCGGTGGCCAACCGCATCGGCGAGGAGGGCGAGGGCTTCAAGGTCGCCATGGCCACGCTGGACAACAGCCGCCCCCTCACCGCCAGCCTCTCCGTGGGCATCGCCCGCGCGGCGCTGGAGCACTCGCTGGACTACTCCGGCCAGCGCCACACCTTCGGCAAGCCCATCCGCGAGCACCAGGGCGTGCAGTTCATGCTGGCCGACATGGCCATGAACACCCACGCCGCGCGCCTGCTCACCTGGGAGAGTGCCTGGGTGCTGGATGAGGGACAGCGCAACACCCTCCAGTCCAGCTATGCCAAGTGCTTCGCTGCGGACATGGCCATGAAGGTCGCCACCGACGCCGTGCAGGTCTACGGCGGCTACGGGTACATGAAGGAATACCCGGTGGAGAAGCTGATGCGCGACGCCAAGCTCATCCAGGTCTACGAGGGGACGAGCCAGGTGCAGCGGCTGGTCATCGCCAAGGAACTGTTCAGGTAGAAAAGCAAATCTGTCCCCGGCGGGGCTTTCCCGTTGCCGCCGCCGTGGGCGGATGTCTATTAGTTCGGCCCTGTCGTGCGGCGCGTCAACACCGACGCCGCGTCCCGGTGCCGCTTCAGCAGCCGACCCACTTTTCAAGCACTCCCCACAGAGGAGAAGCCCGCCGTGAAGATTCTCGTCACCGCCAAGCGCGTGGAAGATCCCGAGTCGAAGATCAAGGTCAAGCCGGACGGCTCGGACATCGTCAAGGAGGGGCTGAAGTACAAGATCAACCCCTTCGATGAAATCGGCGTGGAAGAGGGCCTGCGCCTCGCGGCGAAGCACACCGGCGAGGTGGTGGTGGTCTCCATCGGCGGCAAGGAGGTGCAGGAGCAGCTGCGCCACGCGCTCGCCATGGGCGCCAACCGCGCCGTGTGGGTGAACCACACGGGCCCGCTGGATCAGCTGGGCATCGCGGGCCTGCTCCAGAAGGTCGCGGAGAAGGAGAAGCCGGACATCGTCATCCTGGGCAAGCAGTCCATCGACGACGACCAGAACCAGGTGGGCCAGTACCTGGCCGAGTTCCTGGGCTGGGGCCAGGCGACGTTCGCCTCCAAGGTGGAGTCGCTGGAGAGCGAGCAGGAGAAGAGCAAGTCCCCCGCGGTGGTGCTGACGGCGGACAAGAAGAGCGTGCAGGTGGTGCGCGAGGTCGACAACGGGCTCGCGACGGTGGAGGTCCAGCTGCCGGCCGTCGTCACCACGGACCTGCGCCTCAACCAGCCCCGGTACGCGAGCCTGCCCGGCATCATGAAGGCCAAGAGCAAGCCCATCGAGGAGCTGACGCCGGCGGCCCTGGGCGTGGACGTGGCGCCGAAGATCCAGGTGCTGAAGCTCGCGTCGCCTCCGGCGCGCAAGGCCGGCATCAAGGTGCCGGACGTGGCCACCCTGGTGGAGAAGCTGCACAACGAGGCGAAGGTCGTCTGAGCGCGCGCCCCATCCATCCCTAAAGATTCCGGAGACAGACCCATGTCCATCGTCCTCATCGTCGCCGAGCAGCAGCCGGACGGAAACCTGCGCAAGGCTTCCCTCAACGCCATCGCCGCGGGCAAGCAGCTCGCGGACAAGGCCGGCGGGGAGCTGCACCTCGTCCTCTTGTCCAAGGATCCGTCGAAGCTCGCGGGCGAGCTCGCGGGCACCGGCGCCAAGGCGGTCCACACCGCCGCCGCCCCGGAGTTCGAGCACTACCTGGCGGAGGTCTACGCCCCCGTCATCGCCTCGCTCGCGCAGGAGCTGAAGGCCACCTTCATTGGCGCGGCCTCCACGGCGCAGGGCAAGGACCTGCTGCCGCGCGTCGCCGCCCGGCTGAAGGCCGCCATGGCCACCGACATCACCGCCATCAACGGCAGTGGCGCGGACATCACCTTCACGCGCCCCATGTGGGCCGGCAACGTGTTCGCCGAGGTGAAGCTCACCACGCCCGTGCAGGTCATCAGCATCCGCGCCACGGAGTTCGCCGCGGGCGCGGGCGGTGGCGCCGCCGCGGAGGTGAAGTCCTTCCAGCCGAAGCTGGAGGCCTCCAAGACGAAGTTCGTCAGCTTCAACGAGGTGAAGAGCGCGCGTCCGGAGCTGACCGAGGCCCGCGTGGTGGTGTCCGGCGGTCGCGGCACCAAGGGTGACTTCAAGGAAGTCGAGGCGCTGGCGGACCTGCTGGGCGCCGCGGTGGGCGCGTCCCGCGCGGTGTGCGACGCGGGCTGGGTGCCCAACGACTACCAGGTCGGCCAGACGGGCAAGGTCGTCGCGCCGCAGCTGTACATCGCCGCGGGCATCAGCGGCGCCATCCAGCACCTCGCCGGCATGAAGTCCTCGAAGACCATCGTCGCCATCAACAAGGACCCGGAGGCGCCCATCTTCCAGGTGGCCGACTACGGCCTCGTGGATGACCTCTTCAAGGTCCTGCCCGCGCTGCGCGAGGGCATCCAGAAGCTGAAGTAGGCCGCAGGCGCTGTCTCACGTGGGGCGCGTTGCCGGGAGGAAACACTTCCCGGGAGCGCGCCCTTCGTGCGTTCACAGCTCGATGTCGCTGCCCTTGCCGGGCTGCTTCTCCGCCGGGGGGAGCGGGACCGCGGGGGCCTCGGGCTCCAGGTCGCCGGGCTCGTCGCGGGGCTCCTTCGGGGCGTCGTCCGGCAGGGCAGGGGGCGCGTCCTGGGCTCCTGCGGCTCCGGAATCTCCGGTATCGAGCAGGTCGATGCGGCCTCCGTCGTCCAACTGCACGTAGAGGGTGCGGAACGCCCAGTCCTCGCCGCGCTTGTCGGCCACGACGTTGAGGGTGCCGTCCGCCTTGGGGCCGTCCAGGGGGACGACGAGCTCCGCGTGGGTGAGGCCGTTGGCGGTGCTCACCTGGGTGTTGCTGGGGAAGCCCGGCTTGAAGGGGGTGCCCAGCGCCTTCTGCACGTGCGGGTCGTCCTGCGCCAGGGCGAGCGCCTCCGTGTACGCGCCCATGTCCTTGACGGAGCTGTAGCCCCAGCCAATCGCCAGGGCGACCATCCCCACGCACGAGCCCATCAGGCCCAGGCAGCCCACCGGCGCCACCCACTTCCAGTTGCGGCTCCACCACCCCTGGCGGGGTGCGGGCGCGTAGTCACCCTCGGGCATCGTCGGCATGGGGTCTCTCCCTAGGCTCGGCGCTTCGGCGCTTCGGCGTTGGTGTCGGGCCGTGTCATAGCCGGTTCCGGACGAAGCCGGGGTGGGGGACGTGTCGCGGAGGCTCGACGGGGCCCGCCTTCATGACAGAGTGTCCGCCATGCCCTCTGGTGGCGTCTCGACGGCCGAGCTCGCGGACCTGCTTGCGGCGCTGCCCTTCGGCCATCGGCTGTGGGTGCGCGGCATGGGGCGGTGTCTGTACCCGCTCCTGCGCAGCGGGGACGCGGTGCGCCTCTTGCGCTGCGGGCCGGAGCGGCTGGCGCGCGGGGACGTGGCGCTGGTGCGGCACGGGCCCAGGCTCGCCGCCCAGGTGGTGCTGTCCACCCGCCCCTGGGTGACGGAGTCGCTGCTGGGCGGCACCGACGTGTCGGGAGGGGAGCTGGTGGGACGGGTCATCGCGCTCAAGCGGGGGAGCCTGGTGCTGCGGCTGCCCCGGCCCACCCGGCCGGCCCTGTTCCTCACGCAGCGGGCGCTGTCCGGCGTGTGGACGAAGCCCGCGGCCCGCGCCGTGTACCGCCACCTGCGCGACCTGTTCTCCGGGTGGACGAAGCCCCTGCGCCGCCACTTCGTGGGGCCGGTGGAGATCCGCCTGGTGCGGCCGGACGACCTGGACGCGCTGCTCGCCTTCGCGACGGAGCGGCTGGTGGTGTCCGGCACCTTCCTGCGCCGCCAGCTGAGGGACCGCTGGGGCCTGCCCGAGGAGCGGCGCGTGGGCGCGGCGGCGGGGGCCTTCGACTCGCAGGGGCGCCTGTTCGGCTTCGCCTGGGTGGACGACTACCACCAGGAGGGGCTGGCCCTGGAGGGCTTCTGGGTGCGCTCGCTGGTGGTGGCCCCCCGGGTGCGGCGCATGGGGGTGGCCTCCGCCCTGGTGCGCTGCCTCATGGAGGAGGCCCGGCGCCAGGGGGCGGAGCGCGTCCACGCCGACATCGACGAGGACAACACCGCGTCGCTGCGGACGTTCTCGGGCCTGGGCTTCCGGCCCGCGCCGGACGCGCTGACCACCGCCACGAACCAGCAGTGGGACGCGGCGGGTGGCAGCAAGCGACTGGTCGTGCTGGTGCGTGTGCTTTCGGCGTGAGCGCGGCCCGGGGGGTTGCCTCCTCCGGCCGGGTGGGCCAAAAGCACCCGTCCCGTTCACCCCGCATCCCTCGCTGGCGAGGCCCTTCGTGAGCACCCCCGCGTCCGTCACCCCGTCGTCCCCTGGCGCTCCTGGCACGCCGTCCGGCGAAGAGAAGGGTGGCTTCAACATCGACCACCTGTTCCTGGGCATGCTGGCGGTGTTCTTCCCGCTGGCCATCGCGTCGCACTTCTTCTTCCCGGGGACGTGGACGTTCATCCTCTGCTCGGTGGCGCTCATCCCGCTGGCGCGCCTGATGGGCGAGGCCACGGAGGTGATTGCCCACAAGCTGGGCAGCGGCCTGGGCGGCCTGATGAACGCGTCGTTCGGCAACGCCGCGGAGCTCATCATCGCGCTCGCCGCGCTGCGCTCCGGCCACGCGGACGTGGTGAAGGCGTCCATCACCGGCGCCATCCTGGGCAACCTGCTGCTGGTGCTGGGCGCGGCCATCCTCGCGGGCGGCCTGAAGTTCCCCCGGCAGACCTTCAACGCCACCGCGGCGCTGTCCGGCTCCGCCATCATGTTCCTGGCGCTCACCGCCATGTCCATCCCGGACCTGTTCCACGCGGCGCGCGGCCCCGCGGGGGACGCCGTCATCTTCCCGATGTCGGTGGCCATCTCCGTCATCCTGCTCATCGTCTACGCGCTGTCGCTGCTCTTCTCCCTGAGGACGCACGCGCACCTGTACGCGGGCGAGGAGCAGGGCACTCCGGAGGAGCTGCCCGCGTGGACAACCAAGAAGGCCACCGTCATCCTGCTGGGCGCCACGCTGGGCGTGGTGGTGGTGGCGGAGTTCCTGGTGCACGCCATCGAAGCGGCCATCGCCACGTTCGGCTTCACGCACACCTTCGTCGGCGTCATCATCATCGCCATCATCGGCAACGCGGCGGAGCACTCCACCGCCATCCTGATGGCGCTGAAGAACAAGATGGACCTGGCGTTCAACATCGCCTTCGAGTCCTCCAAGCAGATCGCCCTCTTCGTCGCGCCGGTGCTGGTGCTGGTGTCCATCCCGCTGGGCCAGAACCTGACGCTGGAGTTCAGCCACATGGAGGTGCTGGGCATCGCCATCGGCACGGGGGCGGCGACGCTCATCGCGCTGGACGGCGAGTCCAACTGGCTGGAGGGCGTGATGCTGCTGGGCGTCTACGCCATCCTCGGCGTCGCGTTCTTCTTCATCCCGTAGGCCTCCGGTGACGACGCAGGGAAGTGACGGGGCGCGGTGGCGGGCGGACGGGGCGCTGGTGCTCCTCACCGTGTTCTGGGGCGTGACGTTCGTGGTGGTGAAGGACGCGCTCGCGTTCGCGGACCCCTTCACCTTCCTCACGCTTCGCTTCGCGGTGGGCGCGGCGGTGATGGCCGCGCTCGCCGGTCGGCGGATGTTCGCGCCCGGCACGGTGAAGAAGGGCGCGCTGCTGTCGGCGGTGTTGTTCCTGTGCTTCGCGTTCCAGACGGTGGCGCTGACGGACACCACGCCGTCGCGCGCGGCGTTCCTCACCGGGCTCAACGTCCTCTTCGTCCCGCTGTTCTCGGTGGTGCTGCTCAAGCACATCCCCCGCTGGGGCACCTTCGTGGGCGTGGTGCTGGCGGCGGTGGGCCTGTACGCGCTGACGCGGCCCACCGGCGGCCCGGTGCAGGCCGGCCACTTCCTGGGGCTGTACCTGGGGGACTGGCTGTCCATCGGGTGCGCGGTGACGTACGCGGTGCACATCCTGCTCACGGAGCGCTTCGCCTCGCGCGACGGCGTGCTGGGGCTGGTGGCCGTGCAGCTGCTGGGCGTGATGGTGCTGTCCGCGCTGTGCCTGCCGTTCGTGGAGCGGCGGCTTTCGTGGACGCCGTCGCTCGTGGGGGCGGTGCTGACGTGCGGCGTGTTCGCGAGCGCGGTCGCCATCGGCGTGCAGACGTGGGGACAGGCGCGCACCACGGCGGTGCACGCGGCGGTCATCTTCGCGATGGAGCCCGTGTTCGCGTCGGCCTTCTCCGTCGCGGTAGGGCGCGAGGTGCTGGGGCCGCGCGAGTGGGCCGGTGGCGCCCTCATCCTCCTGGGGGTGCTCATCTCCGAGCTGGGGCCGGTGGTGTGGGACGGATGGCGGGCACGGGGCCGCACGCCCGCCGCCTGAGCATCCGGCGAGAGGGGTGGGCCCGGCCGGGAGCGCGGGCGCCCGGGGCGCGCTATAGACAGCGCCCGGACCCATGAGCGTGGAGCTGAGACGAAACGGGCTGCACCTGACGGGCACCCCCCTGTCGCTGGACGCGAAGCGCAAGTCGCCGCTGTCCTTCGTCAGCCACGGGCACTCGGACCACATCGCCCGCCACGAGAGCACCATCGCCACGGCGGCCACGCTGCGCTTCATGGCCCACCGGCTGGGCCCGGTGCGCGCGCCCCTGGCGGTGCCCTTCCGCCGCCCCTTCGCCCTGGGGCCGCTGATGCTGGAGCTGCTGCCCGCGGGGCACATCCTGGGCAGCGCGCAGCTGCGCGTCGTCCGCGCGGACGGCCGGCGCATCGTCTACACCGGGGACCTGAACACCGCGCCGTCGCTCACCGCGGAGGCGACGGAGGTGGCCACGTGCGACACGCTCGTCATCGAGTCCACCTTCGGCCACCCGCGCTACCGCTTCCCGCCGCGCCCGGAGGTGCTGGGGCAGGTGGAGACGTGGCTGCGCGCGCAGCTGAACCGGGGCGTGACGCCGGTGCTGCTGGGCTACCCGCTGGGCAAGAGCCAGGAGGCCATGAAGCAACTGGCGGACCGGGGCTTCCGGCTCGTCGCGCACCCGTCCATCTTCGAGGTGGCGGAGCTGTACGCGGAGCTGGGCGTCCCCATCGACAACCTGCGCCGCTATGACGGGACGGTGGAGCCGGGCGAGGTCCTCTTCTTCCCGCCGCACCTGGTGCGGGGCGGGGGATTGGCGCCCCACTGGCCCCGGGCGACGGCGGTGCTCACCGGCTGGGCCATGGACCCCGGCGGCGCGCGGCGCTACGGCGCGGACGTGGCCTTCCCGCTGTCGGACCACGCCGACTTCCCGTCGTTGATGCAATACGTGAAGGACACAGGGGCCCGGGATGTCATCACCTGCCACGGGTTCGCGGAGGAGCTGGCCCAGGCGCTGCGGGACGCGGGCACGGACGCCCGCCCGCTGGGCAAGCCACAGCAGATGGCATTGTTCTGATTTTCAGCGCTGAAGCGTTAGAACGGTCGCCCGATATGACCGCACCCGCTCCCTCGCTCTCCGGCCATCTTGCCAACGTGCTCCTGTGCACGGACCCCGAGAAGAAGCGCTTCGTCACCCATGAGGTGCCCGAAGTGCAGGTGTCCTTCGAAGGCTTCGTGGGGGACCGGCACGCCGGCCTCACGCGGCTCGCGGACGTGCGCACGCCCTGGTTCCCCAAGGGCACGGTCATCCGCAACACCCGGCAGGTGTCGGTGGTGTCGCGCGAGGAGCTGACGGAAGTGGCCCACACCCTGGGCATCCCCAACGTGCTGGCCTCGTGGCTGGGCGCGAACCTGGAGCTCGTGGGCGTGCCCCGGCTGACGCACCTGCCGCCAGGCACGCGGCTGTTCTTCCCCGAAGAGGCCACGCTGGTGATGGAGGGGGAGAACCAGCCCTGCATCCACCCGGGCCGCGCCATCGAAGCGCACCACCCGGACCTGAAGGGGCTGGCGAGCCGCTTCGTGAAGGCCGCGTTGCAGAAGCGGGGGCTCGTGGGCTGGGTGGAGCGCCCGGGCCTCATCCGCGCCGGTGACGAGGTGCGGGTGATGCTGCCCAAGCCGGTGACGTACTCGCTGCCCGCCGCGCCCGAGGAAGCCAGGCGCGAGCAGGTGGGCTGAAAAAGCAGAAGGCCCGGCAGGACGCTGTTCGCGCTCCGACCGGGCCCCCGCTCACCTCCGCATCACGGAGGCGAAAGCGCTACGCCTCCGGCGACTGGACGATGAGCTTCTCCTTGCCGCACACGTCGCACCGCACGTGCACGAACAGGTCCTCGTCGCTGTCCTCGGGCACTTCACCTTCGGGCACGCCCAGCTCCGCCTTGGCCAGCGCGGCCACCTTGGCCGGGATGTCCTGCGCCTTGAGCGACTGCACGTAGGTCATCTCGCGCTCGTGGCACTCGCGCACCTCCGGGCCGGTGAGCCATGTGGGCTCCATGCCCTCCGGCAGCCGGCTGAGCAGCTCCAGGTTGGACACGGACTCCGCCAGGTACGCGAGCCTGCGCAGCCGCACCTCTTCCGGCAGCGCCGCGAACACCTGGAAGCCCTCCAGCAGCGCCTGGCGATCATCGCCCGTCGCCGCCTGCGCCAGCTCCATGGACGCCTCGCTCGACTCCAGCGCCTCGTCCCAGTTGTTCTCCGGGTTGAAGCCCGCCTCCAGCAGCGACGTGTAGAGCTGGGCCGCGGCCATCCGGCGCCGCACCTCGTGCAGGTGCTCCACCACCTCGTGCGTCAGGCGCAGCTCCAGGAGCGCGCCCGTGGTGCGCGGGTCGATGGAGCCCGTGAGGTCGTCTACCTCCACCTCGGCGCGCAGCTCGCCCTTGAGCTGCTTGGCTGCGGCGAAGCGGAACAGGGGCAGCACGCCCACCTCGCGCAGGTACACCGCCGCGACGTTGGCCTCCTTGCCGCCCATGCGCAGCGCCTTCTGCGCGCGCTCCACCGCCGCGGGGTCCGCCGCGGGCTTCTTGTTCTCCAGCCGCGTCTTCACCGCCTCGCGGTAGAGCGTCTCCAGCGAGTTGCCCGGAGGCAGCCGCTGCGGCAGGAGCGGACGCAGGCCCGGCACGTCCAGCACCCAGAGCGGGGGAGCGCCCACGTGCTTGAGCGCCCGGAAGAAGAGCGAGCCCGGCGGATCCTGCGGACGGAACGGCGGCAGGTCGTCCGGATGCGCCGGGTTCGAGCCCTCCATCGCGTTGCCGCCGCCGTGCGTCTGGCCCAGCATCTTCTCGCGCTGTTCACGCGTGAACGCCGTGATGCCCTGCACGGGCGGGGGCGGAGGAGGCGGCGCTTCCTCGCCGTCCAGACCCGTCACGCGGTCCATGTCCACGTCGTCCAGCTCCAGGTCCTCCAGACCCTTGGCGCCGGTGAAGTCGCATCTCAGGAGCTTCAGTTTTTCGAAGGTACAGCCTTCCAGGTTGGCGCCGCGGAAGTCGCAGTCCTGCAGGCGGCCTCCGTGGAAATAGGCGTTGGAGAGGTCCGCGTCCCGGAAGTTCATCTTCGACAGGTCACAGCGCTCCCACTCGGAGCCCACCAGTCCGAGCCCGGACAGGTCGGCGTTGGCGGAGAACAGCTGCGTGAACGTGGCTCCGGTATGGTCGGTGGCCACCTGGGAGGACTTCCTCAGGCGGTTCCACTCAGCGGAGCCGCTCTGGAGCAGCTTCTCGATAGTTGGGGCTTTCGGCATGGACCGCGAATTATTCGTGTGGTCTGGTCCAGGCGCCAGCACAAATGATCGAGTACCGAATTGAAGCCGACACCGTCGGGATGCGGCTGGACAAGCACCTGCGCAAGCGGATGCCCAACGTCCCGGTCAGCCACCTGTTCAAGATGATCCGCACCAAGAAGGTGCGGGTGAACGGCAAACGCGCGCAGCCGGAGCAGTTGCTCGCTGAAGGAGACGTGCTCACCATCCGGGGCAACGAAGAGCAGCTCACCCTCGCGGAGCGTCCGAAATCGGACCGTCCCAAGCC
>NZ_RAWB01000257.1 GCF_003612055.1 Corallococcus llansteffanensis
ATCCCCGCCCCCACAAGCGCTCACGCACGCACTGGCGATGAGCAGCACCACCCCTGACTTCCACATGACAGTTCCTCCCTCGGATTCCCCGACCGCGCCCGGGGCGCTGAGCACGGGACGTACCAGCGGCGAACCCGCTGGATTTCCTCGGGGGGTCACAGCACCAGGCCCCGTCGGTTCTCAGAATTTCGTCGGGGGCCTCAGGAATCACAAGGGATGACGTGGTCGCGGACCGGCGAGCGCGTTAGGCAGAGCCCGCAGGAGGAACCACGGCATGAAGATTGGAATCATTGGCGCTGGCTTGATTGGTGGAAGCCTCGCCCGGCATTGGGTCAAGCTCGGGCACGAGGTCTTGATCTCGAATTCACGCGGGCCGGAGACCTTGCGTGAGCTGGCGGCGGAGACGGGCGCGAAGGCCGTCACCTTCACCGACGCGGTGAAGGGGGTCGACGTCGTCGTTGTGTCCATCCCCCAGAAGGCCATCCGCGACCTGCCGAAGGGCTTGTTCGCGAACGTGCCGAAGGAGGTCGTCGTCATCGACACGGGCAACTACTACCCCGTCCGCGATGGGCGCATCCCGGAGCTCGACGGAGGCACGCCCGAAAGCGAGTGGGTCGCGGCGCAGCTCGGTCGGCCGGTCGTCAAGGTCTTCAACAACATCGGCTTCGCCAGCCTGCGTGAGAAGACCGCGCCCAGGGGTACCCCGGGCCGGGTCGCGCTGCCGGTCGCGGGCGATCCTCCCGAGGCCCGGGCGAAGGTGCTCCAGTTCGTGGACGAGCTCGGCTTCGATGCCGTCGACGCCGGTGGAACCGCGGAGTCCTGGCGCCAGCAACCCGGCACGCCCGCATACGGCCAGGACTTCGATGCGGCGCGCTTGAAGCAGGCGCTCGCCGCAACGGATCGCAGCAAGCTCCCCCAGTACCGTCAGGCGGCCGACGAAGGGCTGAAGCAGTACCTCGCATCGCTGCAGAAGAGCTGATCCCGCATGGCGCCGGGCCCTCCCGGCAATCAACAGGAATCACGCATCGCGAACGCGGGTCGAGCATCCCACTGGCGCTTGGAGTGGGGCTCACTTTCCGGAGGAGTGCGACATGAAGATTGGAATCATTGGCGCGGGGTTGATTGGCGGAACCCTGGCGCGCAGGTGGACGAAGCTGGGGCACGAGGTGTCCATCGCGAACTCACGTGGGCCCCAGACCCTGCGTGACCTCGCGAAGGAGACGGGCGCGAAGGCCGTCACCGTCCAGGAGGCCGCGAAGGCCGGCGAGGTCGTCATCGTGACCATCCCCCAGAAGGCGGTTCCGGACCTGCCGAAGGACCTCTTCGCGAACGTGCCGAAGGACGTCGTCGTCATCGACACGGGCAACTACTACCCCGTGCGCGACGGAAGCATCCCGGATCTCGAGAAGGGCACGCTGGAGAGCGAGTGGGTCTCGCAGCTCATCGGCCGTCCTGTCATCAAGGCCTTCAACAACATCTTCTTCCAGAGCCTCGGTGAGAAGGGCACGCCGAAGGGCACGCCCGGACGCGTGGCGCTGCCGGTCGCGGGGGATCCGCCCGAGCACCGCGCGAAGGTACTCAAGCTCGTGGAGGAACTCGGCTTCGACGGCATCGACGCGGGAGGCCTTGCCGACTCGTGGCGCCAGCAGCCCGGCACCCCGGTCTACACGCAGGACTTCGATGCCCCGGGCGTGAAGAAGGCCCTGGCCGAGGCCGAGCGCAGCCGCCTTCCGGAGTACCGGAACAAGGCCAACGACTGGTTGAAGAACTTCCTCGAGTCGCAGAAGTGAGCGGAAGGCCCACGCCAGCGGCCTGAACACGTCGTCGAACGGCGCGGCGGGAGGCAGTCCCCGCTGCCGCCGGGAGTCGTAGCGTTCCAGCGACCAGGAGATGTTCCGCTCGGGACCTGGAGTGTCGATGCTGAGCAGCCGCTCGCCGTGGCGCTGCCAATGGAAGTGGCGACTTGTCGGGCCGGAGCCTCCAGGCCGAGAGTGCGCGAGCGCCCATGAAATCCTCTCCCGAAGCCCCGCTGCTCATCACCGCCGAAGCGGATCCGGAGAGCTTCGCGCGCCTGGACGGGCTGCGCAGGCGCTACTTCCCACCCGAGCGCAACCTCCTCCCCGCGCACGTCTCCCTCTTCCACCACCTGCCTCCACGCGAGCACGCCGCCGTGGAGGCCGCGCTCGAAGCCGCCGCCGGACGCGCCGCCCCCGCGCTCCACTTCGGAAGGCTGCGCCGGCTGGGACGCGGCATGGCGGTGGACGTGGAGGCCCCCGCGCTCAGTGCCATCCACCGCGAGCTGGCCCGCGCCTTCGCGGAGTGGCTCACGCCGCAGGACCGGCAGCCCTTCCGGCCCCACGTCACGCTGATGAACAAGGCCACGCCCGAGGAGGCCTCGGCGGCCTTCGTGGAGCTGGGCGCGGGCTGGGACAGCTTCGAGGGGCACGCCCCCGCGCTGCTGCTCTGGCGCTACCTCGGCGGCCCGTGGGAGCTCGTGCGGCGAGTCCCCTTCACGGGCCTCGCTGGATGAGCTGCTCCACCGTCGCGCGCACGTCCTGGAGCAGCGACGGATCCCTCACCGCGATGAAGATGGTGTCGTCGCCCGCCACCGTGCCCGCCAGCCCCTCCACCTCCTCGCGATCCAACGCCAGCCCGAAGATCTGCGCGTAGCCGGGCGCCGTCTTCAGCACCAGCATGTTGGGCGGCGCTTCGATGATGGACACGCGCGGCGCCGCGGGCTTCACCACCGGGAGCGGCTCCGTGCGCTGGTAGCGCCCGTTCACCTTCTGCACGCTCAACCGCTTGAGCCGCCGCGACAGCGTGGACTGGCTGGGCGCGTGCCCCGCCTCCTCCAGCAGCTCCTGGAGCACGGCCTGATCGGTGATCTCCTGCTGGGAGATGAGCTGAAGGATGGCCTCGTCCAGGTTCATTCACCCTCACCTTGCATGCGGCTGAATACGCACGCAAGACGCATGAAAATTTCCAAGAATGTTCTTGCGCGCTGCGCCGTTCTGCATAATATCCGCGCCTCCTTACTGAATATGCATGAATTTCAGTGCATATTCAGCAGTCCCCACCCATCCGGCGCGGCCGGGGGAGCACGAAGCCCATGAAGCATGTCACCCGCATCCAGGACCTGGGGCCTGAAGGCGTCGAGGCGGTCCTCTCGCAGGCGGCCGCTTGGAAGCAGAAGGATCCGGGCGCGCTCTTCCCGGGGAAGATCCTGGGCATGGTGTTCTTCAATCCGTCGCTGCGCACGCGCACCTCGTTCGAGGCGGTGATGCTGCGCGCGGGTGGGCACGCCATCGTGCTCGACGTGGGCTCTGGCGTGTGGAAGCTGGAGGACCGCCCGGGCGCGGTGATGAACGCGGACCGCGCGGAGCACATCAAGGAAGCGTCGCCGGTGCTGTCGCGCTTCGTGGACATGCTGGGCATCCGCACCTTCTCCCAGGGCGGCGGCGACGAGGAGGACGAGGCCGACCCCGTCATCAACGCCTTCCGCAAGTGGGCCACCGTGCCGGTGGTGAGCATGGAGTCCGCGCGCGAGCACCCCTGCCAGGGGCTGGCGGACGCGCTCACCCTGCGGGAGACGTTCGGCACCACGAAGAAGCTCCCGGTGACGCTCACCTGGGCGCCGCACATCAAGCCGCTGCCCAAGGCCGTGCCCAACTCGTTCCTCCTGTCCGCGGCGGCCGCGGGCTGCGAGGTGCGCGTGGCGCATCCTCCGGGCTTCGACCTGCACCCGGCCGTGCGCGCGGAGGCCGAGGCCTACGCGAAGGCCACCGGCGGCAGCATCACGTACACGCATGATCAGGACGAGGCGCTGGTGGGCAGCCGCGCCGTGTACGCGAAGTCCTGGGGCCCCACCGCGGCGACGGCGAACTCGCCCGCGGACGTGGCGGCGCTGCTCGCGTCGTACTCGGGCTGGATGCCCACGCGGCGGCACATGGCGAAGGCCGCGAAGGACGCGGCGTTCCTCCACTGCCTGCCGGTGCGACGCAACGTGGAGGTCGCCGACGAGGTGCTGGACCACGCGAGCAGCCGCGTCGTGGACGAGGCGGGCAACCGCTACCACGTGCAGCGCGCCCTCCTGGCCTGGATGCGCGGCGGCTGAAGTTCCACGCCCCACCGCCCTTCCCTTCCACTCCCTTCTTCGACTGTTCAGAGGTCCGCCTTGCCCCTTTCTCCTGATCCGTACGCCGCACTCCGCAACGCGGCGAAGTACGTGAAGCAGTTCCGCAGCAAGACGTTCGTGGTGAAGCTGGGCGGCGCCGTGCTGAGCGACCCGCGCACGCGCAAGACGGCGTGCGAGCAGATCGCCCTCTTGTGGGCCTTCTCCATCCGCCCCGTCGTGGTGCACGGCGGCGGGCCGGAGCTGGACGCGCTCTGCGACGCGCTGCACCTGCCCATCGAGAAGGCCGCCGGCCGCCGCATCACCTCCGCGCCCGTGCTGGACGCGGCGAAGATGGTGCTCGCGGGCAAGCTGCACACGGACCTGCTCGCGGACCTCCAGGCCGCGGGCGTGCCCGCCGTGGGCCTGTCCGGCGTGGACGCGGGCCTCATCAAGGCGCGCCGGCGCCCGCCCGTCATGGTCACCGAGCCCGGTGAGACTCAAGGGCGCATGGTGGACTACGGCCTCGTGGGCGACATCGAGTCGGTGGACACGCGCGTCGTGGAGCACCTGCGCTCCGCGGACTACGTGCCCGTCATCGCCCCGCTGTCCGGAGGCCAGGACGGCGCCGTCTACAACACCAACGCGGACACCGTGGCGGCGGCCATCGCGGCGGCGCTGCACGCGGAGAAGCTCTTCTTCCTGGTGGAGGTGCCGGGGCTCCTGAAGGACGTCTCCGACCCGTCGTCCGTCATCTCGCTCGCCACGCTGTCGGACCTGGCCTCGCTGGAGGCCGAAGGCAAGCTCACCGGCGGCATGCGGCCCAAGGCGCACGCCATGCGCCACGCGCTCGTGGGCGGCGTGGGCAGCGTGCACCTGGTGAGCGGCAAGCAGTCCGACGCGCTCCTGGAGGAAGTCTTCACCAACGAGGGCAGCGGCACCATGGTCGTGCGTGAGCATCCGGTGAAGCACGGCGGGGCCAAGGGTTGACCCCCGCCGAGCTGCTCACCCGACTGGTCGCGACGCCCAGCGTCTCCGGTGACGAGGCCCGCATCGCGGACCTCGTCGCGAGCCAGGCCGAGTCCTGGGGTGCCCGCGTGCACCGCCAGGGCCACAACGTCTGGTTCAGCGTGGGCAGCGGTCCGAAGCGCGTGCTCGTCAACTCGCACCTGGACACGGTGAAGCCGTGCGCCGGGTGGAACACCGAACCGCACGAGGCCGTGTGGAAGGACGACACGCTCTACGGCCTGGGCGCCAACGACGCCAAGGGCTGCGTCACCGCCATGCTCCTCACCGCGAAGGCGCTCCTCACCGAAGGGGCGCCGAAAGGCGTCGAGTGCGTCTTCGCGCTCACCGCCGAGGAGGAAACAGGGGGCCAGGGGCTGGGGCCGCTGTTGTCCACGCTGGGGCCGCTGGACGCCGCCATCGTGGGCGAGCCCACGTCGCTCAAGCCCTGCACGGCGCAGCGGGGCATGCTGCTCTTGCGCTGCGTGGCGCACGGGAAGTCCGGCCACGTCGCGCACGCGCACGCGCACGGCCTGGAGAACGCCATCCTCAAGGCGGCCCGGGACATCCAGGCCGTCTCCGCGCTGCGCTTTCCCGCGCACCCGCTGCTGGGTGAGGCGCGGGCGCAGGTGACGCAGGTGTCCGGGGGCCTGGCGCGCAACCAGGTGCCGGATCGGTGCGAGTTCTTCGTGGACCTGCGCACCACGCCGGGCATGGACCACGCGAAGGTGGCGCAAGACGTGGGCGCGGCGCTGGAGAGCGAGGTGGTGGTGCACTCGGCGCGCTACCTGCCCAAGGGCACCGACGCGGGGCACCCGCTGGTGCGTGCGGCGGTGTCGGCGTCGGGCGAGGCGACGGTGGGCTCCAGCACCACGTCCGACTGGGCCTTCCTGGGCGAGGTGCCGGCGGTGAAGGTGGGGCCGGGCGACACGCTGCGCAGCCACCAGGCGAACGAGTACCTCACGCGCGCGGAGCTGGAGGCGGGGCTCGCGTTCTATCGACGACTGCTGCACGGCTATGCCGAGGAGGTGACGCGTGGCTGAGACATTGTGGGGCAAGGGCCAGCCGCTGGACGCGGCCATCCACGCCTTCACCGTGGGCGATGATCCGGTGGTGGACCTGTCGCTCGTGGCGCACGACGCGCTGGGCAGCGCCGCGCACGCCCGCATGCTCGCGCACGTGGGGCTGCTGACGCCGGAGGCCGCCCGGTCGCTCGTCACCGCGCTGCACGCGCTGCACGACGAGGCCCGCGCGGGCCGCTTCGTCATCCGCCCCGAGCAGGAGGACGGCCACACCGCGCTGGAGGCGGCGCTCGTGGAGCGCACCGGCGAGGCGGGCAAGCGCATCCACCTGGCGCGCTCGCGCAACGACCAGGTGCTGCTCGCCCTGCGCCTGTACCTGCGCGAGGAATTGCTCGCGTTGGGCGCGCGCACGGCGGAGCTCGCCGGCACGTTCCTCGACTTCGCGGAGGCGCACGCGGCCCTGCCCCTGCCCGGCTACACGCACCTGCGTCGGGCCATGCCGTCCACCTTCGGGCTGTGGGGCGTGGCGTTCGCGGAAGGGCTGCTGGAGGAGCTGGAGGCGCTCAAGGGCGTGTGGGGCCGGCTTGATCGGTGTCCGCTGGGCGCGGCGGCGGGCTTCGGTGTGCCGCTTCCGATTGATCGTGAATATGTCGCGCGGTTGCTCGGTTTCACGCGTGTTCAACGCAGCCCCATCGACGCGCAGGACAGTCGGGGGCGGCATGAGACGGCGCTGCTCACCTGGGCGTGCTCGGTGGCGGGCACTCTGGAGAAGTGGCTGTGGGACGTGCAGCTCTACAGCATGGACGAGTTCGGCTTCCTGGCCCTGCCGGATGCCTTCACCACGGGCTCGTCCATCATGCCGCAGAAGAAGAACCCGGACGTCGTGGAGCTGGCGCGAGGCCGCTGCCGCGAGCTCCGGGGGCTCATGCACCAGGTGGAGGCGGTCGCGGGCGGCCTGCCCTCCAGCTACCACCGTGACTTCCAGCTGCTGAAGCGCCCCACCTTCCAGGCCGTGGACAGCGCGAAGGCGCTCCTGGAGGTGCTCGCGCGGCTGGTGCCGGCGCTGAAGGTGAACGCGGACAAGGCTCGCGCGGCGTGCGACGACACGCTCTACGCCGCGCACCACGCCTACGCTCTCGTGGCCAAGGGCCTGCCCTTCCGCGACGCGTACCGCGAGGTGGGCCGCCAGTTGAACGACGGCACCTTCCAGCCGGACCGCGGCGCGCTGACGGCCACCCACCTGGGTGGCGCCGGCAACCTGGGCCTGTCCGCCGTGCGCGAGGAGCTCTCGGCCGCGCGGGACTGGCTCACGCACGCCCACGCGCAGCAGCTCCAGAGCGCCGGGCGCGTCTGGGGCGTCTGAGCCCTTCCTTCTTCCATCCCCTTTTGAAGCAACAGGAGTCCTGAGCATGAGCAAGAAGTCCGTGGTGCTGGCGTTCTCCGGTGGCCTCGATACCGCCTTCTGCACGGTGTACCTGCGCGAGCAGGGCTGGGACGTCACCACCGTCACCGTGGACACGGGCGGCTTCCCGCCCGAACAGCTGGAGCGCATCCAGGCCCTGGCGCTGAAGCTGGGCGCGGTGGCGCACCACACGGTGGACGCGCGCGACACCCTCTTCCAGGGCTACCTGCGCTTCCTCATCGCCGGCAACGTGCTGCGCGGCCAGGTCTACCCGCTGAGCGTCTCCGCCGAGCGCGCCTGCCAGGCCGTGGAGGCCGTGCGCATGGCGGAGAAGCTGGGCGTGCAGGCCGTGGCCCACGGCAGCACCGGCGCAGGCAATGATCAGGTCCGCTTCGACGTGGCCTTCCGCACGCTCGCGCCGCAATTGCAGCTCATCACCCCCATCCGCGACCTCGCGCTCTCCCGGAAGCAGGAGCTGGACTTCCTCGCCGAGCGCGGCGTGCACCTGCCCGCGAAGCTGGGCGCGTACTCCGTCAACGAGGGCATGTGGGGCACGTCCGTGGGCGGCCGCGAGACGCTGGACTCGTGGAGCACCCTGCCCGAGGCGGCCTTCCCCGGTGGCGAAATCCCCACCGACCTGAAGCCCCGCCCGCTGGTGGTGGCCTACGAGAAGGGCGTGCCGGTGGCGCTGGACGGCAAGGCCATGACGCCCGTCGCGGTGGTGGAGGCGTTGAACGCGCTGGGCCGTCCCTACGGCATCGGCCGGGGCGTGCACCTGGGCGACACCATCCTGGGCATCAAGGGCCGCGTGGGCTTCGAGGCGCCCGCGGCGCACCTGCTCATCGCGTCGCACCGTGAGTTGGAGAAGCTGGTCCTGTCGGGCAAGCAGCTCTTCTGGAAGGAGACGGTGGGCAACCTGTACGGGTCGCTCCTGCACGAGGGGCACTTCTTCGACCCGGTGGTGAAGGATCTGGAGGCGTTCCTCGCCTCCTCGCAGGACCGCGTGACGGGCGAGGTGAAGCTGGTGCTCACCCCGCGCGCCCACGTCGTGGAAGGTGTGCGTTCGCCGCACTCGCTGATGGACGCGAAGGTGGCGACGTACGGAGAGGCCAACGTGTTGTGGACGGGGACGGAAGCGGCGGGGTTCGCCAAGCTCTACGGCGTCGCGCAGATGCTCTCGCAGAAAGCGAAGTGACATGAAGATCCACGTCGACAAGGTAGGCAGTGTCACGCGCAACCTCCAGGTGGGCCGCACGGCGCACCTCACGGAGGACGTGAAGTGCGAAGAGGGCGCCGTCATCGCGGTGCGCATCCACGGGGAGAAGAGCGTCTACAACCAGTTGGAGGACGTGAACGGACGGCTCGTCACGCTGCACGCGGGCGACATCGTCGTGGGCGCGCTGGGCCACCGCAACGCCCTGCACGGCTACGAGGGCGTGGTGCCGGCCTCCGTGAAGGTGGGCGACAAGCTCCATGTCCTCAACATGGGCGGCGTCATCGGGCAGTGCACGTCGCACAACCCGGGCGTGGGCCTGCCCTTCGAGGCCGAGGTGCTGGGCCAGGTGCTGACGTTCCCGGAGTTCCAGTCGCGCGAGGGACAGCACGCGCACATCTCCACCGGCGCGCTCAAGGGCACGTCGAAGGCGGTGACCGTGCCCGTGGTGTACGTGGTGGGCACCTGCATGAACGCGGGCAAGACGTACGCGGCCAGCGTCGTGGTGCGGAAGCTCGCGCAGGCGGGCTACCGCGTGGGCGGCGCGAAGCTCACCGGCGTGTCGCTGATGCGCGACACCCTGGCCATGCAGGACAGCGGCGCGGACGTGGTGATGGACTTCACGGACGCAGGCATCGTCTGCACGGGCGCGCGCACGGCCTCCAAGGTCGCGCGCATCGTCTTCACGGAGATGATGACCCAGGACGTGGACGTCATCGTCGCGGAGACGGGCGACGGCATCATGGGCGAGTACGGCGTGCAGGCCATCCTCGCGGACCCGGAGCTCAAGGCGCTGGGCGGCGCGTTCATCCTCTGCGCCAATGACCCGGTGGGCGCGGCCGGCGGCGTGCGGCACCTGCGCGAGGTGTACGGCATCGAGATGGACATGGTGGCCGGGCCCGCCACGGACAACGCGGTGGGCGTGCGCTTCGTGGAGCAGGTCGTCGGGCTGCCCGCTCGCAACGCGCGCGCGGACCCCAACGCCCTGGGCACCCTCATCCTGGAGAAGCTCGCGCCGAAGCTGGGCGCGGGGAGGAAGTCATGACGACGCCGGCGCACATCTACATCCTGGGAGCCTCCGGTTTCGGCGGCGGTGAGCTGCTGCGGCTCTTGTCCGGTCACCCGGGCGTGGCCGGCATCCGCGTGGTGTCGCGGCACCACGCCGGGTCCCCCATCCACAAGGTGCACCCGCACCTGCGCGGGCTGGTGGAAGGCCGCTTCGAGCCGGAGCCGGACTGGCGCTGGCTCCAGGACTCGCCCAACCCCGTCGTGTTCAGCGCGCTGGGCCACGGCGAGCTGGCGAAGCAGTTCTCCGAGCTGGAGAAGCAGTGGGCGGCCGCCGGGCTCACGGAGCGGCTCCTGCTCGTGGACCTGTCCTCCGACTTCCGCCTGGATCACCCGGGGCGCTACGCGGGCGCCTACGGCCGGCCGCACCCCGCGCCGGAGCTGCTGGGCACGTTCACCTACGGCCTGACGGAGTGGAAGCGCGAGCAGGTGAAGACCGCGAAGCGCATCGCCAATCCGGGCTGCTTCGCGACCGCGGTGCAGCTGGCGCTCCTGCCCATCGCGGCCACGCCGGGGCTGGGGCTGCTGGCTGTGTCGGGCGTGACGGGCTCGTCCGGCTCCGGCTCGCTGCCGGGCGAGGGCACGCACCACCCGACGCGCGCGCACGACTTCCGCGCGTACAAGCCGCTGGAGCACCAGCACGAGGCGGAGGTGGAGGTGATGCTGGTGGCGCACGGGGCGTCCCGGCACCGGCTGGCCTTCGTGCCGCACTCGGCGCCCATGGTGCGCGGCATCTTCGCCACCGTGCAGTTCGAGTGGCCGGAGCACGGCGGCGCGGTGGTGACGCAGTCGCTGACGGAGAAGTACCGCCGCTACTACGAGGGCTCGAAGTTCGTGCGCATCGTGGAGGGCACGCCGCGCGTCGCGGCCGTCGCGGGCAGCAACTTCTGCGACATCTCCGTGGCGACGAAGGGCCGCTCCGTGGCGGTGATGGCCGCGCTGGACAACCTGGTGAAGGGCATGGCCGGACAGGCGCTGCAGAACTTCAACGTCGCGCTCGGCTTCCCCGAGGACACCGGCCTGCGCCAGGCGGCCTGCTACCCGTAGCGCGCCCCCGGGCCCGCTTCAGGCCGCGGGCGTCTTCGGCACCTCGCCCGGGGGGGAGACAGTCCCCTCGGGCGCGGCGTCCGGCGCCGCGGCCGGAGCGGCGTCCGAAGCCGCAACGGCCGGAGCGGTGTCCAGAGCCACGGGCGCGGAAGCACCCTCCCGCTGTTCCATGCGCGCGCCGTCCGCCTCGGCGGCCTTGAGGAACTCGTCGTACTCCGACTTGCGCGCCTCGGCCTTCACCTGGGCGGCCGTGGAGCCGCGCTCGGCGGCGGCCCGGCCCGAGCGGATGGCGCGGGCGCTCAGCAGGATGCCCCCGGCGAAGGCCACGAGCCGCAGCACCGAGCCCAGGTTCCAGGTCGTCAGCCCTTCCGAGCCATCGCGCACGAAGTTGAGCGCGAGGACGAACAGCCCGCCGGTGGCCGCGGCGCCCAGGGCCGTGTTCCACGGACGCAGGGCGACGACGCGCGAGGCGCCGTAGCAGAGCACCGGCAGGACGGCGAGCACCCACAGGTTCTCCAGCACCACCGCCACGCCCAGCCGCAGCAGGTCGGAGGGCAGCGCGCCCACCTGCTCGTGCAGGCGCATCGCCAGCGACACGCTGAGCATCGCCCCCAGCACCAGCGACAGGAAGCCCAGTCCGACGATGAACTGGAAGCGACGGACGCGGACGCGCAACGGCTCGAGGACACCGGGTTTGGAGCTCACAGCCCCAAAGCCTAGCGCACTCTCACCCTTCGTCCTCTTCCACGGCGGCCACGTCCCCCGACGAGCGGGGAGGCGGGCCGTCGCCATAGAACACCTCCTCCAGCACCAGCCCCTGCGGCGGCGCGGTGGCGCCCGCCAGCTTCCGGTTGCGCGACGCCAGCACCTCCGCCACCCAGGCCTCGGGGCGGCGGCCCTTGCCTACCTCCACCAGCGTGCCCACCAGGTTGCGCACCATGTGCTTGAGGAACGCGGTGCCCTCCACCACGACGGCCAGGGACTCGCCGGACACGCCCTCCACGCGAACCTGCCGCACCTCGCGCACCGCGTGCTTCGCCTGGCAGTCCGCGGCGCGGAAGGCGGAGAAGTCGTGCCGGCCCAGCAGCGCCTGGGACGCGCGGCGCATGGCCTCCACGTCCAGCGGGGCGAAGACCTCCCAGTGCGTCGCGCGCAGGAGCGGCGAGCGCATGCGCCGGTTGCTCAGCCGGTAGCGGTAGCGCTTGCCGCGCGACCAGCGGCGCGGGTCGAAGTCCTGGGACACCTCCTCCGCGTGCACCACCGAGATGTCCGGGGGGAGGATGCCGTTGAGGCCCATCGTGTAGGCCTTGAGGGGCAGCACGCGCCCGGCGTCGAAGCACGCCACCTGCCCCGTGGCGTGCACGCCCGAATCGGTGCGGCCCGCGGAGGCCACGAACACGGACTCTCCCAGCAGCTTGAGCAGCGCGTCCTGGAGCGTGGACTGGATGGACGGGCCGTTGGGCTGCGTCTGCCAGCCCACGTAGCGCGTGCCTTCGTACTCGAGCGTCAGCTTCAACCGGGGCATGACGTGACGACCGGGGCGCGCCTTCAGCGCGTCTTCAGCCAGCCCTCCAGCAGGTCCGCCACCAGCTTCGCGGGGGTGACGTTCGCCTTGCGCGCCTGCGCCTCCAGCTTCTCGAACAGCCTGGGGTCCAACGGCAGGGCCAGCAGGCGCGGCTCCGTGCTGGCGGTGTCGTCCAGGCGCATGGCCTCCGTGTCCGAGCCGTCCACGGAGGCCACCACCTCCGCCACCTCCAGCGCCTCCTCGGAGGTGGGCGCGGAGGACTGGCGGGTGGAGACGCGGCGCAGCTCCTGCGAGCGCTCGTCCTCGAAGAGCTGCTTGACGAAGTTGGCCAGGTGCAGCGGCGAGGGCGTGAAGTCGTACGCGTCCAGGAAGGCATCCAGGTCGCGCTGCATGTCTGCGGCCGTGGCGTAGCGGCGCTCGCGGTCGCGGGCCAGGGCGCGCATCAGGATGGCCTCCACGCGCTCCGGCAGGTCCTCGCGGAAGTACGACGGCGCGTAGATCTTCGCCTCGGTGATGCTGCGCATCACGGCCACGTCGGACTCGCCGGTGAAGAGCTTGAAGCCGGTGAGCCACTCGTAGAGGACGGTGCCCAGCGAGAAGATGTCGCTGCGGCAGTCCAGCGGCCGGCCCAGGCACTGCTCCGGGCTCATGTAGCTGAGCTTGCCCTTGATCTCCCCCGAGCGCGTCTCCTCCACCTGGTTGGCCGCCTTGGCGATGCCGAAGTCCAGCACCTTCACCGAGCCGTCGAACGCGACGACGATGTTCTCCGGCGTCACGTCGCGGTGGACGATGTTGAGCGGGGTGCCGTGCAGGTCCTTCTTCTGGTGCGCGTAGTGCAGGCCGGCGCAGACGCAGGAGGCGATCTTCAGCGCGTAGACGAGCGGGAAGGGAATCCCCAGCGACTCCGCCTTGGGGACGATGCGGCGCATGTCGCGGCCGGACACGTACTCCATGGCGATGAAGTAGCTGTCGACGATCTTCCCCAGGTCGAAGATCTGCACGATGTTGGGGTGGTTGAGCTGGGACGCCAGCCGCGCTTCGTTGAGGAACATCTTCACGAAGGCCGCGTGCTTGGACAGGTGCGGGCGGATGCGCTTGATGACGATGGGCGTCTCGTCACCGCGCGCGTTCACCTGGTGCGCGAGGAAGATCTCCGCCATGCCCCCCACGGCGATCCGGTCGATGAGCCGGTAGTTGCCGAAGCGGACGGCGTCGCGCGGGGGCGGAGAGGCGGCGGGAGCCATGGCGGCAATGTAGTCGCGGCCTGCCCGGAGGCGCTAACGAAGTTGGACGACGTGCACCTTGAGCGCCGGTTCCTCGCCGGGAGGGGCCGGAAAGTCGAGCCCCGAGGGACCGAGCG
>NZ_RAWB01000258.1 GCF_003612055.1 Corallococcus llansteffanensis
CCCCCAGGCCCGCCGCGACGCGGTGCTCGCGGAGCTCCGGGCTTCGGGTGACAGCGGGGAGCCATGGACGCGGGAGGCCCGCGCCGCGCTGGACACCTGGCACGGGCGCCTCCCTCCGGACGCGCGGCCCGTCCAGACGGAGCCACCCCACTGCTACGCCGCCGGCTGCGTCTCGCACGTCACCTTCCCTGACGAGGCGTCCTTCCGCGCGGCCTGGGAGCGCGCCTCCAGCCTCGCCCCCAGCGCCCACGGCGCCCACCTCCAGCTTCCGCCCGAGCGCCTGCACTCGGGACAGGTGCGGGTCCCCTGGCTCGTCCTTCGCCCGGACCGCTCCTAGCCCCCGATCTCACCCCGCAGCACCCATCCCAAGGAGCCCCCATTTCGAAGCACCTGTCCCCCCACGCCCTCCTCGTCGCCGGAGCGGCCTTCCTGCTCGCCGGTTGTGGCGCCACCGAGGAGACGGCCCCGGAGACGGCGGCCCCCGTCACCCAGCAGTCGGAGCTGATCGCCGCCTGCGTGGACACCGAGGAGCTGGCGGAAGCCGCCGAGCACTCCTGCACCCACGCCGAATACGGTCCCTTCGAGTCCGTCACCGCGGCGCCCCTGGGCGGTCCGTCCTTCGTGGACGTGAGCGTCGAGCACACCGCATACAACGTCACCCTCCCGGCCATCACCTACCAGCGGTGGACGCTCGGCTACGCGGGCTCCGTCATCTTCACGCCCGAGGAGTCCACCGAGTACGCCTTCCTCACCTCCGGCTACCGCGCCGTGCGTGTCGTCAACGCGGCCACCAACGAGGAGGTCGGCCTGGAGTGCCACTACAGCGTTCCGCAGGAGGTCTGCGGAAGCCTGCGCTCCGCCGTCACCGCGGACCTCGAGGGAGGCATCGACTACCGCGTGGACTTCGCCGCCGTCGTCCCCCAGGCCGCCTCCTTCCTCCTCGTCATCGAGGAGACCGGGCACGCCCACTCCGAGGAGTAACCCCTCCAGGAGCGCTTGAAGCCAGGCCCGGGAACGCCTTCGCGTCTCCGGGCCTTCCCGACATCCAGATTCCCATGTACCTCGATTGCATCTACAACTTCACCCCGACCCGGAAGTCCGCCCATGCGCCTCCCGTCCCGAGCCTTCCTCCTGGCCGGCTGCATCGCGGCACTGACCGCCTGTGGCGGCAGCGACTCCCAACAACCCGACGGCGGCACGCCGCAAGAGCAGACCGACCCCTGCGCGCCCCACGGCCACATCCACCGGGAGCAGGAAGGTGACTGGTGCCACTGCGACCGGGGCTACCTGGCCAGTGAGCAGGACCTGTCTTGCGCGCCGGATCCCACCTACGTGCCGCGCGAGGACTTCGACTTCGGGGACGACGGCGAGCACGCCTGCTGGCACGTCGCGAATGGCCCCTTCGCCACCGTCACCGCGTCCCCGGACCGGCGGCCACGCGTGGACGACTTCCACACCCACTACACCGTCAAGCTGCGCCAGGAGAGCGGCCTGTCCGTGGGCACGTTCAACTTCAAGGCGTGGGCCACCGGCGACTTCGTCCTCTACCTGAGCACGCCCGACGTCGCCGTCACCGTGAAGGAGGGCGAGCGCGTCGTGGAGCCCGTCGGCACCCAGCCCACCGGTCCCTTCTGCGACGGCCTGAAGCAGATGGTCGGCTACGAGCTGACCGACAAGGTCCAGTACACCGTCTCCTTTGGCCCCACCCAGCCCACGGAGCTCGGGCTCGTCATCGAACACCTCCCGTGAATCCGGGACACTATTGCAACCAAGTTACTATTAATGCATGACAGGGCCACCGGGCGCACCGGCGGCACGGGCCGCCTGGCACCCCGCGCCCGGCATCCCGAAAGGAACAACCCCATGATGAAGATGAAGCGCATCGCGCTGGGCGCGCTGCTGTCGCTCGGCCTGATGGCCTGCGGCCCGATGGAAGAGCCCACGCCGGAGCCCCTGTTCGAGGAGCAGGACACGCAGGCGCTGGAGGCCAGCTGCACGTCGCTGGGCACGGGCATCACCACGCACGCGTGCGTCCACTCCGGCAACCCCACGGACCACCTGGCCCGCACGGCGAGCGCCACGCGCACCACCAGCGCGCCCGCCATCAGCACGAAGCACAAGGCCTACGACCTCGCCCTGCCCTCCGGCGCGGAGGGCTCGGTGACGTACGTGCCGGCCACCACCGGCTCCTATGCGTTCTACCGGACGCAGAACGTGCCGTTCACCGTCATCAACGGGAGCACCAGCGCCACGGTGGCCGTCGCGCTGTCGCACACGGTGTCCTCCTCCGGCTGTTCGCTCGTGTACGTGTCCGTCCATGACCTGACGGCCGGCACGACGTACATCGTCGCGACGGGCCCCGCGTCCGGCAACGCCCTCACCGTGGTGCCGGAGTTCCTCGACGACTCGCGCACGCGCTACTACCAGGACGCGGACGGCGACGGGTACGGCAACAGCGCCACGTCCGTCTACACCGCGTGCACGCCGCCCTCCGGCTACACGACGCAGCGCTTCGACTGCAACGACACGCCGGTCTCCGGCGTCGGCATCAACCCGGGCGCCACGGAGGTCTGTGGCAACGGCATCGACGACAACTGCGACGGGTCGCAGTGCTAGCGGACCGCATCGACCTCCCCTGACGCGGGCCTGAACCCAGGTCCGCACCCACGCTGGAGCACCTCCCTCGGATGGGTGCTCCGGCGTGGGCCTCTTCGCGTGCCCTCCGCCCGGCGCGTGTCTGCCCTGAAGGACCCCTCCCGATGCGCCTCTCCTCCGCCGCCTTCCTCTTCGCCGCTTGCGCCACCCTCACGTTGACCGGCTGTGATGACGAGCCCGCCATCGTCACGCCAGATGCCGGCACCCAGACGGACGCGGGCTCCGATGCCGGCACCGACGCCGGAGCCGATGCGGGCACCGACCCGGTCTCCACCGTCACCGTCACCACGTCCCAGCCCACCGAGGGCGCCACGGACGTCTACCCGCTGGAGCTGTACTCGGACACGTCCGGGGAGAAGCCGCTCATCGCCTTCCGCAAGGTGCTCACGCTCACCTTCAGCGAGCCCATGGATCCTTCCGCCGCCCGGGTGACGCTGCGCGATCGCACGGACCCCACCGTGCCGGCCCGCGTGCTCACCGGCGCCTGGTCCGCGGACGCACGCACGCTCACCGTCACCGTGCCTCGCACCGAGGAGAGCACCCGACCGCTGGAGGTCTCCACGCGCTACACCGTGGAGCTGGACGCGCTGCGGGACGGGGCCGGACTCGCCCTGGACCCCGGCACCATGGGCCTGGGAGACGGCGCGCTCGACTTCACCACCGGCGAGCGAGACCCGGTCCTGGAGCACGCCTGCACGCACACGCTCGCCAACACGCCGGAGGCCGTCACCGCGGGCCGCACGCCCTTCGACTTCCCACCGGACACGCACACCGGCCACACCCGCTACGCCGTCACCCTGCGCGCGGGTGAGACGGGCTTCGGCGGCTACACGGGCTTCATCTCCGACCCTGTGAACGCCGAGCGCGTCACGCTCTACCTCGACCAGGAAGTGGCCACGAAGGTGACCAACGACACGGCGGGCGGGACGGACGTGGCGTCGGTGCTCGCACCTGCGCGGTTCATCTGCGCCGGCATCACGCACACGGTGACATTCACCTCCGAACCGGGAGATCAGATCCACCTGCTCCAGTTCGGTCCCACCGCGGCGGAGACGTTCCAGTTCGTGCTGGAGCGCGAGTAACGGCCACACGTCTGGGGGGCAGGCCCAGCGTCCACCAGGACATGCTTGCCCTCCCCGCCGGTCCGATGCCGCGACAGGGTGCCCTCGTTACGGTGGTGTCTCGCCCGGAGGCCCACCGCATGCGTCCCCCCGTTGCCCGCAAGCCCCTCCCGCCGCACGAGGAGGTGCAGACGCTGCCCCACTACCTCGTGGGCGAAGCGTTGGATGGAGTCCTCTACATCTCCTCTCCGCCGACCGCGCGCAGCAAGGGGCTGACCTCGCTGCTCGGCCGCGCACCGGCGGGCTGGTGGTGGACCGCCGCACCCCGGCTGCTGATGGGCCAGGACGTGCTGGTGCCGGATCTCGCGGGCTGGGTGGGCGGACGCCCCGCGACGATGGGCCCTGGTGCCTTCATCGACCACAGGCCGGACTGGATCTGCGAGGTGCTGTCCCCCGCCAGCGCGAAGCTGGACCTGGCCACCAAGCTGCCGCGCTACGCGCGCGCGGGCATCCAGCACGCCTGGGTCATCAACCCCGTGAACCACGTGCTGGAGGTGTTCCGCCTGGACCACGAGCGCTGGGTGCTGAAGCACGCCTTCGTCGGCGAGGAGCGCGTGCGCGCCGAACCCTTCGAGGGCGTGGAGCTGGCGCTGTCGCCGTTCTGGCCGCCGTGCTGAGGAGCCCCGTCCCCGTCACGCTTCCGGAGGTTCCCACGCGCCCGTGAAGGCGTCGAAGCGCCGCACGTTGACGCTCAGCGCGCGGTGCACCTGGGTCTCCGGTCCCACCTCCACGGGAGTGCCACCCGCGGGTAGCGGAAGCCGCTCGAACCGGGTGCCCGTGAACCAGCGGTGCGGCTGCAGCTCCAGGACGAAGAAGCCCTCGTCGTCCAGGTCCGCCAGGATGGGCACGAAGTCCACGCGCTGCAGCTCCACGGGCGGCGGGAAGTCCAATGCCAGTCGGAAGGGCACACGCACCTCCGCGCGCGTCGCGGTCCCCGCCAGGACCAGGGAGTGGCCCTCCATCACGTCGCCCTCCACCCCCAACGCGCGGGAGGGCGGCTGGAGCAGCAGCGACAGCGAGCGCGCCACCCCGGCGATGCCCGGGGAGCGTCCCAGCACGTGCGCCTGCCCCCCGCCCGCGAGCAGTTCGAACACCACCTCCCGGTCCCACTCTCCCAGCACGCGGCCACCGGAGAAGAAGTCCCCTTCGTGCGCGTGCGCACCAGGCAGCAGCACCTCGCCCAGGCGGCGCAGCAGGGCCTGGGGCTGGAGCGGCGACGCCTTCTCGAACAGGTAGAGGGGGCCCAGCACCATGCGCGCGGTGGTGAGCTCCACGCGCCAGCCGGTGTCGGTGGTGAAGACGCCGACGGTGTCCTCCCCGGGCGCGAGCGCCGTGCGCAGGCCCATGCGGAAGGTGATGCTCCGGCCTCCGGTGCCGGACAGCCCACAGGCGTTGACGCCCCCCGCGAGCGCACCGCCCAGCAGCAGCGTGAAGGCACGACGGGTGTGGCGCACGGGGGAGGTCATGGCTTGTCCTCCTGGAGGTCCAGGTACACGGTGAGGGTGCCGCGCACGGTGCGCGGGGCACCGGCGGAGAAGTGGCGTGTGGCGAGCAGGGACGCGGGCGCGTCGGGGCCGCGGAAGTTGGACACGTAGTTGAACTCGGACTCCCGCCAGCGCGCGTCCAGCAGGTTCTCCACCGACAGGCCCAGCTCCACGGCGCGCCAGCGCGCGCGGGCCGCCACGTCGAAGAGGAAGATGGGCGCGCTGTAGCGGTCCAACGGCAGGGGCCGGGGCCCGATGGCGCTGTGTCCCAGCGCCACGCTCCACCCCACGTCCTGCCGGAGCACGGTGGCGGTGCCGCGCCACGCCGCGTCCACCCGGCCCAGCACCTGCGGGATGTACGGCAGCACCGTGCCGTCCCACAGCCGCCACGACGACGCACCGGGCAGGGGCTGCGTGGCCCGCGCCCACGCGAGGCTCGCCTGCACGTCCAGGCGCTCCTCCCACTGCCAGCGCACGCTGCCGAAAGCGCCCAGCCGCTGCGACGGGCCGATGGGCTGGTTGCGCCCCGTCGTCTCGCTGAACACCAGGTCCTGCGACACGCGCGTGGCGAACACCGCGCCCCGGGCCTCCACGGTGGAGCCGTGCGCCTCATCCCCCCAGCGCCAGCCCAGCCCCGTCTCCCCGGAGGTCACCCGCGCATAGGGTGCGAACTCCGCGTCGGACAGGCCCGCCGCGTCGCTGGAGCGCGCCCCCAGGCCCGCGCTGGTGAGCCACGTGAGGCGGGGCGACAGGCGCACCTCGGCGGTGGCGCGAGGGCTGGCAAAGAAGCCGTAGGCCTCCACCGACTCCTCGGGGATGCGCGAGCCCTGCCGGTCCGAGTCCGGACGGTTCAGGTCCTCCACGGCGAACAGGAAGGTGTCCACGCGCACGCCGCCCCGGAGCGTGAGCCACGAGAGCGGACTGCCGCGCAGCGACAGGTAGGCGCCCAGGTTCGTGGTGCGCACCTGGTTGTCGAAGACGGTGGCGTAGGGCGCGCCGCCCTTGTCGCGCAGGCGCCGCGCGCGGGTGTGCACGGTGTCGTAGCGGGCCACGTAGCCCAGCTCCACTGGCTGCGGCTGCCCCGCCCAGACGAGCCCCGGCGTATAGCGTCCGCGCAGGCCCACGGTGGTGCCCTGGTAGGACTGTTCGGTGTTGTCGCCGCGCTGGGCCTCGCCAATGGGGGGCGTGTCCTGGAGGAAGCCGGTGAAGTTCTCGCGGCTGCGCATCTGCCGGGACACCGCGAAGGCCTGCTGCACGAAGCGTCCCCCGCGCTCCAGCCGTGACACCCACTCCACGGAGGCGATGTGTCGCTGGTTGGCGCCGCCCTGGTTCGGGTCGTAGAGGCAGAAGAACTGCGAGCCCGCGTCCGGAGCGCACGGCATCCGCGCATCCACGACGTCCGTCTCCCGCACGACGCCCGCGGTGGAGTAGCGCGCGCCGTAGCTCGCGCCGAACAGGCGCAGCCGTGTCTCCGGCCCCAGGCGCAGCTCCGTCTGGGCCATGACGCCCGCGTTCGCATACGCACGGTTGGGCCCGAAGCCGTGGCCCTGGCGCAGCAGCACGCCCACGAAGGTGGCGTCGGTGGACTCGGGAGGTCCCCACACCAGCGACAGCCGGCGCGACGCGAAGCTGCCGTAGCTGGCGGAGGCGGTGATGCCCCGGCGCTCCAACCCGAGCTGGTACTCCACCGTGCCCGCCACGCCGAAGTCGCCCTGGGACGGATCATAGGGCCCCTCCGTCACGCGCAGCGACTTCACCAGCTCCGGGATGATGAAGTACGTGTCCGCGTAGCCGTGGCCGTGGGCATGGGACACCTCGTTGAGGGGCACGCCGTCCAGGCGCAGCTCCACGTCCTTGCCCTCGCCCGCGTCGAAGCCGCGCAGATACACCGTCTCCGCGTGGCCCTCTCCACCGTGGTTCGCGAGCATCACACCCGGCGCCAGCAGCAGCAGGTCCGTGGCGGAGTTGCGCGGCACGTCCGCGAGCTGCCCCACCGTGATGTGGAAGTCCCCCACCGCCACCGGAGGCGGCGCGACCGAGCGCCCCCGCACCGTGGTGGAGAACCCCGGCGCCTTCGCGTCCGCAGGCGCTGGGGCCTCCGGGGCCTCTGGGGCCTCCGGCGCGGTCGCCACCGGAGCCGGCTCCGGGAGCGCGGGCGGCTCGAACATCACCGGCACGTCCACCTGGACCTCCAGCGGAGCGTCCCCCTGGCGCGCGGGCTCGAAGCGCCAGTGCGTGGCCGCCGCCATCGCGGCCCGGTCGAACGCCTCCCCGCCCGACTCGCGCACCTCCACCCGGGACACCTCGCCCCCGGTGTCGAGCGTCAGCCGCAGCACCACCCGCACGGCCTGCGTCAACGCGGGCACATCCGCCGGCATCACGGGCGGCGGCGCCTCCACGAGCACGGGGGGAATCACGGGCGCTTCGGGCGACGCGCTCAGCAGCCAGAGCACCAGCGTCGGGATGAACACGGGCAACGACCTCGCTCCACGCAAGCCCACCCGACACAGGCGGCGCTCCAGTCAGCGGCCGTGGATACGCGAAACGACCTTGACTTGCAACTTGGTTACAAATACCAACCTGATGCATGAGTATTCGATGGAAGCTGCTGCTGGCGGCGTGGAGCCTGGGGGCCTCCGGGTGCGGCGAGGCCGTGGCCCGGGGCGACGTGCGGGTGACGCTGAGCGGAGGGGACGGCACGCAGCGCGGCTACGCCGACCACCTCTTCCAGGACCAGTGGTCCGTGCAGTTCAGCAAGTACCTGGTGTCCCTGGGGGACTTCACCCTCACGTCCGCGTCCGGCGACGTGCGCGCGACGCAGGAGCACGTGCTGGTGGACGTGCAGAAGGGGGACGCGCCGCTCACCGCGCTGACGGGGCTGGAGGCAGGACGCTGGGGCGTGGCCTTCCGGGTGGGCCCGCCGGAAGCGCGCACCGTGGCGGGCGCTTCGGTGTCCGCCGACGACCTGGCGATGATGCGCGAGCGCGGCTTCAGCTACTTCGTGGAGGGCCGCGCGCAGCACCGCGACCCCACCCGGGGCCTCTACACCTTCCGCATGGGCTTCCCCGTCCACACGCGGATGGTGGACTGCATCAACGGCGTGGACGGCACCCAGGGGCTCGTCGTGCCGGAGGGCTCCGTGGCGGAGGCGGAGGTCACCATCCACGCCGAGCACATGTTCTACGACCGGCTGGGCACCCACCGCGGCGTGCAGCTGCGCTTCGAGGCCATCGCCGCCACGGCGGATGAGCACCACGCCATCACGCCGGAGGGGCTGGCGTCCCAGGACCTGCTGGACCTGCACGGGCTGGACGGAGGCACCCTCACGGATGCCCAGGGCCAGCCGGTCGTCTACCAACCCGGCGCCTACGACCTGCGCACGCTCCAGGCCTTCGTCACCCAGAGCATCGTGGATCAGGCGCACCTGAACGGCGGCGGCGTCTGCACCGTCGCCGCGCCGTAGGGCCTTCCAGGCAGGCAAGGCCCCGGCGGTACGTCAGGCCTTGGGCGCTTCCTTGGAGGCGCGCTGCGCTTCGACCTCGCGCTTCACGTCCTCCATGTTCAGCGCGCGGACCTGCCGGAGCAGATCCTCCAGCGCGGCCTTGGGCAGCGCGCCCGGCTGGTCGAACAGGAGGATGCCGTCGCGGAAGACCATCAGCGTGGGCATGGCCCGGACCTCGAAGGCGCTGGACAGCTCCGGCTGCGCGTCGACGTCGATCTTCCCGAACACGATGTCCTTGTGCGTCTCCGAAGAGCTTTCGTACACGGGCGCGAACGCCCGGCACGGGCCGCACCAGGTGGCCCACCAGTCCAGCACGACGATGCCGCCATTGCTCACCGTCTCCTTGAAGTTGTCCTTCGTGATTTCGAGCGTCGCCATGACAGCCTCTCTTTTCCAGGTCGTGACTGCCGGGTGCTAACGAACGTCCAACAGCTCCACCTCGAACAGCAGCGTGGAGTTGGGGGGGATGACGGGAGGAAAGCCGCCCGCGCCATAGCCCAGCTCCGGCGGAATGGTGAGCTTGCGCACGCCGCCCACCTTCATCCCGGCGACCCCCTGGTCCCAGCCCTGGATGACCCGTCCCGCGCCCAGCGGGAACGTGAAGCCCTGTCCCCGGTCGCGGCTGCTGTCGAACTTGGCGCCCGTGGTCAGCGTGCCCACGTAGTGCACCGTCACGGTCTTGCCCTTCGTGGCCTCGGCCCCGGTTCCCACCTTCACGTCTTCGGTCTTCAAGCTCATGCGCGTGACTCCTTGGCGGGAATCCGCCCTGGAAAAATCCGCACTTTAACGCCGGGCGCTGCCTCCCGCCGCCCTGAATGCCCGCCCGGTCACCGGAAAAAAGAGAGTGGCGGCGAGGCCCCGGTCGAATCCGGATACCCCGCCGCCAACTCCTGCCATGGATGTCGTCATTCAGACTTCAGGTCAGAACGTGCCACCCACGTTGAGGGTGGTCGCGTAGCTGCCACCGCCCGACGGGTCGCTGCCACCCGCTTCGATGTTCGGAGCGAACTGCTTGTCGAACAGGAAGTTGTAGTAGCCGCGCAGGTCCGCCGTGAAGCTGCCGAAGTGGCCGCGCACGCCCACGCCCGCGGGCAGGTTGCCCACCGTGTCGTCGCTGAAGCCCCGCGACTCACCCCACCGGAAGTGGTAGTTGCTGATGCCGATGCCGCCCAGCAGGTACGGCTGCACCGCCGACGGAGACACCGCGAGCGTCAGGGCCGCCTGACCACCGTTGCGGACCAGGTCCGGACCGTCGAAGCCGCTCTCGTCACCCGGGCCCTTCACGTTGTTCAACGCGCCGGTGTACCCGACCTCGATGCCCAGCACCGACGTGGGCTTGAGCGACGCGGTCACGGCCGCCGTGGGGCCGGGAGCAATCTGGGGAGCCAGGGCGCCGGTGTAGCCTTCCACACCACCGCCCACCATCAGCGTCAGACCCTTCTTGTCGTTCTTGTCCTTCTTCTCCACCTCCAGCGGCTGGACCTCCTCACTGGAGCTGAAGTCCGTGGCCGCCGGCGGCGCGGCTACGCCGCTGCCACCCGTGGCATCCGACGACTCGGGCGGAGGCGGCGGAGGTGCCGGAGGCTCCACCGGCGCGGGCGGAGGCATCGCGGGCTGGCTCGACTGCGGCGCGATGTCGCCACCACTGCCACCCGTTCCCGACTGCTCCACCGGCTCGCAGCGCAGCGGCGTGTTCAGGTAGATGGCGCCGCTGCCTCCCTGGGCAGCGCTGGGGCTGCTCACGCCCTGCTGACTGCTCCCCAGGTCCTGGGCTTCGCCACTGCCTCCCGTGCCCTGGAGCGAATCGTCCGCGGGCGCCTCCTCGATGGTGAGATCATCCTCCTCCTGGACCGTCCCTGGAGACACCTGCGCCGTCATCTCCTGTTGGCCCTTGTCCTTGTGGACAGCGGCCTGCCCCGGGGGGCAATCCTTCTCCGCCGCAACCGCGCCCGTCCCGTACATGAGCGCCGCGATGGCGCCCGCCAGAATCTTCGCTTTCATCCAACCCTCCATCGTCGACTGACTGACATGAAGGTTGTCTTGAGCGGGACTTCCGGCAAGGCATTGACAGGACACCACAGACAGCTGACCTGCCCGGCCGCCCTCCAGGGGAGGAGGCGTGGTTTCAGAGCCACTTCACGGGAGCGGGGGGCTCGTACGCCCCCCTGCCCACCGTCAATCCCAGACATTCATCAGGCGTCGCGCAGCCACCCGGAGCCGGTGACGACAGGCAATTGCAGCGCGCGTTCACGGTCCAGGTCCAGGTTGCCGATGTGCAGCGACAGCGGCGCCTGCACCCACTTGTAGATGGACTGGTGGAACAGCTTCACGAAGCGGTCCACGTAGCTCCCCAGGTGCGCCGCCTCCACCTCCGGGAACATCGCGGTGAGCGCGGTGCGCATCTCCGACGGCGTGAGCTTCTCGCCCGCGTGCAGGTAGAAGCACGCGTCCAGGATGGGGAAGGGCATCAGCTCCTCCTCGCCCACCTGGTCGTGCGCGAGCTCCGGGCCCGCGGGCTTGGCCAGCACCTTGCGGATGCCCTCGTAGCCGGTGGTCTCCTGCAGGTAGTCCAGCAGGTACATCACCACCGTCTTGGGCACGTTCGCGATGACCGCGAGCGCGCCCATCAGGTCACCGCCAATGGTGGTGTAGCCCACGGACTTCTCGCTCATGTTGCCCGTCTGCAGGAACAGCCCTCCGCAGGAGTTGCTCCAGTTCCACATGCGCTGGGCGCGGATGCGCGCCTGGATGTTCTGCTCGGTGATGGGCGTGAGCTTCGCGCTCCCCAGCATCTGCTGGGCGGCGGCCTTCTCCCGCTCGAAGGCCTCCTCGATGGACACCACCTGGAAGGGCACCCCCAGCTCGCGCGCGATGGTCTCCGCCGCGTCGCGCGTCTGCTGACTGGAGTAGGGGCTGGGCATGTAGAACGCCTGGATGAGCGAGCCCGGGTTCTCCGGCCGCGCGCGCTTCGCGTACCGGTGCGCGATGAGCAGCGTGAGCAGCGAGTCCCGGCCGCCCGACAGCGCGATGCCGAACAGCTTGAAGGCGCGCGTCTTCTCGAAGTAGTCGCCCACGCCCAGCGACAGCGCGTCGAGGATGTCCTCGCACAGGGCCACGCGCGCGGTGCGGCGGGTGTCCGGCGCGGGCAGGAAGAAGCTGCGGTGCGCGGGCACCGGGTAGGAGAGCTTCTCCCGCTGGGTCTTCACCGCGGCCGTGCAGTCCACGGTGGGCACCTTCTGCCCGCCGGACGACACCCAGGACTCGCGGTCCACGCGCCAGGTGGTGTTCTCCGTGCGCAGGCGCAGCGTGCGGTCCAGGTCCACCACCGCGGTGGAGTAGCCCTGCTGGAAGCGCGGCGTCTCCAGCACGTGGCGGCCGTTCTGGTTGATGAAGCCGCCGCCGTCGAAGATGAGCCCGTCGTTGCTGCCCACCGCGTTGGAGTAGGCGATGGTGACCTGGTGGTCGGAGGCCCGCGTGGCGATGAGCTCCCGGCGCGTGTCCCAGAATCCCAGCCGGAACGGCGACGCGGACAGGTTCACCACCAGCTCGCCGCCCGAGTACGCGCGCCGGCGCATGGGGCCGTCCGCGCTCCAGATGTCCTCGCACACCTCCGGCGCCACCACGCCGAAGTCGAACTGGAAGAGGTAGTCCCCCAGCGGCACGCCCCGGTGCGTCTCCGCCATGCCCGGCTGGCCGTGGCCGAACGTGCGGCCCTCGTAGAAGACGTTGTAGGTGGGCAGCTTCTCCTTGGGGACGAGCCCCAGCACCCGGCCCCCCGCCACCACCGCCGCGCAGTTGAGGCGCACGCCCTGCTGGGCGATGCCCACGCCCACGATGGAGACCAGGGGCAGCGCCGCCGTCTCCTTCGCGAAGCGCTCCAGCTCCGGCCACTGGTGGTCGATGAAGCCCTGCCACTGCACCAGGTCCTCGGCGGGATAGCCCGCGATGACCTGTTCGGGGAACACGCCCAGCGTGACGTCCTCGGCCGCCATCTTCCGCGCCAGGTCCAGCACGCGGTCGGTGTTCTGCCGGAAGGCGCCCACGGTGGTGTTGACGCTGGCGATGCCAATCTTCACGAGCCGCATGGTGCGTCGCTCTCCCTGGAAGGGGGGGCGCCCAGCAATGCGCGGGAGGGGTGGCCAGGGCAAGCAGCGCGTGAAGCCCGCGCGCCTGCGCCGTTCAGTTCCCCCGAGCTCGCGAGCTCCCGGGTTCCGGAAACGCCCCCCTAGTTCAGCGGACCGCTGGGGCGCACCGGCTGCAACTGGCTCAGCAGGTCGCCCAGGTCCTCCAGCACCATCTCCAGCCGGCGCCGGACGTCCAGCTCCACCAGCAGCTCCTGGCGCCGCCCGGGCTCCGGCACCACCGCGGAGGCGACCACGTCCGCCAGCATGCCCCCACCCGCGCGCGCGGCCACCGGCAGCAGGTTCTCCGCGAACGAGGGGGGCACCCGGCCCGCCAGCTCGAAGACGGCCTGGCGCAGCTGCTCCTCCTCCGGGCCCGTGTAGGACACGTCCGGCAGCACCTGGGCGCGCACCTGGCGGTAGAGCTTGTCCGGGGCCAGCTCCTCCACCAGCCTCACCCGGCTGACGCCCTGCAGGAGGATGTTGTAGCGCCCGTCCTCCACCTGCTCGTCCCAGACGATGACGCCCGCGCACAGCATGGGCTGAAGGGTGGGACGGCCCTCGTACTTCCCCTCCCACCCGGGCTCCAGCTGGCCCAGGGCCAGGACGCGGTCGGTGGCGAGCGCGTCCCGGACGAGGTCCCGGTAGCGGGGCTCGAAGATGTGCAGGGGAATGACGGTGTGGGGAAACAGGACCGCCGACGGCAGGGGAAACACCTTCAGCGCGCTGGCGGCGCCTTCCACGCGTTCTTGAGCGGTCATGGGTCCGGGCATCCTTCCTGGTGTTCTAAGCCCGCGGGGCACGGGTCGCATTCCAATCAGGCAGGCACCCGGCCCCGGACGCCCGGTGGCAAGGGCCCCCGGTTCC
>NZ_RAWB01000259.1 GCF_003612055.1 Corallococcus llansteffanensis
GCCGAGAACGGAGTCGTCACGAGCCAGCGGGTGCTGGTGACCGTGCGGCTCGGGACCGGGCTCGCCGGGGCGTGGGTGCGCGTGTGGCCCCAGGGCTTCGATAATGAGAGCGCCCGGCACTTCCGCATGGACGGAGGCGCGGGTCCGGTGCGAGTCGACGGTCAGGCGCGCGTGGTGGTGACACTCCCGGATGGTGACGTGAGCGCGTCCGCACCGCTCTCCCTGGACGTCCTGGTCGTGGCGCGAGCGAGGGAGAGCCGTCACTACGCCGGGCTGCGCTTCCAGCGTCCCACGCCCGCAGGAGGCACACCCGTCGCCCTCGCGTCCGCGAACGCGCCCCTCCTGGTCTGCGAGCTGAATGCCCCGCCCTTCGCCAATGCGTTGGCCCTCGATGGCGTCATTCCCTCGGGCGCCAGCGTGGTGGCGCTCTCCACGCCCCCCGCGCTGGTGGACCGCGCCACGATTCCCAACGCCGCCTGGGCCGCGCCCACCCTGGCCCGCTCGCTGAACGCGCTGCGCCTGGAGCTCACGCCCCCGGCCTTCCGCCACATCCCCAAGGGTGAGCCGGCGGAGCGCTTCGCCGGGACGGGCGCCACCGTACGCACGCTCGAGCGCGTCACCTTGAGCAGCTTCCTGGCCTCTCCGGGCCTGCGCCCCCCCGCCGCGCCCTTGCCTAGTCAGGAGCGGCAGGAAGTCATCGCCGGGCGAGTCGACCGCGCTAACGCCCAGGTGGAGGCCGTCATCGGCGCCACGCCGTGCCTGTCGCGCTACCACGAGCTACTACCCCACCCGCAGGCCCATCCCGGTGCGCCAGGAGCGCCCGAGGTGCATGGCACGGGCGCGCGACTGGTAGGCCCGGCCGCGGTGCGTGCGGTGGAGCTGCTACGCGAGCGCCTCCATTCCACCACGCCGGCCCTGGCCACCGCCGCCGCGACGCCGCTGCCGCAGCCCGCGGCGCCCGCGAACGCCACCGTGTGGACCGCCGTGCTCCAGACGGTGGCCGCCGCCGTGGAGGGCGAGGCGCCCCTCGTCCCACAGGCGACGAGCGTTCCCTTCTACCCGTTCGGCCAATCCCTCGCGGACGCCCTCGCCTTCCTGTCCGGGAGGATTCCCGGGATGCCCGCAGCGCCTCCTGGAGCCGCCGAGGCCGCCTCCGTCGCGCGAGCCCTGGACCGCCGCGTGCGCGTGGCCTCACGCGGCGCGAGGGAAGGCTGGGCCTCCCTGCTGGGCGCCATCGAGCGCGCCCAGGACTTCGTCTACATCGAGACACCCGCCTTCGACCCCGTCACCTTCATCGGGGACCCGCAACTGGAGACCCGGCCGGGCCGCACGCCGTGGCACGCGCTCATCGAACGGCTGGCTGCGGTGCCCGGACTGCACGCCTTCGTGTGCCTGCCGGTGAACCTCATGCCGAGCCTGCCCAACCGGCTGGCTCGCCTGCGCGATGAGCTGATTGCCGGGCTGGAGTCCGCCAGCACGCGCGTGGTTGTGTTCTCGCCCGCGACGGGACCGGGCCGGAGCCTGCGCCTGGCATCCACCACGGTCATCGTGGACGACGTCTATGCCCTCACGGGGACCACGCACCTGTCCCGGCGGGGCCTGACGTTCGACTCATCGGTCGCCGTCGCCGCCTTCGACGAACAACTCGTGGACGACCGCGCGAGAGAGGTCCGCGACTTCCGCCGGACGCTCATGGCGGGGCGGCTGGGAGTCGGCTTGGCCCTGCTGCCGGACGAGCCCCTGGCTCTCTTCGACGCCATCCGAAGGCTCATCGACACCGGGGGACGCGGCCGCCTCGCGGTGGAGCCCTACAGGCTCCCCGAACAACCGACCGGCAACCTCACCGCCGACGCCTGGAACCCGGATGGCTCGCCTGGCACCAGCTTCGACATCCTCGCCCGACTCACCGCCCTGCTGACTGGTATCCAGGCCGAGCTGGAGGAAGACCTCCCCGCGTCCTGATCACTGGATGTGAAGCATCGGCTCAGGCGCCGAGGTGCAGCGCGTCCACCACCAATTGGGCCAGTGACAAAGGCGTGGGCACGATGCCGCGGATCGCCTTCACGGCTCGTTGGTGGATCTCCTCACCCCATCCGAAGACGGAAGCAACTGCAGTGTCGCGTGCTCGCAGCGCCCATTGGAGCAATACAGCTACGCCACCTCGGAAGCGTCGCCATCGACAGCATCGAGCAGAACGACACGCTGCTATCCGAGGCGATTCCGGTGGGAACGCGGAGGCTCGGGTACGAGCCGAGCTGAAGCCCGCACGCTCAAGCCGATCGCAGGAGCAGCAGCACTTTGCGAAGGCGCGGAGAGTACACGCCGGGTTTCGACAGCAGAAGCGACGTACGATCAACTCAAGCGGCACGAAGTGCCCAGCAGAAAGCTGGTCCGCCGGGCGTCGGACATATCTGCCACACACCAGTGTATGGGGGGCTGGCACGAGGGACATCGGGTTCCCGTGGCTTCCATGCGCACCACCAGGACAACATCCGCTGAGCGCCCTGCGTCCCCCGATCCACTCAGCACTCGGGAAGTGAGTACAGCGCTTCCATTCTCAGGGGGTCTTCGCCTCGCTGACCGATTGCCGCGTCTGCCTGTTCCTCCGAGGGGGACCACATTGATTTCGGGAGAGCCACAAAGTCACGAAGGCGCACTAAGTCTCCATTAGCGGTGAGGGTTCGATAGCGTCCAGTGCCACCAGCAGACTTTCGGGCCCCAATGCTTTGTCCTTCCGCAAAGAGTCAAGAAGCGCCGTGCGGGCCACGCGTTGCATCAGGTCGGAATAGGAGAAGAGCACCGGCCGCTCGCTCCGAGTCACAAGCAACTCCACATCCTTTGCATGATAGCGAACCCCTTCCAACAGGCGCTCGAACAGCAGCAACCGCTCTGCAGAGCCGGGACGCCTGAACTCCAGCGTCAGTGTCGCGCGCCGCAAGAGTGCCGGGTCCATTGCCCGAGCACGGTTGGTGATCATCAGGACCGCCATCCGGGTCTTTTCACGTGAGAGAAGATCGATTTGCTTGATGAGGACGTTGAGTCCGGCCCTGTCCTCGTGATGAGCCTGACTCTCCGAACGGCTCAGGCCAAGATCGTCCGCCTCATCGATAATGAGCAGTCCCACGCCCTTACCCACCTTGGCCCGAGCCTGAATGAACGCATCAGTCACCCTCGCGGACAGTTCGCCCACCATCCCTGTACCTCGGATGTTGGAAGGCGTCTCCAGAACCAGCACCTTCTCTTTCAACTCCTTCGCCAACGGCGTACCGACCGTCGTCGCCAGTGCCGTCTTCCCGCAGCCAACCTCCCCCGACAACAACACCAGCGGGGAGACCCCGTGGAGCGTTTCCAACAAGCGCAAACCTTTGGGATGATGACGATGACTCCAAGCCTCCAACCGCTTGTGGGACAACAGGAGGATCAGTCCATCAACAAGCATCTCCTTGTGTGCATCAATACCAATCAGCGCATCAAAATGCACCTGCGCCGTGTCATCAGGATGCTTCTTCTCCAGAAGGTGCAGTTCCGCCATTACCATTCTCCAATCCGACTGCGGATGAGACCGTAGCCATCCTTCGAGTATGCACGCTCACGCGTGGCAGTTCCGTCCACACGGGTACCTCGTCCCCAGCCACGCTTGCGCATCTCCTCGCGTACGTCGTCTTGCACGCCGGCCCGATACATGACGTAGATACTGGCTTTCGTCCCCGAAGGAAGCAGGTGCAGACGCTGTCCTCCAGAGGAAGCAGCCTCGAACAGTGAACCGTCATCGCTTACGTCGTACCTGAAAGCACCTCTGCTCCCATCAGGCTGGGTGAACTGGAGTTCGAACGCAGAGATGGCCTGCTGTGTCAGCAGATAGGTCAGATCATCTACCCACTCCTGAGCGAGTTCTCGGGAAACAAGGCCATTCACCACGCACCCGACAAAGTCCGCCAGGACGCTCTTCATGACCTCGCGGACACGCGCCTCAGTGAAAGTCCCTGTACTGGTGCGAGTAGAACTCATGCCTCAGTCTCGCAGTGATGGCGGAAAGGGTTGCCGAAGAGATCGACAAGGCAATCCATACTTTCCACGTCATCGCCTCGCAGGTCAGCGGCGACAACACGATGAAGCATGTCGCAGGACGCTTCCAACCACTCCCCCAGTTCGTCAACCTCTGCGAAACCCCACTGGGAGATGACATTGTTCCCTGAGTTGACGGGATCCAGCACTTCCCACTCCGCAGCCTGGTTCGCGGCGGGAATGAGGCCAAAGTCCGTGAAGGCAATCCGCTCACGCCGCTGGACGGTGGCCGCCATCAGGCTGAACCACTGCGCCAGGGTTTCCGCGTAGGTCTCCTTGACCTGGATGCGGTCATAGGCGTGAGCGCACATCAGGTCGAGCACCATTGAGGGCACGTCCCTGAGAACGCGCGCATTCGACTGGCGAAACTCCCGCCACCACTTGACGAGGCGGACGCACTCATTGAACTTGACGCGCCCCTTCATCAAGTTGCTTTCACCGGTGCGGCGGGTAACGAACTCGATGTGCTTCTGCACGGAGGTCCGCCGTCGCTCTCCGTTGGCACGCAGGAGAATCTGCGACACGTCGTTGCCCGGAACGGCGAGCATGGGAACCAAGTCATAGCGGAGCTTCGTCCCCACAAAATCGAGCTGGATCGAACTCCGCGTCTTCTTCCGCTGGGTGAAGGGATAGGTGGCTTCGGCGTAGCGGTTGAACCGATTGAGCAACTCGTCAATGCGCTCGCCGTCCTCATCATGAGGAGAAACCACGAAGGGCAGGTCTACATCCTGCCCCTCCACATCAGAGTCACCCTGGAGGTGACGGCGCAGTCCGGTCTTCTTTTCAAACGAGCCGGCGTTCGGCGTCGAGCGGACGGTCAATCCGTCCTTCTCAGCCTGGCCGCGGATGCGCGCGCGGATCTCCGCAGCCTGCTCGCGAATGGTATCCACCTTGTTGTCATCAGTGCGAATCCAGTCAACGAAAGCGCACATTCGCCTATGAAGTACACTTCGAGTGCTCAACTGAGTCATGGCCTGTGTCCTGGGTTTCAGGGGGACTTGAAGATGTGAACGAACGGCTTCTTGTTGCGGAACGCCTCATCCAGGCCCAATCGCCACTCGTAGCCGGGCTTCGGCACGGCTTTGGCATTGAAGTTGTAGACGTAGGAACGCGGGAGATTTGTTGCAGAGAGCACCTGCCCCAAAAGGAATGCGATGCTGACAGGGACAGCCGCAAAGACATGGATGGATTCAAAGTCACCCATCTCCCGCATGCACTCATTAATTTTCTTCCGTAACAGCAACCTGTAGGCCTGCGCCTGTTCCGCACTCCGGACGATTCCAAAGTCAGGTCTGGCCACCTTGAAGTGGAGGTCGGCACGGATGCAATGGGCCAGGAGAACCGTCTCGCAGTCCGAGGACTTTACCTCGGAAGAAATGGACAGACGGATTTGGAGAGCCTTCCCCGTGCCTTGAGCACGCCCTTCCACTTCCAGTGCGGGATAGGACCTTCCTGGCGCTTCATGCCAAGCAAAACGCCCTTTCTCGCGATCATACTCGATGACATGGACGTGCTGTGTTGCCTTTGCGAGATAGCCCGCAAGCACCGCGAACGGGACCAGAGGAAAGCCGTAGTAGAGCAATTCGACGCCGGGTTTCGAGAAGACACTTAGCAACTCGCCTCCAGGCTTGGCTAGGCGCTGCACCTGTTGGGTCAGGTTCGAGCGCCGATTCTTACCGAGGGCCTGCGTCTGATCGATAGATACCCCCTGTACGCGACGGTTCTCGGTCAACTGCGGTGCGTCAATGTGGCCCGGAGTCTGACGCACCTGGGAGAGCGCTTGGTGACAGATGAGGACGAGCTCAGAGCGGGGCGCAGGTCCGCTGGAGTCGTCTGGGGGATCAAAGGGGCGGAGCCCTACCTCATCTTCCTCGCGTCCGTAAAACTGGAGTGCAGCCCAGTCCCTGGCACCAGGATCGAGCATGAGTTTGCGACGAGCCAGGGAGATTGCAGTGCGGAGGTTACGACTGCCCATGAGAAGGTCCGCGTAGAGCTCCTTCACCAGCGTCACAGACCCCTTGCATGAGAAAGGAAGCCGCGAAGCGATGACGGCAGGGACCCCTACACGGTGAAACACACGGGCGATACTTCCCAAGATGTGCGCTGGAACTCCAGCGTCACCGCTCTGGCAAGCGCAAAGCGTAACAAGGCGCAAGGCGTTTGCACGTCCAGGAAGAAGCCGGCGCAGGTCCTCGGGGTCGAGCCGGTCAGGCTCGTCATGGGAGTCTTCGGGACTGAGGACAAGCCCGTACGCCTTCCTATCCGTCAGTGCACCATGACAGAGGAGGTGCAATACGGTAACAGGGTGTTCGGTGTCAGCCAGAGCATCAGCCAGTTTCTCGCGGGTCATGTTCCGGAGCACGTCTCGCTCGGGATCAAAATCGAGCTTTGCCTCCTGACAAACCTCCTGGATCGCCTTCAGGTGTTCTTGGAAGGGAACGCCTCCTCCCGCTGCAGAGCACGCAAAGAGGATTCGTCCCTTCGGAGAGATTTTCTGCATACCAGGCGTTGGCAACCACTCACAACGAACCAAGCATTCTGGCAGCTCCGCAATCTGCTTATTATTAAAACTGAGCTTCAATAGCTCCCACGGCAGATAATAGAGTTCTGAAGCATCCGTTCGGATCGTCAGATCAACGGGCCTACCTTCTTTCAGAGCCCCTTCAATTTTGGCCTCATAGCGAGGCCATCTAGTGTCCTCCAAGAACCCAAGCAGGTGATCGCCCAGCAACTCAAGTGCGTCCGATGACGGATGGGATTTTTCCAGTTCGCCATAGGCCGCAATGATCTTGGGGTCATCCCATGGGAAGCAGGCCGTGCTGCGCTCTCCCCCTGTGAACCGAATCTCATATTCCAAGCGTGACCTCGAAAATGCCCTGTCCTTACGCTTGAACTCAAGACTGATCTTGAGTGGCTTATTCTCCATTGATGGCATTTCCCGGCACCCGAACTGCCGGGTCTCCAAGCAGCACGTAGTTGACGAGGTCCTGACACAACAACCACAAGCGGGCCTTCACCTTCAGGTCGACGGAAGAGGTGCGCCCCATGGCACGAGCCAGTTCGTCCTGATTGAGGAGCGCCGTCAGCTCAACGAGTGACTCACTGTGGATCCTCAGCAACGTATGCAGGGCATTTCCTACGCGCCGCCCCTGTAGCAGCGCCCTGAGGATTCCGAGAAAGCGTGAGTGAGCCAGGCGTCCCTGGTCACTGAACGTAGAGACCCACGCAAGGTCCATGTGCCCGATAACGGCCAATGGACCTGACGGGTTGGAGAGCACGGCCTGTGGAAGTGCTGCGACGAATGGCAAGGCCCCCTCTCCTGGCATGCCTTCCTCCAGGACACGAGCGGCATCCCGGTCAACATCTCGAAGCTGCTGAAGCCAGGGCGCATAGCTGCTCCGCCCCGGCGTTCCCGCACCGTAACAGGCGAGAAAAAGCCAGATGCCTCCTGGAAGGAAAGGACGTGACACCAACTCCTCCCCTGTCAGCAGGCTCTTGTCCGGGAGTACGAAGGCCCCCTGGAGTCTTCTCTGCTGCTCACGCGTCTTCCAGCCCGGGCCCAGCCCATGGCTCAACGTCAGCATCACACGCGGCTCGGATTGAGACACATTGCTCAACCACTGCTGGGTGGAAGCGCCCTTCTCGTCGATGATCTCTTGGAGTTCCGCCTCGGGGAAATCCTTCGGCTGCCGCGCTTGAAGAGTCTCGAAGCTCGGCCCCATCAAGACGTCGTAGGCGAGGTCCGTCGCGGATGTGCCATCCTTCGAGGTGTAGAGGAGGGCGCGAGGGCGTACCTGCCCCTGGTACGGGCTGGACTCCCACTTCAGGACCTTTGAACAATAGGCCTCGTACCCATCCGCCGAGGGGAAGACAAGCCGTCCCACAAAGGCATTGGTAGACAGCACCTGTTGCAGTTCGAGCGAGAGCCCGTCCAGATCGCCGAGCAAAAGCAGATAGCGAGGACGGTCCGACTCATCCACCGCCTCCTTCCTGAATTCGGTTCGCATCCAGCGCGCTGCTTTGACGTCGTCCATTCCCACTGGCGCTCGATAGGGATGAACAGGAGCGCCCTGCATTGCTTCGCGCCATCGAATCAGGGGATCGATGAGGTCCAGCAGTCTGTCCCCTTCGGGGCCCTGGGGGGCCACCACGCCCCAGCGTTGCTTCGGGAGAAAGTCCGGGTCTCCACTGGCATCCCACAACCGATCTGGAAGCTGTCGAGGCGTGGGAAAGGGAAGCGCTGGAAACTTCTCCAAGGCAATGCCACGCGGAAGTAATGGTTGGTGATCATCAGCGCGTGCGAGCAGCAGTTCGAGAGACACGGGTTTCTCCCTTGAGTTCATGAAGTGGGGCTCCGCCCAGCGCGATGCCTCGACGCTGGACACCCTTGGCGGTAATTGGCAGCGAACGGCCGACTACATTTCCGGCTGGCTGGGGAGCAGCTCCACTCGGGCTTGGTCGTCCACCATCTGGTGGATGAACGCACCGAGTTGCTCCTGGACCGAGCCTCGAAGCGTGAAGAGGACCTGCCCCACGGAGGTCACCGTCCCCAGGGCCAAGAACTCCGAAGGTGTCTGCGTCGGAAGGAGGAAGACGCTGCGCGCAGAGAGCTCAGTCCCCGGCCAGAAACTTCCGGCGAAAGATTCCACGGTGGGAGTCGCCGGGTCCGGAAGAATTCCATGCACGGGCGGCCCAGGCGGCTCCTCGAACTCCTGGTTCTCGATGGGAGGCCCCGAGGTGTAGCGCTTGAGAATGCTCGGGGGCACTGGTGCCTGGACGTAGAGTTCGACCGCCGCCCCATTCCGGACCATCTGCGTGATGAAGTCCTCCAGGTCCTCCTTCAGCCTGCCCCGCGCCACGAAGTGCACCTGCTTCGACTGTTCAAGAACCCCAAAGGCGATGAACTCGGAGGACGGGGTCACGGGCATCAGGAAGGCGCAGCGCCCCGAGGCATCGCATCCAGCCCAGAAGTCGGCGTCACGGTGAAACTCGAGTTGATGGAAGATGGGCTGCGGCTTGTTCAAGACGGGCTCCTTGTGGCGACTGAAGGTGCTGGAATGCCCCCGCCTTCAAAGATGCCCTTCGATTTATTTGTTACCTCGGTCCCGAAGCCCGAGGTTCACTCGAACAGCAGAACGTTGGCCAGCCACGTCTGCTTCGCATCCTTCTCCAGCCACTGCGCGCGTACATCACGCAACGCAATCGAGGGAGCAACTCCCGCGCGCATGCGTTCACGCACCTGGTTGAAGAAGACGTTCGCATCGTTCCCTGGAATCCGCGTGGTCGCAGCCAGCACCCCACGCGCGCCCGCATGGATGAAGGCCGCTGGCAGGCTGAGCGGCTCATGGAGCGCATACGACGTATGCGCGGCATCACACGAAGACAACACGACGAACGGTGCCCCATGGAGAGGGGTGTCGCGCACCTGGGGAACCGTCAATTCGCTCCCGCCCCGTTCCGACGAAAGTAGGAGATAGGACGCATCCGCACGGTCGTAGATGAAACCATGCGCTACGAGATCGATCTCCGTCGCATCCTGCATCGCGGCACGCACCCGGGAGGGTGTCGCGTCGGCCCCCGAGCGGGTGCGGAGCTGCGCCTCAGGCCCCAAGGAAGCCCCCCAGGAAGGCAGGGGCAGCACGTCCGTACCGGGTGGAGTCTCCACATCCGAAACAACAAGGTGGACCGCAGGCCCTTTCCGAGGCGCACGAGGAGCCGTGGTGCGCGTGAGATAGCTCCAGGCCATTGACGGGGGCAGCAGGCCCGCCCTGCCATGGAGTGGCGGACGGGCGAGGACTTCCACCCGTTCACACGGGCGAAGTGCCGCCAGGAGGTCTTCCCGGACGAGCCCGTCAAGTTGCGAGGGAAGAGGAGCGCGCCGGGTCTCGTCATGCCAGCCCAGCGATTTCGCATCCACGCCCCGGACAATGAGCAGTGTTCTCTCGGAGTCCGAGGTGGCCGCAAGCAGGCACCGTTCCGGCAATGACTGGCCACGCTCCCTTGAAATGAGCTCCAGCGCTTCATCGAAGGCACCTCTCCGGCCTGCCTCGAGGATGAGCGAAGTAAAACTGTAGGCCCGTGCCCGACTCGCTGCGATGTCTTCCTCGAGCCCCGGGGCCGATGCTTCCTGAATGGAGTTCCAAAGCAAGGTGCGTCCCCTTGCGACGTCCCGCTCGATGAAAAATCTTCCCAACGCATGCATATCCACGGCGCGTTCGCCTGGACTCCTGGCCCCCAGGGGTGTCGTCAAGGCTCGCATCAAGTGCTCCTCATCCCTAGGCGCCCCTTTCAGCCGCGCGACTTCCGCGAGGGTGAAGGCGCCACTAGGTGAGAGTGGTAGACCCGTTGCCAGAGCCGCGTCGATCTCCCAGCGTGCCTCATCGATCCGAAGCTCCTGGAACGCGATGGATGCGAGGCTTTCATGGACACGCCTCACTGCATCAGGCTTGCTTTCATTCCGCGCCAGGAACTCCTCGATATAGGCACGCGAGAGGGAGGTGTCTTTGACGAGCCTCGCAATCTGGCTCAGGCTCCACAGAAGATCCTGCTCCATCTGCCACTCATTGTTTGCCCTTGCGTCCTCCCAGGCCTTCTTCGCGTATTGGCGTGCGTCCTGGAATTCGTGGAGCTTCATGAGGAGCGTGGAGAGGTCACTCTGAAGAGAGAGGCAGCGATACTCCAATCCGGTTCCCTCGCAGAGAGGAAGTGCCTCGCGCAAGGTGCGGACCGCGTGTGCCAATCTTCCCGCCCTCTTGTCCACGGTCGCCCGCTCCTGAGCTGCCAGGAGTTGGAACCAGGGATCTTTCATCGCGTCGGCCTTCGCCTTGAAGAGTTCCAGGTGGCTGGAGACCGTTTGGGTGAGCACAAGCGTGCCCAGGATGAGGTCATCGTCTTGCGACGAGAGAACCTGCCTCAGGAACATCTCGCGCTCCGACACCGAGAGACGTTTCGAGGCCAGGGCTGCATAGCCCTGCGCTAGGGGCCCACGCCGCTGGAAGTCGGCCGCCGCAACGCGCTGGACATAGGCCTCAAGCACGTGGGACCGGGTGCGCCCGTCCAGTTTCCGGGCCAGTGGGAGTAGGGTCTGCACTGCGCTAACCGTAGGAGCGGCGCGTACAGCGTCGTAGAAGAAGAGCCTCGCAATGGGCGTGTCGCTGAAGTCCTCGGGCAGGGGCGTGTCCGCGTTTTCAATCAGCGAGGCCCCCGCCTTCAAGACAGCGGCCCAGCGGTCTCGGTGCGTGAAGATATCGCGTCGAAGCCCTTGCGCTCTTTGCGTTGCCTCCTCTGCCCAACCCGGCTCTTTCAAGGAGGCAACCTGCGCAAAACTCCTGGCTGCGGCAAGAGGAAGACGCAGATCACGCAACGCCAGTCCGCGGTTCCACAAAGCCGCGGCATGCCGAGGCGCTTCCGAGAGCGCAGCATCTGCATTCGCCAGTGCATTCTCAGGCTTGCCCAGTCGGAGAAGGGCCACCGATTGCTGACTCTCGACATCAGGCGTACTGAGTGATTTCCGCAGAAGGCTCAGCGCCTTCTCCGCTCCGTAGCGATCACCCTGTTCCAGATAATGCGATACGGGATCCTCCCCCTCTGCCAGCGTGCCCTCCCCTGCTACATGGGATGACGGCTCTCCGGGCTCCGCGGATCCTGCCATCGCAGGGACCAGGGGCTGATAGGTCTCAGCGCCCAGACCGCTCAAGCGCGCCTCCATCGCCCGGTAGCGAACCTCACTCGGTGAGGAGATGCGTTCGACAGATGCGAAGTGGCGAATCGCGCCGAGTCCCATCAAGAGGGCCGCGAAGCAGGCCGCCGCCAGCAGCAGGGGACGCGGCCGAATCCGGGAGACAGTGGCCAGGGGCCTGAGGGTGGGGCTCCGGGTTTTTCCACGCGCGGGGTGTCGCTGCCCAAGGAACTGAAGCTGGAGGAGTGTCTCCACTTCGGTCTGACAGCGTGCGCAGTCCGCCAAATGGAGACGGAAGGACTGGGCCTGGGTGGGCGAGAGTTCCCCATCCACGAACGCCTCCACGTCGTTGCAGGGAGTGGCCATCAGGGAACACCCGGCAGGAGGAAGGTTTGGAGGTACTCGCGCAGCTTCGTGCGCGCATCGTGCAGACGCTTCTTGACGGTACCGACGGGGATGCCGAGCAGGGTCGCGATCTCCTCGTACTTCTTCCCGCCCTCGCGCAGTGCAAAGGTCTCGCGGATTTTCGGGCTCAGCGACGCGAGCGCCTCGGAAAACTGCTCGGAGGTAATGGCCTCGTACGCAGGGGCAGGCGCAGATTCCCGAGCCTCCTCGCTCAAGGCGGGATCCCTCGCGCCATTAACCCGGGTGCGCAGCCGCCGACACTGGCCGAAAAACAGGTTGGAGAGTGTCCTGACCAGCCAGGCCTCGCCACTTGGCACGGAGGGCAGCGCCTCCTTTTTGCCGAACTCCTGGATGAACCGGAGAATGACCTCCTGAACCAGATCCTCGGCATCGGTTTCGTCACCACACAAGTTCATCGCCTGGGCCATGAGACGGGATTGGCGTTGCATGGCAAACGCCCCAGCCTCTTGTTGTCTCTCCTGGCGCATGACCCCTTGTGGCTCCGAACGGAGTTCTCCTCCGTGCTCCTGGAGCGCGTTCCGCCACGAGCCATCCGAGCAGGTGGGAGACGTGTTCGCAACCGGGCTGGGTGCGGTAGGTGGGTGCATGAGTGCCGAAGGTCAAGAGGAGCAGCGCTTCGCAGCCCACCTAGGACGCCTTGAGCGAAATTTGTTCCCTGGGACTGGCGCCTGAACCGCACGGAACAGCGCTGCCCGGGCCCACATCCAGAAGGGAAACAGGAGGGTCCAAATGAAAACGGGCTGGAGACCGTGAAGCTCTCCAGCTCGTAACCGAATGATTCCGACTACTTAGATGGTCGGGAGACAGGGTTTGGACCTGCGACCCCTGGGCCCCGAACCAAGGCGAAGGGACGTCCAGGGGTTATCAGTAGTTCACAACCTGCTGTAATCCTTCAGGTTGCCGGGGGCGGCCCGGTCCCACCATCCCATCCGCCCCCAAGAGCACCGAGAATTTTGCTGCCAGTTTGCTGCTGGGCCCTGAGCCCCTGTCTGTCCTGCCACCGCCGCCCTCTCCGCTCCTCACGACCACGGAGGTCGCTCGTCGCTTGGGGTCTGCCGCGCCACGGCTCAGTACGCAGGCTTCAACAGCCCTTCGATGGTGTGGTGCTGCACCACCGTCACAAGCGCATCGACCACGCGGTAGGTGAGGTGGTCTCGCACGCGGGGTGGTAGCGACTCCAGGTAGCGCCGCCTCACCTGCAGGTCATGGTGGTTGGCGTTCGTCGCGTTCGTCGCGTCCGGCGCATCCACACCGACCACCAGCACCGGGCGCGACTGGTCCGAGCGGTTGGCGGTGCCCCGGTGGATCGTGAGGGCGGAGCGGGCGGAGATGTCGCCCATGCGCGGCAGCTTCTGCACCGCGCGGGCGATGTAGCGCGGCCAGAGCTCACGGTGCGGGAACTGAAGTTGCCCCGGTTTCGTGGAGTCCCATCCGCTGTGCGAAAAGGGTCCCACGATGCCGAAGTCACGCCCCCCATACCCGCCGGAGTTCCGTGAGCGGGTCGTCGAGCTGTTGAAGGCCGGCCGGT
>NZ_RAWB01000025.1 GCF_003612055.1 Corallococcus llansteffanensis
GCGCTGGAGGACCCCCGGGGGTGGGATGCACCGGGGGGCGAAGCGCGGTAGAACGGAGCGGTCATCTGGAGGTCAAGGCCATGTCCGTGGATCCCTACCGTCGTGTCGGCTCGTCCCGCCCCGTGGGGCGCGTGCTGGGCGGCCAGGACCGCTTCGAGAAGGAAGCGCTGGAAGGCCCCCCCGAGGGCCCCCTCGCGATGGAGCGCCGCCAGCGCCAGTCCGGAGGGCCCCCGCCGGTGAACGGCGAGAGCCCCTTCGCCGCGAAGCTGCGCAAGCTGGGCGGGTCGGACCCCGAGGGCGCCTAGACCTGCGCGGAGCCGCCGTCCACGAACAGCTCCGCGCCGTTGACGAAGCTGCTGTCATCGGTGGCGAGGAACACCGCCACCTTCGCCACCTCGTCCGGCTCTCCCATGCGGCCCAGCGGGATGGTGGACGTCAGCTGCTGCTTGAGCTGCGCCGCCTGCTCCGTGGGCACGAGCCCCGTGAGTCCCGGCGTGTCGATGGGGCCCGGGCTGATGGCATTCACGCGGATGCGGCGCGCCTTCAGGTCCGACGCCCAGGTGCGCGCGAACGAGCGGTTGGCGGCCTTGGTGGCGGCGTAGACGCTGAAGGCGGGCGTGCCGTCGGACCCCGCGATGGAGGACGTCAGGATGACCGCCCCGCCGTCCTTCAGCAGCGGCAGCGCCTTCTGCACCGTGAACAGCATGCCCTTCACGTTGACGTCGAAGGTCTGGTCGAAGTGCTCCTCGGTGATGGCGCCCAGCGGCGCGAACCCGCCGATGCCCGCGTTGGCGAACACCACGTCCAGGTGCCCCGCCTGCTCCTTCACCACCGCGTAGAGCCGGTCCAGGTCCGCCATCACCGACACGTCTCCCTGGACGCCCACCGCGCCGTGGCCAATCTCCTTCACCGCCCGGTCCACCTCCGCCTGCCGGCGCCCGGTGAGGAACACCTTCGCCCCCTCGGCCGCGAAGCGCTTCGCGGAGGCAAAGCCGATGCCCGTGGTCCCACCCGTGACGACCGCCACCTTCCCGTCGAGCCTGCCCATGGTCCTGCTCCTTCTCGGTGAATCGTTATGGACTTGATGGTCCATATCTAAGAATGGTGGACCGCGCGGTCAATAACTTTTAATTTCCTGTCATGGCTCGGCCACGGACATTCGATGAGGCCCAGGTGCTGCGCGCGGTGCGCGACCAGTTCTGGAACAAGGGTTATGCGGCGACCTCCATGGATGACCTGATGAAGGTCACGGGGCTGGGCAAGGGCAGCCTCTACGGGGCCTTTGGCGACAAGCATCAGCTCTTCCTGCGCATCTTCGACACGTACTGTGTGAACTCGGTGGAGTCGGTGCGGCAGGCGCTGGAGGGCCCGGACGCCGGAGCCCTGGAGCGGCTGCGGCGGTACCTGCTGGGGGCCGCCACCGCGTCCGCAGGCCCGAGCCGCCGGGGCTGCCTGGTGGCGCGGGGCACCGCGGAGCTGTCAGGCCAGGGAGCGACCGACGTGACGGACCGGGCGCTGACGGCGTTCCAGGGCATCGAGGCGCACTTCGCCCGGTGCCTGGAGCAGGCCCAGCGTCACGGAGACGTGGCGGCCGGCGCGGACCCCCGGAAGCTGGCCGCGATGCTGCTCGCGGTGTTCCGGGGGCTGGAGGCCCTGGGCCGCGCGGGGATGGACGAGGCCTCGCTGCGCGGCATGGTGGAGACAGCGCTGGAGGGCCTGCCCGTCAGCGCGCGTCGTCGGCGGTGAAGGGATGCGGTCCTCCCTAACCGAAAGGGTTCGGGCCTGCGTCGCGCGAAGGGCTGTCCGTGTCGACGTCCAGCAGACTGAAGTCATCGGAGCGGACACGGGCGGGCGCGCCGTTCACGGACCGCGTCTCGAAAGGATTCCCCTGCTCCAGCTCGGTGAGGCGGCTCAGGAGGTCTCCCAGGATGGCTCCCTTGAGCTTCTTCCGGTGCGCTGGCGTCAGCTCGCGGGTGGCGTCGAGCGCCTGGAGGAACTCAGGCCAGAGCATATTCAACTCCTTCCGCTTCTCCGGGGGGCTGGAGGGACCTCCCATGATCTTGGCGGACTTCGCTTCGAAGTCGCTGAAGGCGGGCAGGGTCCCCCAGTCATCGCGCTCGGTGCGGCGCTCGATGGCGAGAATCATGTAGTCATGCTGCGTGTAGGGCGTGGCGATGATGGGATCCGCGCCCACCGAGAGCCGCCCCTTGTCCAACCACAGCTCTGACTCCCGCACCGTGTCGCGGGGGGCGGCAAGGCCCACGTAGACGCCGGTGGTCAGGGCCGTCTCTCCGGAGAAGGTGTCCCGGATGCCAAGCTGGAGCTGGCACTTGTCGAGCTTGAAGATGCTCTCCACGCCGGTCTTCACCACGAGCGCGAGCTGGGGAGCCGGCCCCAGCGCCAGCCCCGCGAGCTTCGCGACCTCCGTCACGGTCTGGATGAGCGCCTTGGCGGCCTCCTCCGCGGGCACCGAGTAGAGGCCCACGACCAGGGAGAGGTCGCCGCCGTCGTAGGGGATGGGACCCGCGAGCCGCTGGTTGAGGTTGATGATGCGCTCGAGGTGGCTGTCGGAGAGGTCCTTGAGCTGCCCGGGGCCGGCGAGCGTGTTCTCCTCGCGCGTGCCGTGCCGCACGAAGCCATGGAGGACGGGGTAGTAGCTGCGCCAGAGCTTGCGTGCGAAGCGCAGCGACATCTCCCGCATGCGGAGCACGACGTAGTCCTCGCGGGGCCGGATGGGTTCGGCCCGGTAGCCCTTCTCAAGAACGTGGTCGTCCGCCAGACGGAACCAGCACAGCGGTCGTGGAGGGGCTGCGAACAGGGAGACGACGGCTTCGGTGAGCGACATGGGGCTCCTTCAAATCCAGAAGCAGGTCCAGGGCTGGTGAGGCTGGATCCGTCTCAAGAGGTGTTCGTACTTCCCGACCAGGGGCCAGGTGTCCGAGCCCAGCCGGACAAGCTCTCGCAGGCTGTCCGCCAGGACGGGAATGGCTGGAGAATGCGAGCCCTCCCAGGAAGCGCCGTCGAAATGCCCGCTGTCCAATGACTGGATGAGCCGCACGTCCGGGAGGTCACCAAAATAGGTCTGGAGGTTCCGCGCCGCTGCGTGCTGCTGGTCCTGCCATGCAGGGTCATTGCTGGCACGCCGGTGCTCCGCGAGGTACGCCATGCATCCCAGGAGCGGATCCACCCACTTCGCATCCAGCAACTCGCGAAGGTGGTCGTTGCACCGTCCCGTGTCCAGCAGCTCGCCCGAGGCGTAGAGCTGCTGCCCCAGCTGGAGCGCGCGCACCAACCGCGGATAGGGAAGGTCGAGGACCGGCTCCTGATAGGTCACGTCCGGAATCCGGAGCAGGTTCTGGCTCAGGTCGAACGTGCCATCGGGCCGAAGGGTGAGGCTGATGACCGTGAGGCGTTGAGGCTGGCCGGCACAGGCCACCTGCAAGGTGCCCAGGGCTCCCGCATGAATTTGGATGCTAAAGCTGGACGTTCCTCGCGCAAGCAACATCCCGATGCGGTCGAATCCGGTCCCGGGCGCACCAGGCGAACCCATCAGGGTGTTGGGGCCGGGAAGAAGCTTCAGCTTGAGGCCAGATCCGTTCGCATGGCCCTCGAATCCATCGCACGGCAGGACCCGGATACGGCGAAGGAGCATGCTGGGATCCCGCTTCCAGTCTCCATCCAGCGCGACCATCACCGCGAAAGGGGACTGTCCCCGATGCGCAAGGGCCCAGGAGTTGATGAGCTCTGGCTTGCGACGCAAGAAGGTGTTGTTCCGGTCGAATGACTTCAGGGCGATCAGCGGGAGCAGGGTGGGCAGGACCGCGGCCTGCATGGGCCCCACGATTTCTGATGGCATCACCCTGTCACCCATGGGCGGAATGGCTTCGCGCACGAGTGGTGAGTGGAGCGCATCGGGATGGAGGTCCACCCGCTGGTGGGCCAGGATGTAGATGTCCCGGGTGCCGAAGACCTCCAGGCCCAGCCGAAACGTGACGCGGTAGGGGCCGCAGGGCAGGGACGCTTCCAGCCGTTCGCGCGCCTCCTGGACGAGGTAGGGCGGTTCGAGCCCTACCACGCGAATCATGGCGGTCGGCTCCTCGGTCCACGCGCTGAGCGTGCCTGTTCCCGGTGCGGCCGCCAGCGCCTGTGCGATCCGCTCCACGGGCTCGCCCGCCGTGTTCTGGGAGGACTGTGGGGCGCCCGCGGAGCCGGTGATGCGAACCGTCAGCTCCCGCGTGCTCCGGACATCCACGGTCGTGCGGGTCGGCTCGGGGGTTCCGTGGGCCGAATCGACCCGGATGGAATAGCGATGCGGCTTGAGGAGCAGGGTGTCGTGGTTGCCGCGCGGCGGCAGGCACATCTCCTTCAGGGGCATCCGCCGGAGCGCGACTTCAATCTTCGTCTGTGCCGCTGCTTGGTCCGGTTCGATGTGGATGGTCAGGGGTGCGTCGGGGACGGCCTCGATGATGCGCAAGGGGCGCGGCAGGGGGCCCCGGAAGGCCACTTCCGGCGCGTTGTACTTGCGCGACCACAGCGGCTCTTCCTGGAGGGCGTGGAGCACCCGGGCCAGGACGTGGGCGTGCAGGGACTGGAAGGTGACGACGAACTGGTCCTCGTCCGCGTCGAAGTCCGTGGCCACGCCTTCACCCCGAAGGGCTTCCAGCAGGTGCGTGGTCATCACGCCGTGGCCTCCCCGGCGGCCCCTGGCCTTTCCCAGCGGGCTTACCGCGAAGAGGGTGGCCTGGGTGCGCGCGGCGCCTGGCGCGACCCCTGAGAAACCCATGGCACTGACTTCCGGCTGGATTTCGTAGTCCAGATCGCGGCAGGCATCGATGAAGTAGAACTGCTCCTGGGGACCGGCCAGCTGGAGCTTGTCGCGGAGTTCGTCCAGGTCGAGCAGCTTGCGGCCATCCTCGATGCCGCGCGCATCCGAGGCCACCAGCGCCGTCCGTGTCTGGGTCCGGGAGGCGTTGGAGAACGCGAGCAGTCCATGCCCGGCGAAGAAGAAATAGAAGCGATCGAGGGTCGCCCCATGGCGGTAGACGTGGTCGAGGGCCTCGAGCAACTGCTCCATGGTGGCCCCCGTCCCCGGCGCCGTGAGCAGGGTGATGTCGGCGGGGGCCACCAATCCCAGTGTCGCCAGGGCTCTTGCGAAGGCTTGTGCGTCGTTGACCGCGCTGGTCAAGGGTTGGAAACGGTAGTCGTCAATTCCCACGACGAGTGCACGCGTCTTCAAGTCCAATCCCCCATCCAGGGTCGTGTGCCCTGGTTCTAATCGAGCCGGGCGGCGAGGGGTATGGGGGGCTTCCCCCTTCCCGCGACACGCCGCTTCGGGCTAGGCACGAGGCCTGACCGGAATCCACGCGGTCACTCACCGGGACGGGGACACGCATGCGGAAGGCACACGCGGTGGCGGCATCCATGGCGGCGCTGCTGCTGGGACAGACGGGCTGTTATCGGACCAGCATCGTCACGAACCTGAGGCCCGAAGAGGGCAAGCCCCACCACGACCGGCAATGGTTCACGGCGGCGGGGCTGCTTCCCGTGTCGAAGGCGCCGGGGAGCGAGTGCACGAACGGCGTGGCCTGGGCGCAGAGCCGGGTGCTCCCCACGGACTTCCTCATCGAGGCGGGCCTGGCGGTCGCGGGCTCCCTGATTGGCGCGGCGGCGTGCTCCGGCTCCGGCACGACGGACGAGGAGCGGGGCAACTGCGCGGCGGTGGGCGCGCTGATCCCCACGCTCCTCATCGGTTCGCGCTCGGTGTCCTATGCCTGCGCCGCGGGCGACCAGAGCGGGGTCCTGCTGCCGGGCACGGGCTCGCGTCAGGAATTGCCGGCCCGTGTGCCCGACGACGCCAGCGCCCCGGGCGAAGACAGCGCCCCGCCGCCCGGGACTCCGACCCCACCGCCGCTCCCGCCGTCCGGCTCCGTGCCGGAGACGAACCCCGGCCTCTGAAGCAACCCCGGGACGCGGCGCGGAACACGCAGGTCCGCGCCACGCCCGGAGGATGTCTGTCTATTCGCCGCGCCGCTTGGTGCGCGTGCGCTGCCAGCCCGCGTTCGTCTGGGCGCGCTCGGCGCGTTTGTGCGCGCGCTGCGCGGCCGCGTCCGTCTGACGGGCGCTGAAGGACTGCTCGCGCAGGAGCTTCTCGAAGTTGGCGCGCCGCTCCTCGGGGAGCGTGCCCGCCTGGACCGCCGCCACCACCGCGCACCCCGGTTCGTTCCGGTGCCCGCAGTCATTGAAGCGGCAGCCTTCGGCCAGCGTGAAGACATCCGCGAAGGCCTGGGCCAGGGACACCTTCTCGTCCTCGCCCCACAGCCCCAGCTCGCGCATGCCGGGCCCGTCGATGATGAGCCCGCCCTGGTCCAGCACGAACAGCTCGCGGTGCGTGGTGGTGTGCCGGCCTTTGTCGTCCTCCTCACGGACGGGCTGGGTGACGAGCCGCGCGGCGTCCAGCAGCCGGTTGGCGAGCGTGGACTTGCCCACGCCCGACGAGCCCAGCAGCACGCCGGTCTTCCCGGCCGGAAGCCGCGAGCGCACCTCCTCGATGCCCAGGCCCGCTTTCGCGCTCACCGCGAGCACGTCCACGCCGGGCGCCAGGGCCTGCACTTCCAGGACGCGCGCGGCCGCGTCCTCGGCGAGGTCCGCCTTGCTCAGGATGACGACGGGCGTGGCGCCGCTGTTCCAGGCCAGGGTGAGCGCCCGTTCGATGCGGCGCGGGTTGAAGTTGCCGTCCAACCCCACCACGAGGAACACCACGTCCACGTTGGCGGCGATGAGCTGCCCGTCGTGCTCGCTGCCCGCCTCGCGTCGCTTGAGGACGCTGCGGCGGGACAGCACGACCTGCATCAGGGCCTCGCCGTCACCAGAGGACGGCGGCTGCAGCAGGACCCAGTCGCCAATGGTGGGCAGCGACTCGGCGCTCTCGGCCTGATGCAGGAGGCGTCCGGCGGCACGGGCGAGGAACGCCCGGTCGGCCGTCTGGACGGTGAGCAGTCCCCGGTGCTGGCGCACGACGCGCCCGGGAACGAGGGAGGAGGCGGAGGAGGACTGTGAAGCGGACTGCGAAGCGGACATCGCGAGGTCGAAATCGGGACCCCAGCCGAGGGTTTCAAGAGACACGGAAGGAACTCCGGGCAGAGCGGTGCCTGGGCGCGCCGGAGGAAGCCGGGACGCCTGGCGGGAACGGGGCTCGCGCTGCGACGGAGGGTGTTTCGGACCGGCTCAGCTGGCGAGCGCCCACGGAACGCAAGGGGCAGGGACCGCGTCGGCGACAAGGGGCAGGTTCATGGGGAAGCCTCCTGGAAGTGCGCGGAGCCGGCGGCCATCGCCGGACCGGGCGGGACCCTACCAAGTCGCCTCGCCTCTTGGCGACCCCCTCGGCAACGCGGTGCGCTTTCCCGCTTGCACCTCACGCGACGTGAGGTTGTACCCCGCTCATCCAGTCACTTGGGGAACACGTGGCTGGAAAGGGGTGAGGCATGCAGCACACGGAACTGAAGGTCGGTGAACTGGCCCGGCGCACGGGGCTCTCCATCCGCGCGCTGCACCACTACGACGAGATTGGACTGCTCAAGCCCTCGGCGCACACGGCGTCGGGGCACCGGCTCTATACGGCGGCGGACATCGCCCGCCTGCATCACATCCTGTCGCTCAAGCAGCTCGGGTTCTCGTTGGAGGAGATCGCCGGGACGCTGGGCCGGGCGGACTTCTCCGCCCTGCGCGTGGTGGAGCTGCGGCTCCAGCGGGCACGGGAACAGCTTGCGGAGCAACGCCAGCTCTGCGAGCGCCTGGATGCCATCGCACGACAGTTGCGCGCGGCGGAGCCCGTCTCCGCCGACGACTTCCTTCAGACCATCGAGGCCATGACCATGTTCGAGAAGTACTACACCCCGGAGCAGTTGAAGGAGCTGGAGGCCCGTCGCCAGGCGATGGGCGAGGACGCCATCAAGGAGGTGGAGGCCGAGTGGCCCCGCCTCATCGCCCGCATGCGCGAGGAGATGGAGAAGGGCACCGACCCGGCCACCGAGCCGGTGCGCGCGCTGGCCACCCGCTGGCGCGAGCTCATCCGCGCCTTCACCGGTGGCAACCCCGGCATCCAGAAGTCGCTCCAGACGATGTCCCAGCAGGAGCCCCAGATGGCTCAGCGCCAGGGCCGCGACCCACAGCTGATGGAGTACGTGGGCCGGGCCATGGCCTGTCTGGACGCGCCGAAGTAAAGACAGACACGGCGCCGGCCGTCAGCGGGCACTCCGCTGGCGGCCGCGCCGTCCCTGAGGGATGCCTTCAGCGCAGGCTACTGGCCGCCAACGCCGCCCGTGGTCCCGGTGGAGCTGCCCGTGCCGGTGCCGCCCACGCCGCCGATGGTGCCGCCGGAGCCGCTGGTGCCGGTGCCGCCCACGCCGCCGGTGGTGCCCGTCGCCCCGCTGGTGCCGGTGCCGCCCGTGCCGGTGCCGCCCGTGCTGCCCGGGTTGATGACGGAGCCTTCGGTGGTGCCTTCGGTGCCGGGCGCGGTGGAGCCCGTGGTGCCCGTCCCGCTGCCGCCGATGGTGCCGGTGCTGTTCGAGCCGCTACCGCCACTCGTCCCGGTGCTGGTGCCCGACCCACCGTAGGTGCCCGTGCTGGTGCCCGTACCCGTGGAGGGCGACGTGTAGCCGCCGGTGCCCGTGCTCGTCCCGGTGGAAGGCGACGTGTAGCCGCCGGTGCCCGTCCCGGTGGAGGGCGACGTGCTGCCCGTCCCGATGCCCGTGCTGCTGCCCGTGCCCGTCGTCGAACCCGTGCCGATCCCGCTGGTGCCGGTGCCGCCCGTGCCGGAAGTGCTCCCGGTGCCGGTGGTGGTGCCCGAACCTCCGGTGCCGCGGGTGTCCACGCCCGTGGAGTTGGTGGAGCCCGGCGTGAAGGTGCCGGTGGAGCCCGCGGTGCCGGTCTGCCCGGTGTTGACCATCTCCGAGGAGGTGCCCGATGAGCCGGGCGTCGTCCCGGGGCTCGACCCGTCGCCTGTCTGCTGGGCGAACGCGCTGCTGGAGAGCATGAAGCTGAAAGCCAGGGCTGCAGTGGTGATGGAGCGTCGCATGTCTGGAATCCTTTCCCCGTCCCTTGAGCCGTAAAGGTGTGTGCGTCACCGGACACGGCAACCCGTGGAAAGAAGCCGGCACCTGGCAGGTCGGCAGCCTGGAGGGACGCCCGTGGGGCGGCACCAAGCAGGGGGCGAGGGCACCTCCACGTGTGTTCTGCCTGGCCCCAAGGAGGGCTTGCGAGCATCGCGGGCGCCTCTTCGCGCCGGTTCTGTGCTGTCCTCCGGTCCGGAAGGGAGCGTGCGTGGGCGGACGGGAAGGTCCTCTGGCGGCGGGGCGCAAGAGCGCACGGCTCCTGCGCGGCGTGAGCGCTCGCGCGTGGCCGCTCACGCTCGTCATCGCGGCGGGCCTGGGGCTGCTGCTCTACGTCGCCACCACCAGCCTGCCGTACCTCATCGCCTCCCCTGTCGGTGACGCGTACCTGGGCGCGCTCAATGACTGTCTGGCGCGGCAGCTCGCAGGGGCCACTCGGCTGGGCTGGGCCGTGGCGCCGGATGCGTCGCGCGCGGCGGTGTTCGGGCCCCGCATCGTCGCCGTCTGCGGCGAGGACGGCACCCACTCGCGGCTGGAGCTCCCCGGCGCCACCGCGCTCGCCTTCGATGGAGAGCGCCACCTGTGGGTCGCCGCCGGCGGGCACCTGCTGCGGGAGCGGGACGGCACCCTCCAACCTGTCGGCGACATCACACCGCCCGAGTGGCTCATCGGTCATACGGATGGTGTGATCGCGCTGGATGCCGCCGGACAGCTCGTCTCCGTGGCCCCGGACGGCAAGGTGCTGGGGCAGGCGCAGGTGCCCGGCCCGGGAGGACGGCTCTCCGTGGGGCCCGGCGGCCTGCTGGCGGCGGTGGAGTGGGGCGGCGGCGTGCTCGTCTATGAGGCGCGCAGCCTGGCGCTCGTGCGCGCGGAAGCTCCCTGCAACGTCGAGTTCCTCTGGTGGCTGGATGCCGCGGATCAGGTCCTGCTCGCCTGTGGCGCGGCGCCCTCTCAGGAGGACGCGCCCGCACCGGCCGCGCTCCGCTTCGACGTGCGCACCGGCACCCATCAAGAAGTGCCCGCGCGGACGCGCGCGCCTGCACGGCGGCTCCCGGGCCGAGCACTGTATGTGCAGGGGTGCGACGGCTTCCCCTGCACAGCCACGCCGCCCTGAACCTGTTATCTGGAGGCTCCGCGCCGGGGCTTCCGGGGATGCCCTGATCCCAGGTCGGGCAAGCCGTTCAGTGCTCGACAGAAATGGTCTCACCCTTCCGGCTTTAGGTTCGACAAGCCCGCGAACTCATTGGAAGTTCATGAGATCGCGGGCTGTTTTTCAGTTCCAGTCGCAGCGCCTTCCCGCTCAGGGGTTTCACTCGTGGATGACACCAAGGTTTCCAGCTCCTCCTCTCCTCGCAAGCGCGCCAATGGGCGCAAGGCGGCGGGGACAGATGCCGCACCGGAGGCTGGCAGGTCGGGGCCCCGCACGCCCACGACCCCCAACGTCGCGAGCAACCGGCTGAACAGTCCGGTGGATCCCCGCGCCGTCGCCGAGCCCGCGTCCTCCCGTCGCGCTCCTGCCCGGGGCCGCAACGGCAACGGCGGCGGTGGTCGCATCACGCCCGACGACGGGCTGCGTCCCGGCGGTCCCCCTCCGCTCCAGCAGCTGCTGGCGGCGCTCCGGGCCGTGCAGAGCGGTGACTTCTCCGTGCGGCTGCCGTCGGGCGCGCAGGACGTGGTGATGGATGAGATCGCCCGCGCGTTCAACGCCGTGGTGACGCTCAGCTCCACGCTCACGCATGAAATCGTCCGGGTGGAGCGCGTCGTCGGCCGCGAGGGCCGCATGGGCGAGCGCGTGACGCTGGGCGACGTGCGCGGCGACTGGGCCACGAGCGTCCAGTCCATCAACGCGCTCATCGGCGACCTGGTGCAGCCCACCACGGAAGTCGCCCGCGTGCTGGTGGCGGTGGCCGAAGGCGACCTCACCCAGAAGATGGCGCTGGAGATCGACGGCCAGCCCGTGAAGGGCGAGTTCCTCCGCATCGGCACCACCGTGAACGCGATGGTGGATCAGCTCAACAGCTTCGCCGCCGAAGTGACGCGCGTCGCGAAGGAGGTCGGCACCGAAGGCAAGCTGGGTGGCCAGGCCGACGTGAAGGGCGTGTCCGGCGTGTGGAAGGACCTCACGGACAACGTGAACGTCCTCGCCGGCAACCTCACCGCGCAGGTGCGAAACATCGCGGAGGTGACCACGGCCGTCGCCCGCGGCGACCTGTCGCGGAAGATCACCGTGGACGTGAAGGGCGAGGTCCTGGAGCTCAAGAGCACCATCAACACGATGGTGGATCAGCTCAACAGCTTCGCCTCCGAAGTGACCCGCGTCGCGCGCGAGGTCGGTACCGAAGGAAAGCTGGGCGGTCAGGCCGCGGTGTCCGGCGTGTCCGGCACGTGGAAGGACCTCACGGACAACGTGAACTTCATGGCCTCCAACCTCACGACGCAGGTGCGCGGCATCGTGAAGGTGGTGACGTCGGTCGCCAACGGGGACCTCACCCAGAAGCTGATGGTGCCGTCGCAGGGCGAGATCGCCGCGCTGGGCGCCACGCTCAACAACATGACGGACACGCTCAACGTGTTCGCGCAGCAGGTGACCAGCGTCGCGCGCACGGTGGGCGTCGAGGGCAAGCTGGGCGCCCAGGCCCAGGTGCCCGGCGCCGCGGGGACGTGGAAGGACCTCACGGACAACGTGAACCTGATGGCGTCCAACCTCACCAGCCAGGTGCGAAACATCGCGGAGGTCTCCACCGCCGTCGCCAATGGCGACCTGTCGCGGAAGATCACCGTGGACGTGAAGGGCGAGGTGCTGGAGCTCAAGAGCACGCTCAACACGATGGTGGACCAGCTCCGCGCCTTCGCCTCCGAAGTGACCCGCGTCGCGAAGGAAGTGGGTACGGACGGCAAGCTGGGTGGGCAGGCCGCGGTGCCCGGCGTCGCCGGCACGTGGAAGGACCTCACCGACAACGTGAACAGCATGGCCTCCAACCTCACCACCCAGGTGCGCAACATCGCCCTGGTGACGACGGCGGTGGCCACGGGTGACCTGTCCAAGAAGATCACCGTCGATGCGCGCGGTGAAATCCTGGAGCTGAAGAACACCATCAACACGATGGTGGATCAGCTCAACAGCTTCGCCTCCGAAGTGACCCGCGTCGCGCGCGAGGTCGGTACGCACGGCAAGCTGGGCGGTCAGGCCGACGTGAAGGGCGTGTCCGGTACGTGGAAGGACCTCACGGACAACGTGAACTTCATGGCGTCCAACCTCACCACCCAGGTGCGCGGCATCGCCAAGGTCGTGACGGCGGTCGCGAACGGCGACCTCACCCAGCGCCTGAAGATGGAGGCGAAGGGCGAGGTGGCGGAGCTCGCGGACACCATCAACGCGATGACGCAGACGCTCTCCATCTTCGCGCAGCAGGTGACGGACGTGGCGCGCACGGTGGGCGTGGAAGGCAAGCTGGGCGCCCAGGCCGTGGTGCCCGGCGTCGCCGGCACGTGGAAGGACCTCACCAACAACGTGAACCTGTTGGCGAACAACCTCACCGACCAAGTCCGTAACATCGCCGAGGTGACCACGGCCGTCGCGAAGGGCGACCTGTCCCGGAAGATCACCGTCGACGCGAAGGGCGAGGTGCTGGAGCTCAAGAGCACCATCAACACGATGGTGGATCAGCTCCGCGCGTTCGCCGCCGAAGTGACCCGCGTCGCGAAGGAAGTCGGTACGGACGGCAAGCTGGGCGGCCAGGCCGACGTGAAGGGCGTGTCCGGCGTCTGGAAGGACCTCACGGACAACGTCAACAGCATGGCCTTCAACCTCACCACCCAGGTGCGAGGCATCGTCAAGGTCGTGACGGCGGTCGCCGACGGTGACCTGTCCCAGAAGCTGGTGATGGAGGCGAAGGGCGAAATCGCGGCGCTCGCGGACACCATCAACGCGATGACGCAGACGCTGTCCGTCTTCGCGCAGCAGGTGACGGACGTGGCGCGCACGGTGGGCGTGGAAGGCAAGCTGGGCGCCCAGGCGGAAGTGCCCGGCGTCGCCGGCACCTGGAAGGACCTCACCAACAACGTGAACCTGCTGGCCAACAACCTCACGGCCCAGGTGCGAAACATCGCCGAGGTGACGACGGCGGTCGCGAACGGCGACCTGTCGAAGAAGATCACCGTCGACGCGAAGGGCGAGGTGCTGGAGCTCAAGAGCACCATCAACACGATGGTGGACCAGCTCCGCGCGTTCGCCGCCGAAGTGACCCGCGTCGCCAAGGAGGTCGGTACCGAGGGCAAGCTGGGCGGTCAGGCCGACGTGAAGGGCGTGTCCGGCGTGTGGAAGGACCTCACCGACAACGTGAACGTCCTCGCCGGCAACCTCACCGACCAGGTCCGCAACATCGCCAAGGTGACGACGGCGGTCGCGAACGGTGACCTGTCCCAGAAGATCACGGTGAGCGTGAAGGGCGAGGTGCTGGAGCTGAAGAACACCATCAACACGATGGTGGACCAGCTCCGCGCGTTCGCCTCCGAAGTGACCCGCGTCGGCAAGGAGGTCGGTACCGAGGGCAAGCTGGGCGGCCAGGCCGCGGTGCCCGGGGTCGCGGGCGTGTGGAAGGACCTCACGGACAACGTGAACGTCCTCGCCGCGAACCTCACCGACCAGGTGCGAAACATCGCGAAGGTCACCACGGCGGTGGCCTACGGCGACCTGTCGCAGAAGATCTCCGTCGAGGCGAAGGGCGAGATCCTGGAGCTGAAGAGCACCATCAACACGATGGTGGACCAGCTCCGCGCCTTCGCCTCCGAAGTGACCCGCGTCGCGAAGGAAGTGGGTACGGACGGCAAGCTGGGTGGTCAGGCCGCGGTGCCCGGCGTCGCCGGCACGTGGAAGGACCTCACGGACAACGTGAACAGCATGGCCTCCAACCTCACCAGCCAGGTGCGAAACATCGCGCTGGTGACGACGGCGGTCGCGAACGGTGACCTGTCCAAGAAGATCACCGTCGACGCGAAGGGTGAAATCCTGGAGCTGAAGAACACCATCAACACGATGGTGGATCAGCTCAACAGCTTCGCCTCCGAAGTGACCCGCGTCGCTCGCGAGGTGGGCGCCGAAGGCAAGCTGGGTGGGCAGGCGGAAGTGAAGGGCGTGTCCGGTACGTGGAAGGACCTCACGGACAACGTGAACTTCATGGCCCGCAACCTCACCACCCAGGTGCGCGGCATCGTCAAGGTCGTGACGGCCGTCGCCAACGGCGACCTGAAGCAGAAGCTGGTGGTGGACGCGAAGGGCGAAGTCGCCGCGCTCGCGGAGACCATCAACAACATGACCGACACGCTGGGCATCTTCGCGGAGCAGGTCTCCTCGGTGGCCCGCGAGGTCGGCGTGGAAGGGAAGCTGGGTGGGCAGGCCCGCGTGCCCGGTGTGGCCGGCACGTGGAAGGACCTCACGGACAACGTGAACTTCATGGCCTCCAACCTCACCACGCAGGTGCGCGGCATCGTGCGCGTGGTGACGGCGGTCGCGAACGGCGACCTGACCCAGAAGCTCATCGTGGACGCGAAGGGCGAGGTGGCCGCGCTCGCGGACACCATCAACAACATGACCGACACGCTGGGCACCTTCGCGGAGCAGGTCTCCACGGTGGCCCGCGAGGTCGGTATCGAAGGAAAGCTGGGCGGCCAGGCCCGCGTGCCCGGTGCTCGCGGCACGTGGCGGCAGCTGACCGACAACGTGAACCAGCTGGCCGGCACGCTGACCAGCCAGCTGCGCGCCATCTCCGACGTGGCCACCGCCGTGACGAAGGGCGACCTGACCCGCAGCATCACGGTCGTCGCCGAGGGCGAGGTCGCGGCGCTGAAGGACAACATCAACCAGATGATCGTCAACCTGCGTGAGACCACGCAGAAGAACCAGGAGCAGGACTGGCTCAAGACGAACCTGGCGAAGTTCAGCGGTATGATGCAGGGCCAGAAGTCCCTGGACGCCGTCAGCCGCCTCATCATGAGCGAGCTGACGCCGCTGGTGTCCGCGCACCACGGCGCCTTCTTCCTCGCCGACAACGAGGGCGGCGTGCCCGCCCTCAAGCTCACCAGCACCTACGCGTACCGGGAGCGCAAGCACCTGGCCAACCGCTTCCGGCTGGGCGAGGGGCTCGTCGGACAGTGCGCGCTGGAGAAGAAGACCATCCTCCTGACGCGCGTGCCGTCGGACTACATCACCATCGCGTCCGGCCTGGGTGAGGCCGCGCCGCTCAACATCATCGTCCTGCCCGTCCTCTTCGAGGGCGAGGTCAAGGCCGTCATCGAGCTGGCCTCGTTCCACCCGTTCAGCGCCATCCACCAGATCTTCCTGGACCAGCTGACGGAGAGCATCGGCGTCGTGCTGAACATGATCATGGCGAACATGCGCACGGAGACGCTGCTCTCCGAGTCGCAGCGCCTGACGCAGGAGCTCCAGAGCCAGTCGCGCGAGCTCACCCAGCAGCAGGACGAGCTCAAGCGCACCAACATCGAGCTGGAGGACAAGGCGAAGGAGCTGGCGGACCAGAACACCCGCGTCGAAGAGAAGAACCGCGAGGTGGAGCTGGCGCGCGTCAGCCTGGAGGAGAAGGCGGAGCAGCTCACCATCATCTCCAAGTACAAGAGCGAGTTCCTGGCGAACATGAGCCACGAGCTGCGCACGCCGCTCAACTCGCTGCTCATCCTCGCGAAGCTGTTGTCGGACAACAAGGACGGCAACCTGTCCAACAAGCAGGTCGAGTACGCGAACACCATCTACGCGTCCGGCGGAGACCTGCTCACCCTCATCAACGAGATCCTCGACCTGTCCAAGGTGGAGGCCGGCAAGATGCAGGTGGAGCCCCGGGACATCGTCCTCACGGAGCTCAACCAGTTCATCGAGCGCAGCTTCCGCCCGGTGGCGGACCAGAAGGGCCTCAGCTTCCACGTGGAGGTGCTGTCGGGCACGCCGCGCCACGTGCGCACGGACCCGCAGCGGTTGCAGCAGGTGCTCAAGAACCTGCTGTCCAACGCCTTCAAGTTCACCGACGAGGGCGGCGTGAAGCTCACGGTGCGCCTGGCGGAGAAGTCCATGCGCTTCGACCACGAGGCGCTGCGCCGTTCACGCCACGTGCTCGCCTTCGCCGTGAAGGACAGCGGCATCGGCATCGCCAAGGACAAGCAGCGCATCATCTTCGAGGCGTTCCAGCAGGCGGACGGCTCCACCGCCCGCAAGTACGGCGGCACCGGCCTGGGCCTGTCCATCAGCCGTGAGATCGCCAAGCTGCTGGGCGGTGAGATCCGCCTGGAGAGCGAACCCGGCAAGGGCAGCACCTTCACCCTGTACCTGCCGCCCGAGTACCAGGGCTCCGAGGACGAGGCCGTGCAGGTCGTCGACCCGGCCAGCCGCGCGTTGGGGGCCATGACGGAGACCGTCGCCGTGGCGCCCGTGCCCGTGCTCGCCCCGCCGCCGACCGTGGCGGAGAAGGAGGGGCACGTGCTGGACGCCGCGCTGCCCCCGCCGGTGGAGGGCGCGCACGCCCCCGTCGTCGTGGAGGACGACCGCGAACACATCCGCGAGGGCGACCGCACCCTGCTCATCATCGAGGACGACCTGAAGTTCGCCCGCATCATGGTGCAGATGGCGCGGGAGAAGGGCTTCAAGGCGCTGGTCGCCACCCGCGGCGACAGCGGCCTCGCGATGGCGCACGAGTACCAGCCGGACGCCGTCACCCTGGACATCCAGCTGCCCGTGGTGGACGGCTGGAGCGTGCTGGACCGGCTCAAGCGCAACCCGCGCACGCGCCACATCCCCGTCCACATCATCAGCGTGATGGACAAGCACCAGGGCAACACCCAGGGCGCGTTCGGCTACCTCACCAAGCCCGTGAGCAAGGAGGGCCTGGAGCGCGTCTTCGGCCAGCTCTCGCGCTTCCTCGAGCGTCGCGAGCGGCGGCTGCTCGTCATCGAGGACGACGACGTCCAGCGCCACAGCCTCACCCAGCTGCTCAGCGACGGCGGCGACGTGCAGGTCACCGCGGTGGCCACCGGTGAGGAAGCCCTCCAGAAGCTGGAGGAGAACGAGTACGACTGCCTCGTCATCGACCTGCTGCTGCCCGACATGGACGGCATCAAGCTGGTGGAGGAGGTGAAGACGCAGCAGCGCTTCCGCGACCTGCCCATCGTCGTCTACACCGGCAGGGAGTTGACGCCCAAGGACGAGTCCCGCCTGCGGCGCTACACCGGCAGCGTCATCCTGAAGAGCGGCGCGAAGAGCCCGGACCAGCTCCTGAGCGACACGGCGCTGTTCCTGCACCGCCTGGACGAGAACCTCCCGGCCCGCGCGCGCGCGGCCCTGGCGCAGCGCAACGACCAGGACGCGCCGCTGTCCGGCAAGAAGGTCCTCCTGGTGGATGACGACATGCGCAACATCTTCGCGCTCACCAGCGTGCTGGAGAACCACAGCATGCAGGTCGTCTTCGCGGAGAACGGGCGGGCCGCCATCGAGATGCTCGGCCAGCACCACGACGTGGACGTCGTGTTGATGGACGTGATGATGCCGGAGATGGACGGCTACGAGACCATGCGTGCCATCCGCAAGGACCCCAAGTACGCAAGCCTCCCCATCATCGCCGTCACCGCGAAGGCGCTGAAGGACGACCGCGAGAAGTGCATGGCGGCCGGCGCGAGCGACTACCTGCCCAAGCCGGTGGACACCGACAAACTCCTGGAGCTCGTCCGCCTCTGGGTGAGTGCTTGATACTCAACGACGGCGATCCACCGTCGCGCCCCCTTTCCACTTCCTTCTGGAAGGGGGCGACCCTAGCCTTGTCCGCCGTGCCCCGGTCGCTGGGCACACGCGCTCCCCCGCTGCGCACATGAACTTCACAGAACCCACTCTGGAACGTCCCCAGGAAGCCGCGCACCCACCGCGCGCGGCCATCCTGATGGTGGATGACCACCCGGCCAACCTGCTGGCGCTGGAGGCCATCCTGGAGCCGCTGGGCCAGGAGCTGGTGAAGGCCACCAGCGGCGAGGATGCGCTCAAGCAGCTGCTCCAGCGGGACTTCGCGGTCATCCTGATGGACGTGCAGATGCCGGGCCTGGACGGGTTCCAGACGGCGTCGCTCATCAAGCAGCGCGAGCGCACGCGCACCATCCCGGTCATCTTCCTCACCGCGCTCAGCCGCGACGCGGCCCACGTCTTCAAGGGCTACGCGCACGGCGCGGTGGACTACCTGCTCAAGCCCTTCGACCCGGAGATCCTCCGCTCGAAGGTCAGCGTCTTCGTGGACCTGTTCCTCAAGGAGCAGCAGCTCCAGCGCCAGGCGGCGCTGCTGCGTCAGCGCGACCGCGAGATGCTGGAGCGCCAGGGCGCGCTGCGCTACCGGCGCCTCACGGAGTCCCTGCCGGAGCCCATGTGGGCGGCCCGCGCGGACGGGGCGCTGACGTACGCCAACCGGGCCTGGCGCGACTACACCGGCCACCAGGAGGGCTATGAGCTGTCGCTCGCGGCCTTCCTGCAGGACGTGCACCCGGCGGACCGCGAGCGGATGCGCGGCGAGTGGGGCGAGGCCGTGTCGATGCAGGTGCAGGGCAGCGCGAACGAGTTCCGGCTGCGGCGCAAGGACGGCGTCTACCGCTGGCACCTGGCGCGCGCGGTGCCGGAGCACGACGAGCACGGGGCGCTGGTGGGCTGGCTGGCCATCGCCACGGACATCGACGACAAGCGCCGGGCGGAGGAGACGCTGGCGCGCTTCAAGACGACGCTGGACGCGACGCTGGACTGCGTCCTGATGTTCTCCCCGGACACGCTCATGCTCGCGTACGCCAACGCGGGCGCGGCCAAGCAGCTCTCCTCGAGCGTGGATGAGCTGGTGGGCCTGTCGGTGCTGGAGGTGGAGAGCGCCTTCGACGAGACGGGCTTCCGCAAGCTGCTGGCGCCGCTGATGTCCGGCACGCTGCCGTCGCAGACGTACTCCACCACCCACCGCCGCCGCGACGGCACCGAGGTGCCGGTGGAGGTGGTGCTCCAGTACGTGGCGGAGGGCGAGGGCCCGGGCCGCTTCATCTCCGTGGCGCGCGACATCACGGAGCGTCAGCGGGCGGAGACCGCGCTGCGGCTGGCCAGCGAGGCGAAGGACGCGTTCCTCGCCGCCGCGAGCCACGAATTGCGCACGCCGCTGGCGGCCGCGAAGGGCCATGCGCACCTGGCCCTGCTGAAGCTGGGCGGGCAGACGGAGGCGGGGCCGGGCAAGTCGCTGCAGATCATCAACCGGCAGATCGACCGGATGGCGAAGCTGGTGGAGGACCTGCTGGACATCAGCCGGCTGCAGGCCGGAAGGCTGTCGCTGGAGCTGGAGCCGTTTGATTTCTCCCAGCTCGTGGTGGAGACGCGGGACCGGATGGCGGTGCTGTCGCAGACGCACGAGCTGAAGGTGGAGGTGCCCGAGCACCTGGAGGGCACGTGGGACCGGGGGCGGCTGGACCAGGTGCTGACGAACCTGTTGTCCAACGCCATCCGCTACTCGCCCGAGGGTGGGCAGGTGCTGGTGCGCCTGGTGGCGGAAGGCGACACCGGCGTGCACCTGTCCGTGAAGGACCAGGGCGTGGGCATCCCCAGCGAGAAGCAGCGGCTCATCTTCGAGCGCTTCGGCCGCGCGCACGGCAGCAAGTACGGAGGCCTGGGGCTGGGGCTCACCATCAGCCAGGGCATCGTGGAGCAGCACGGCGGCCGCATCTGGGCGGAGTCCAGCGGCCAGGCCGGCCAGGGCTCCACCTTCAACGTCTGGCTGCCCCGCCACACCGCGTCGCAGGCCGCGACGACGACGGACGTGTCGCGCACCCCGAGCTGAAGGGGCGGTGACGGCCGCGCCCGCATGGGACGCGGCTGCGTTCGCGGGGGACGCGGCCCGCGCCGTGGAGGGGTGTGTGCTCCGCGGGAGCGGGGTGCCCTGGAGCTTCCGGCACGGCGCGTGCTCAGGTGGGGGGCAGGAGGCTTCATGCCCACGCGCCCCAACATCCTGCTGCTGACGGTCGACCAGCTCCAGTTCCCCCGCTTCGCCTACGGCCCTGACGGCGGCTTCCTGCCCGGCATCAAGGACATCCTGGGCTTCGTCAGCGAAGGCGGGGAGGACAACCCCTTCCGGAAGTTCTTCCCCGGCTTCGCGGCGCTGCGCCAGAACGCGGCGGTCTTCCGCAATCACACCATCGCGGCGTCGGCGTGCACGCCCAGCCGCGCGGTCATCTACACGGGGCAGTACGGCACGCGCACGGGCGTCACGCAGACGGACGGCCTGTTCAAGAGCGGTGACGCGGCGGCCTTCCCGTGGCTCGCGGCGGACGGGATTCCGACGCTGGGGCACTGGTTCCAGAAGGCCGGCTACCACACGCACTACTTCGGCAAGTGGCACGTGAGCAATCCGCCGGAGCACACGCTCCAGCGGTACGGCTTCGACGACTGGGAGCTGTCGTATCCGGAGCCGCACGGGGCCTCCATCAACAACCTGGGCGCCTTCCGAGACGTGGGCTTCGCGGACCTCGCGTGCGACTTCCTGCGGCGGATGGCGTTGGGGCAGCCCTACAACCGCGCGCTCGCCAACCAGTCGTATGCGGCGCCGCGGGCCGCGCCGCCGGACGGGAGCGCGCAGCCGTGGTTCGCGGTCGCGTCGTTCACCAACCCGCACGACATCGCGACGTATCCCATCCTGCCGCGGCAGTTGGATCCGAACTCTCCCAAGCTGGGGCCGCTGGTGGTGCCGGTCGCGGGCCAGCCGTCCGTCACGCCGGTGGCGGGCACCTTCACGGTGCCGCTGAACCCGCTGGGGTTCCCGCAGCACAACGCGAACCTGCCGACGAACCTGCGCGACACGCTGGCCAACAAGCCGAGCTGTCAGCGCGACTACGCGTACAAGCTGGGGTTGGCGCTCGCGGCGAAGACGGGGCTGACGCTGCATCAGGCGAAGGAGGGCATCGACCCGGTGGCGGTCACGCTCAACTCGGGCATCCCCTTCCAGCTCACGGCGGATCCGGACGAGGCGGCGCGGCGGTTCCAGCAGTACTACGCGTGGCTCATCTCCCTGGTGGACGGGCACATCGCGCGGGTGCTGCAGACGCTCGATGACAGCGGCCTCAGGGAGAACACGCTGGTGGTGTTCCTCTCCGACCATGGCGAGTACGGGGCCGCCCACGGCTACCTGATGGAGAAGTGGCACACGTCCTACCAGGAGGCGCTGCACGTGCCGCTGGTGGTGCAGTTCTCCGAGGCGCAGGAGACGCGGTACATCGACGCGCTCACGAGCCACGCGGACGTGGCGCCCACGCTGCTGGGGCTGGCGGGCATCCCGCGTGAGGAGCTCGCGGCCATCCGCACGGACCTGCGATTGCACCGGCCGGTGCCGCCGTTCGTCGGCGCGGACCTGAGTCCGCTCGCGCGCGGCGAGACCCAGACCGTCACGGAGCCCAACGGCGCTCCGCGAGAAGGCGTGCTCTTCATCACCGACGACGAAATCACGGAGCCGCTGCCGCGCACCGGCGACCCGCACCAGATGCACGATGACGCCCTGTTCTCCGTGTACGCGCGCGCGGTGGAGGCGCTGCGTGACGGCAGCACGCGGGCGGGCAAGGTGCCGGGGCTGAAGCCCGGCGCGGTGTGCCAGCCGAACCACGTCCGCTGCGTGCGCACGCCGCGCTGGAAGCTGGCGCGCACGTTCGACCCTTCCGGTGAGCACGCGGACCAGTGGGAGCTCTATGACATGCAGAACGACCCGCTGGAGATGGAGAACCTGCTCGTCTTCGACGGGCCCTTCCCGACGGTGATTCCGGAGCTGCCCAGGGGGTTGATTCGCGCGGAGGTCGACGAGGCCGCGAGGGCGACGCACGCGCTGCTTGGGAAGTACGAAGAGGAGAAGCTGTCGCCCTGGCCGCAGCGGAACTGAAGTCCGGGGCCCGGCACCTCTACTGGCAGAGGCGCCGGAGCCATGAGTACAGCGAAGGTGGAGGCCACGGCCCGCGAGGCGGCAGCCCTCTCCGCCACGAGGGCGGCATGGCGGACGCTCGCGACGGTCTCCGTGTCGAGCCGCAGGTCCTCGTGCGTGGAGGGCCGCTGGCTCAGGCCGTCAGCAGGGCACAGGCCACCCAGACAAACGCATGACCCGGAGCGGAAGGTACGACGCGGAATCGCTCAGCGCTTTCCGCGTGCCAGCAGCATCACCGCGACCAGGATGGCTGCCATTGCGCCCCAGGTGAGCGGGCCCAGGGTCTCCCCCGCGAACACCACGCCCAGCAGCACCGCGACGCCCGGGTTCACATACGCGTAGCTGGTGGCCAGCGCCGGCCTCGCATGGCGCAACAGATAGGCATACGCGCTGAACGCCACCAGCGAACCGAAGAGCACCAGGTACACGAACGACAACACGGCCTTCATGGGCGGCGTGCCGTGCATCTGCTCGCCCAGCGCGAAGCTCACACCCGTCATCATCACGCCCGCGCTCAACATCTGCGTCGCGGGCGTCATCAACCCCGTGGGCATCGGCAGGCGCCGGCTCCACACCGAACCGAACGCCCAGCTCATCGGCGCCACCAGCAGCGCCAGCGCCGCCACCGTGCCGCCACTCATGTCCCCGCCCAGGTTCAAGAGCGCCACGCCCGCGAAGCCCAGCACCAGCCCCACCAGCTCCGCGCGCCCGGGCCGCTGCCCGAAGGCCGCGCCGAAGATGGCCGCCCACAACGGCATGCTGCCCACCACCAGCGCCGCCACCCCGGACGGCACCCCCAGGTTCTGCGCGTACGCGATGCCGCCGTTGCCCACCACCAGCAACAGGAAGCCCGTGAGGGCGCCCGCTCTCCACTGCCGTGCCCCCGGCCCCGGCTGGCCCTTGAGCCGCAAGCCCGCGTAGAGCAGCCCGCCCGCCAGCAGGAAGCGCAGGCCCGCCATGCGGAACGGCGGAAAGCCCGTGAGGGCGAACCGCATCGCCAGGTAGGTGGACCCCCAGATGACGTAGAGCGAGAAGAGGCTGAACAGCAGCCAGCCCCGGTGGGGACCCTGCTCGGAGGCATCAGGCGGCGCGGCGGGCACGGGCAGGGGCGCGCGCGGCAGGGGGGCGGTCGAGGTGGTCAAGACGGCGGCCTTCTAACGCCCGCCGTACCCCGGAGCGATGTGCGCTTTGCCGTACCCCCTCCACGCCCAGCGGGGAACCGGCGCGGCGCCTGCCTGCCCTGCTGAATGGACCCCCTGGATTGAATGCCCCGGGCGTCCCTCTTAGAATTCTACAGGAAGCGCGGAGGCCGGAAGGTCCGGGCCGTCGGCTTCCGGAGTGTGAGCGGGAATGCCCGACGAGCTGGGTGAACGCGAGAAGGAAGTCCTCCGTGCCGTGGTGCAGGAGTACATCACCACGGGCGGGCCTGTCGGCAGTCAGCAACTGACGCGCCGCGGGGAGTTCGAGGTCTCCTCCGCGACCATGCGCAACGTCCTCGCGGACCTGGAGGCCCTGGGCTTCCTGGAGAAGCCGCACACCTCCGCGGGCCGCGTGCCCACGGACCGGGGCTACCGCTTCTACGTGGACACGCTCGTCAAGCTGCGCGACCCCGCGCCGCGCGACCGCGAGCTCATCCACGCCGGGCTCGTGCACGAGTCCAACCTGGACGACATCCTGTCGGAGGCCAGCCGCGTGCTGCACTCGCTCACCCGCCACGCGGGCGTGGTGCTCACGCCCCGGCCGGACGCGGCGGTGTTCCAGCGCATCGAATTCCTGCGCCTGCGCGAGGACCGGGTGCTCGCCATCCTCGTCGGCCAGAACGGCCAGGTGCACAACAAGGCCCTCACCGTGGACTTCCCGGTGACGTCCGACGAGCTCGTCAAGGCCAGCAACTACCTCTCCGAACTGCTGCACCAGGTGCCCCTGGAGGAGGCCCGCGAGCGCATCCGCGCGGAGATGGACCAGGAGCAGGCGCTCTACAACGCGCTCACCGCCAAGGCGCTCAGGCTGGGCGCCGCGGCCACCGACCTCCAGACTCCCGAGCGCGTCCTCATCGAAGGCACGGGCTCCTTCCTGGAGCAGCCGGAGTTCGCGGACGTGGAGCGCATCCGCGCGCTGTTCCGCGCCCTGGATGAGAAGCACAAGCTGCTGCACCTGCTGGACCGCGTGCAGCGCACCAAGGAGATGCACGTCTTCATCGGCGCGGAGAGCGAGTTCTCCGCCGCGGGCGACGTCACCGTCATCGCCAGCCCCTACGGCACGGCGGAGGCGGTGCTGGGCACGGTGGGCGTCATCGGGCCCACGCGCATGGACTACCGGCGCGTGATTCCCCTGGTGAACTTCACCGCGCAGGTGCTCTCCAGCGTGCTGGAGAAGGTGTAGCGGCCCGCCTTACTGGGGCGCCGGGGCGTAGACGCGCAGCGCGGCCGAGGCGACCTCGAAGCGCATGGGCGTCATGCCCACGTTCTCCCCGTCCGCGTTCACCTCCATGGGCGGGTCCGTCTCCACGGTGAGGCGGCGGGTGTCCAGGTGCACGACCGCCTCGTGGTCCAGGTGCCCGCCGCTGCGCATGCCCAGGGCCACGCGCGCCAGTGTGGCGACGTCCTGCAGGTGGCCCAGCCCCGTGCGCTCCCCGCTCCCTTCGGCGGCGGACGGCGCGGTGATGGCGTAGACGTGCAGCTTGCGGTCATCCAGCGTCGCTTCCGGCGACACCATGTTGCCCGCGCCGTGGTAGCGGCCGTTGCCCACGACGAGCTGGAGCGCGTCCAGCTCCAGCGTCTGGGTGTCGGCCTGGAGGCGGACGTGGAAGGGCTGCAGGGTGCGCATCTCCGCGGCGGCGGCCATCGGGTAGGCCAGCTTGCCCGCGCGCTGCTTCAGCTCCTGCGTGAGCCGCTTCGCGATGGCGGTGGTCAGCCCCAGGCTGGCGGCGTTGAGGAAGGGCCGCCCGTTGACGAGCCCCACGTCCACCCGCGCCGTGTAGCCGCCGACGATGACGTCGCACGCGGCCTCGATGGTGTCCGGGATGCCCAGCGAACGGGCGAAGTCGTTGCCGGTGCCCAGCGGCACCACGCCCAGCGTCACGTCGCGGCCCATCAACACCTGCGCCGCGCAGCTGATGGTGCCGTCGCCGCCGCCCACGAGGATGCGGCGGGCTCCGGCCGCGAGGGTCTCCTCCAGCACCTGCCGCAGGCGCTTGGGCCGGGACAGCGCGTGCGCGACGAGGAGCGGAATGCCCCGGTCGGCCAGCATGGCCCGGGCGGTTTCGAAGGCCTCGCGGCCCGAACGCGAGCGCGTGTTGACCACCAGGACCGCGGGTCCCTCGTCCAGGTGTCGGAGGCGGGGCGGCGCGTTGAGTGCGGGTTCCAGGTGCCACCTCTGCTTTCTGTGACGGCTTACCAAGGTGCTCACGGGCAGGCCGTGAAGCCAGTCGCACCCCGGAGAAAAGGGCCGGGTGATGTCCATTCCCCACCGGCGGGACGCGGAGACTTCCCGTGATGGACAGGGGTAGGGGGCCCGCGGGTTCCCCAGACATGCAGGCGTGCCAACCTTGAAGGCGACGCAGGCTCCAGAGGCCGAGGCCCGCGCCGCGACCGTTTCCAGGAGGGTGACGCATGGCACGAGGAAGCAAGGCGAAATACTCGGAGAAGCAGAAGCGCATGGCCGAGCACATCGAGAAGGGCTACGAGGACAAGGGCAAGAGCGAGAAGACCGCCGAGGCCCGCGCGTGGGCCACCGTCAACAAGCTCACCGGTGGCGGGATGAAGGGCGGCTCCGGCAGCAAGGCGAAGGCGGCCCGTCAGCGTCCCGCGGCCCGCAAGAACGCGCGCAAGGCGGGGAAGGTCGGTGGCAAGCGCCGCGCCGCGACCGCGAAGAAGACCGCCACCTCCAGCCGCCGCAAGGCCGCGCCCACGCGGGCGAAGCGCGCCACCACGGGCCGCAAGGCCACGCGCACCGGGACCGCCGGCAAGCGCTCCACGGCGCGCAAGAGCACGGCGCGCAAGAGCTCCGCCCGCAAGAGCACGGCGAAGCGCGGCTCGCGCAAGTAGGTTTCGGGGGCTTGCCGGTGGCCCGGGAGGACCGGAGCCGCCGGAAGCACCGGGCGCATCGCCAGGCCCGGCGGAGGTTCGCTCAGCGCGACTCCTCGTCCTTGGAGGTGTCCCGCGACGCCTCGTCCCACGGCCAGGCCTCGGGGTCCTGCTCCAGGCGGCGCAGCAGCTCCGCGGGGTCCTTCACCAGCGTGCGGCAGCCGGCCGTGCGCAGGTCCTCCGCGCGGAAGCCCCCGCACAGCACGCCCACCGTGGCCACGCGCAGCTTGCCGGCGGCGAGCGCGTCGTAGGGCGTGTCACCCACCACCACCACCGTGGCGGGGTCCGGCTTGCCCAGCTTCGTCAGCGCCGCCTCGAAGATGTCCGGGTGCGGCTTGCTCTTGTCGACCTCGTCCTTGTTCGTCTTCGCCTCGAACAGGCCGTCGATGCCGCACAGCTCCACGTAGCGCTTGAGCTCGTCGTCCTTCGCGCTGGAGGCGAGCGCCAGCTTGCGGTGGGTCTTGCGCAGCTGCTGGAACAATTCCTTCACGCGCGGGAAGGGGCGCACCTTGGGCAGGAACTCGCGCTTGAACAGCGCGGAGCGGTACTCCTCCAGGTCCTTGCCGAAGCGCTCCAGCTCCTCGTCGTTGAAGAAGACGGGCAGGAGCTGATCCGCGCCCTTGCCAATCTGGCTGCGGACGTGGGTGAAGGGGATGTCCCGGCCGAACTCGATGAACGCCCTGCGCCACGCCTCGGCGTGCTCGTCCACCGAATCAATCAGCGTCCCATCCACGTCGAAGATGACGTTATCGACCATGCGCAACACCCTCCGCCGTCCAAGGTGGCGATGGCGGGCGGGCCGGTCAACCGCCCGTGGGGGGCTTCGGTCCACTCTCCTGCGTTGTGCTGTCCACGAGTGTCCGGGTCTGCACGCTGTAACCCTCTGGCGCGGTGGGGGTGAACGCGTCGTTGGGCAGCGGCGTCTTCAGGTCCACGCGCGTCAGCACCGTCTCCGCCTGCCGCGCGCCGGCCACGTGGCGCGTGAGCCTGCGCGGCACGCACAGCCCGAGCGCCGCGTCGCAGTGCTCCTCCTCCATGCGCACCTCCGCCTGGGTGCCATCCGCCGCGCGCGTGCGGCGGGCGAGGAAGTCCAGCGTGGGCCAGCGCAGCACGTACGTCACCTCCGTGCCCGCGCCCGCCTCGCCCTCCAGCGCCATGGACAGCTCCACGGCCTCCTTCGCCTGGGGGTGGTCTGAAATCCGCCGCGCCTTCGTGCTGCGCAGGAGCAGCGGCGCGCGGAAGCCCTCCGGCACGAAGGGCGTGAAGATCTCCGTGAGGAAGGCGGACAGCTTCTCCGCCGACACCTCGGAGTTGAACGTCGTGAACTGCTTGCTCCCGTCCACCTGTTCGTACAGGTGCTTGCCGTCCCAGGACACGGTGCGCGCCGCGGGCTGGGACACGGTGCCGCGCATCTTCTGCGGCGCCCGGTACGCGAACGTGAAGCCCGCGGACAGGCTGTCGCCCTCCTTCTGGGTGCCTTCCAGCTGGTAGTTCACGAGCTTCGCGTCGCGCGCGGCCAGGCGCTCGCGCACCTGCGCCATCAGCTCCGCGCCCTCCCCGCTTCCGGAGGAGGACGAACGGCACGCGAGGACGCACAGCAGGGGCAGCAGGAGGAGGGCGCGCATGAGGGGGCTTCCAAAAAGAAAAAGGCCCCACTGTCGCCAGGGGGCCCTTGAGTCTGCCTCGGTGAGGAGGCAGGCGGAACTACTTCACCGCCACGCCGGTCGCGGAGGAACTGGTGATGCCGATGATGGTGCCGAACAGGGCGAAGATGCCGTGACGGGGCGTGGTGTTGGCCGACTTCAGGTCGACCTTGGAGGCGCCCATGGCCTTCGCCTCGGAGATGAGGAGCTTGTTGACCACGGTGTCCAGGTCGCTCTGCACGATGTCGATGATGTGGAAGATCGCGGTCAGACCCAGCGAGCTACCCTGGATGACGGCCACGGCCTCGCCGTTGGCGGCGATCTCGGAACCGGAGACAACGGCGGACTCGACGCTGGTGCAGCCCACGAGGGAGGCGGCGGCAACGGCGGACAGGATGAGCTTCTTCATGGTTTTCTCCCCAACAGATGGTGGCTTGAATGGTGGAGGGGCGACTGAAGAGTCGTCCCTCCGTTTGATGGAACCTCAAGCGGCGCGGTTCGTACCAGAAGTCAACTCCAAGTCAAGGACCCGGGTCGGGTAATCCGAGTTGTGTTCCACACTTCATCCGCGCGGCGACCGGGGCAGGTCGCCCCTTTGGCGGACATGAGGCATCTTCGCGCATGCACCCGGTTTCCGTTCCGCGTCCCGCCCCGCCCTCCCGCGTCTGGCTGCACCTGCTGCTGTTCGTGGTGACCCTGGGGACGACGTTCCTCGCGTACCTGCTGCTCTTCGGCCAGTCGTTCCCCTTCAGCGAAGGGGGCCTGTCCCCGCGGGACCGGACGCAGGCGCTGGCCTTCAGCGTGTCGCTGCTCGCCATCCTGGGCTCGCACGAGATGGGGCACTACGTGCTGGCGCGGTGGCACCGGGTGGACACGTCGCTGCCGTACTTCATCCCCCTGCCGGTGCCCGGGAGCCTGGGCACGCTGGGCGCGGTCATCCGCCTCAGGGGGCGCATCCCCACGCGCAACGCGCTGGTGGACATTGGCGCGGCGGGGCCGCTGGCGGGCCTGGTGGTGGCGCTGCCGCTGCTCTACTGGGGGCTTCTGCACTCCACCGTGGTGGACTCGCCCGCGGTGCCTTCGCCGTTCCCGGGTGACTCGTCGCTGTGGGCGCTGGGACAGGACCTGCTGCATTGGGTGATGGAGCGGCTGACGAACGCGCCGCCCGCGCTGGAGCCCGTCCTCACCCAGCGGCAGACGCATTTCGGCGACAACCTCATCATGAAGGCGCTGACGTGGCTGGCCCTGGGGCCCGTGCCCGAGGGCAAGGACGTGGTGGTGCACCCGGTGGTGATGGCCGCGTGGTTCGGCCTGCTGGTGACGCTGCTCAACCTGCTGCCGGTGGGGCAGCTGGACGGCGGCCACCTGACGTTCGCGGTGCTGGGCCCCCGCGCCCGCACGCTGGGCAAGGGCGTGGCGTGGGTGCTGCTCTTCCTCACGGTGTTTGTCACCGCGTCGTGGGGCCTGTGGCTGCTGGTGGCGAGCAAGGTCGTGGGCTTCGGCCACCCGGAGGTGGTGGAGCCCACGGAGCCCCTGAGCCCCGCGCGCAAGCTCATCTGCGCGCTGTGCCTGCTGGCGCTCATCGGCTGCGCGATGCCCATCCCCCTGCGGGAGGTGCTGACATGAAGTACCAGTGCGAGGCCTGCGAGCGGCTGGTCCCGGTGGAGTCCTTCCGCGTGGAGGACGGGGTGCTGACCGTGACGTGTCGGGCGTGCGGCGCGCGGACCCTCGCGCAGTCGTCCCCGGCTCCAGCCCTCTCCAACGAGGTTCCCCGCGAGGGCGGTGGGGGGCGTGGCGGCAGCGAGGGCGTCGCGGTGGCGGTCCCCACTCCGGAGAGCTTCGCGTCCGCGCCGCCCGTGCCTTCCCGCGTCAGTGTCACCGCCCTGCGCGTGGTGCGCTCCGACGCGCCGTCCGCCGAGGCCCCCGCCCTGGACGGGGACCCGTTCCAGGCCCCGCCGGGGCACTGCCCCAAGTGCGTGGCGCCGAAGCGGGAGGAGGACGGGGCGTGCGCGCAGTGCGGGCTCGTCTACGCGAACTTCCTCCCGGACGAGCACCTGCCCTCCGGGGTGCTGGCCACCGAGTGGCGCGCGCTCCTCCAGACGTGGGACGACGACGAGGCGCATGACCGGCTGGTCACCCTGGCGGTGGGGCGGGGGGAGCTGGCCATGGCCGGCCGTCTGTACCGCCTGCGGCTGGCCCGGGCCCCGGGCGATGTGAAGGCGCTGCGGGGGCGGGACGAGGTGGTGCGCCGGGTGACGTCCGTGGTGCCGCTCGCGTCCGACGGCCCCTCGCCGGAGCTGGCCCGCAAGGTGAAGAGCATGGTGATGGGGGCCGTGCTGCTCGTCGCGCTGATGCTGGTGGTGCTGCTCTTCCAACTGCTGCGCGGCTCCTTCTAGACGGGGCGGGGAACCGCTGGCCGGCCTGCTTCCCGGGCAGGCGGTGGAAGCGGTGGACAGGAACGCGCGAGCAGTGTCGGACACTGTTATCCTGGGTGGCCGCTCTTCTGTCCTCCTGCCCCCGAAACCGACGCATGTCCGCGCCCGCGCCCCGTCCCCCCTCTGTCGACAGCCTGCTGGGTCCTGGCGGTGCGCTGGAGCAGGCGCTGCCCGCGTACGAGCACCGTCCGGAGCAGCTCCAGATGGCGCGCGCCGTGGAGCGGGCCTTCTCCGAAGGCAGCTACCTGCTGGCGGAGGCCGGCACGGGCACGGGCAAGACGCTCGCCTACCTGGTGCCGGCGCTCCTGTCCGGCCTCAAGGTGGTGGTGTCCACCGCGACAAAAACGCTGCAGGACCAGGTGTTCTTCAAGGACCTGCCACTGCTCAGCGAGAAGCTGGGGCTCCAGTTCGAGGCGGCCTACCTCAAGGGGCGGGGCAACTACCTCTGCCTGCACCGCTACGAGTCCTTCGAGAAGGATCCGCAGTTCGTCTCGCGGGACGAGGCGAAGCAGTGGCCGCTGCTCAAGAAGTGGGTGACGCAGACGGAGACGGGGGACCGGGCGGAGCTGGACCTGCCGGAGTCCTTCGCCGCGTGGTCGCGGCTGTCCACCACGTCGGAGACGTGCCTGGGGTCGCGCTGCGCGCAGTATGAGACGTGCTTCGTCACGAAGATGCGCAAGCGCGCGGAGACCGCGAACCTGCTGGTGGTGAACCACCACCTGTTCTTCGCGGACCTGGCGCTGCGCAGCTCCGGCAAGCGCACCGAAGGGGTGCTGCCCTTCTACGACGCCGTCGTCTTCGACGAGGCGCACGCGCTGGAGGACGTGGCCAGCGGCCACTTCGGCTATAGCGTCTCCAACTACCGGCTGGAGGAGCTGGCGCGCGACGCGGTGGCGGCCCTGCCGGCGAAGGACGACCGGCACCCGACGCTGTCGGCGCTGGCCCAGCGGGTGCGCTCGCACGCGGACGCGCTGTTCGTCCAGGCGCCGCGCGCGCTGGGGCTGTCCAGCCAGGAGTCCACCGTGGCGCTGCGCCCGGAGACGATGGGCAAGCTGTCCGGCGCGCTGGAGCAGGTGCGCGAGGGCCTCTCCGCGCTGGCCTCCTTCTCCGGCAGCGAGCGAGAGGCGGAGCTGGCCGCCATCCACCGCCGCGCCGAGGAGATGGTGGAGCAGCTCACCTTCCTGGAGAAGGCGGAGTCCTCGGAGCACGTGTACTGGGCGGAGGCGCGCGGCAAGGGCCTGTTCCTGCGCGCCAACCCCATCGACGTGGCAAAGGAGCTGAGAGACAGGCTCTATGGCGCGCTCGACACGGTGGTGTTCACCTCCGCGACGCTCGCGGCGGACAGCCGCTTCGACTTCTTCGCCAAGCGCATGGGCATGTACGACGACGAGGGCCAGCCGGTGACGCGCGTGCGCACGCTCGCGGTGCCCAGCCCGTTCGACTTCCCGCGCCAGTCCGCGCTGTACCTGCCCACGCACCTGCCGGACCCCAGCGCCCCGGGCTTCATCGAGGCGGCGGCGGAAGAGATCATCAAGCTGTGCGAGGTGACGGGCGGGCGCGCCTTCGTGCTCTTCACGTCCCTGCGCAACATGGTGCGCGCGTACGAATTGACGGCCACGCGGCTGCCCTACCAGGCGCTGCTCCAGGGCGAGCGGCCCAAGGCGCAGCTCCTGGAATCCTTCCGCCAGACGCCCAGCGTGCTCTTCGCCGCGCACAGCTTCTGGGAGGGCGTGGACGTGCCCGGGGACGCGCTGAGCCTGGTCATCATCGACCGGCTCCCGTTCGCGTCGCCGGGCGACCCGCTGGTGGCCGCGCGCATCCGGCAGATTGAGGCGCGCGGTGAGGAGCCTTTTGATCAGTACCAGTTGCCGCAGGCGGCGCTGGCCCTGCGACAGGGCTTCGGGCGGCTCATCCGCACGCAGGCGGACCGGGGCATCGTGGCGATGCTGGACCGGCGCATCGTGACCAAGGGCTACGGCCGGGTGTTCCTCTCCAGCCTGCCGCCCGCGAAGCGGATGGAGGACACGACGGAGCTGAGCCGCTGGTTCAATGGACCGGTACGCCCCGTTCCGCCTCTGAGAACCGTTCGTTGAGCCCGTCGCGCAGGCGCAGCCCCACGCGCGCCTGGAAGGGCGGGGCGAGCGTGTCCACGCCCGCGCGGCCCGCGAGATAGGTGCGGTCGAACAGGTTCTCCACTGCCGCGAAGGCGGCCACCTTCCAGAAGAGGTGGCGGCTCACGAACAGGTCCACGATGGCGGCGCCGCCCATGCCGCGCGTGTTGAGGTCGTCCTCGTACTGCGGGCCCACGACGCGCAGCTGCGCGGTGGCGGTGAGGAGCGATGGCTCGTCGAAGGTGACGCTGAGTGAGCCCCGATGCCGGGGGTCCTGGGGAAGCTGGCGACCCACGAGGTCGGGCTGTCCGGGGGCCTCGGTGACGACGGGGTCCACGAAGGTGTAGGCGGCGAGGAGCGTCCACTGTCGGGCCGGGCGCCAGTCCGTGCCCAGCTCCACGCCGCGCACACGCGCCTGTCCCAGGTTCTGGCGCTGGCGGGTGGTGCCGTCGGGCAGGGGCGTGGCCAGGGTGACGTTGGTGACGGGGGCGTCGAGCACGTTCCAGAAGCCGGTGACGCGGCCGGTGAGCCCACGCGGGCCCACGGCCTCCACGCCGGCCTCGGTGCCCCAGAGGCGCTCGGCGCCCAGGTCCGGGTTGGCGGCGGTGAGGACGGTGCCCACCTGGAAGGGGCGGTACAGCTCGTTGAGGGTGGGGGCGCGGAAGGCGCGGTACACGGAGGCGCGCACGGTGAGCCAGTCCACCGGGCGCAGGCGCGCGGCGAGGCGCGGGCTGAGCTGTCCGGCGGTGCGGGGCTCGAAGTCGGTGGCGGTGGCGGTGCCGTTCGCGCGGCTCTCCAGCAGGGAGCCGTCCAGGTTGCGCCACGCGTCCCAGCGCAGGGTGCCGGCCAGCTCCAGCGCGGACGACACGGTGTAGAGGTCCTGCACGAAGACGCCGCCGGACAGCTGCGTGCCCCGGGTGGTGCGCGCGTAGAGCGTCGTGGCCGTGACGGTCGAGGGGAAGAGCAGCTCCTCCGCGGAGCCGGCGGACCGGCGCGCGTCCACGCCCGCGGCGAGCACGTGCCTGCCACCCAGCGTCAGCTCCGGGCCGGTCCACACGAGCGAGCCGCCCTGATCATTGGCGGGAACGTCCTGGAGCGCGGAGCGGGCCTCGAAGTTCCGGTCCGGGGTGACGCGGGCGCGGTCCTGGGCGAAGTGCTGCGTGCGGCCGTAGAGGCCCAGCTCGAAGGTCCCGGTGTCCTCCGTGCGCAGGCGGGCGCTCCCGGCGAACCACGCGAGGTCCACGCTGGCGACGGTGTAGCGGGTGCCGCCGTTCTGCGTCTCCCGGAAGTAGCCCCCGCGCGCGGAGAGGAAGAGGTCGTCGGTGGCCTTCACCTCCACGCGCGCCTGCGCGGTGACGTGCTTCGACGGGGTGTCGCCGTCGATGGTGCCGCGCTGGCCCTCCGGGACGATGCGGTAGCCGTTGCTGGTGAGGCCTTCGGCTTCCAGCGACACGCCCACGCGCTTCCAGCGGTCCGCGATGCGCGCGGCGACGAAGCCGGTGCCCAGGTTGCCCACCGACAGGTCGGCGTCGATGACGGGGCCGATGGGCTGGGAGATGAGCTGCACGACGCCGCCCAGCGCGGCGCTGCCGTAGAGCGCGGAGCCGCCGGTGGGGACGACCTCGATGCGGTCCAGGCCCAGGCGGGGCAGGGCGCGCCAGAACACCCAGCCGCCATAGGGGTCGTTCACCGGAAGCCCGTCCAGCAGCACCAGCCCGCGAGCGACCCCCGAAGGCGCCAGCCCGCGCAGGTTGAGGCCCTGGGCGGTGGGGTCCGCGACGAGCGAGGGCGTGCGGCGGAACGTGGCCGCGGAGGGCAGCGTGCGCACGAGCGCGTCCTGCGTGAGCGTGGGGCTGCGCTCCATCTCCGCGCGGGGAATCACCACCGTGGTGGCGGGCACGTCGCGAAGCGGGCGCGGCAGGCGCGTCGCGGTGACGACCGTCCGTGTCTCTCGGGGAGGCTCGGGCTCCCCGCTCGGGGCCGCGACGGTGGCGGGCTCCGGCTCCACCAGGGCGGACGCGCCATCGCTGTCGGGGACCTGCGTTCCTCCAGGGGGCGCTGGCTCATGAGGCGCCGCGCCTGTGTCGGGATCCTGAGCCCGGGCGGTGGCCCCCGCTTCGTGGGGTAGGGGCATGCCTCCATCCCGCGCCTGTGCGTCTGGGGACGCGGACAGGCCAGGCACCGCCGGTTGCGCCGCCGCGACGCCGGGCAGCACCAGCCCGAGGCAGACCCTGAAGCACCGGAGTCGTGCAAGCCGCCGGAGCGGCGGAACAGGCGGACGGGAGGGAGCGCGCGGGCCGGTCATTGCCGCCGCTCTATCGGATCTCCCGCCCTCGCGGGAAGGTTCACTCGCGGGGCCGGCTTCCTGGGACGCTCCAGAAACACGAACGGCGGTGAAGGGCCGGACCTGGGCCCCTCCACCGCCGTCACGTCAGGAGCAGGAGGCCCTGCCCTGCGCGGACACTACGCCGCGGACATGCCACCGCTGGCGGCGGCCGGGCCCTGGTACTGCGCGTCGCCGAAGCCGAGGATGGCGTAGAAGACGGGGCCGAGCAGCGCCAGGCCGATGCCGAAGCCCATGCCCTTGCCGAACGACTTCGCCATGTCGATGCCGATGATGAAGAGCGCGATGATGTTCACGCAGGGGATCAACGCCAGCACCGTGAACCACGCCGGGCGGCCGACGATCTTCGTCATGATGTACACGTTGTAGATGGGGACGATGGCCGCCCACCCGGGCTCGCCCGCCTTCGTGAACGTCTTCCACAGGCCCGCGATCATCGCGCCGATGAAGACCAGGTAGAAGATGTAGAACAACGGGCCAGGACCCGCGTTCTGCTCCGACGCCTGCCGCATCATCTCAAGCTGCTGTTCATCCATGACTGACTTCCCCCTCGGAAGTGTGGGACCCAGGCGCGAGCGCCGGTCCAGGTTCAGTCCCGAACAATTCGCGAAGTAGGGGGGTGAATGCAAATTCCCTCCCCCCTTTGGGTCGTCCGTCTCAGGCCTTGAGAGTTTCCGGCACCACCCAGTCCGGCTTCAGCCGCTGGATGACTTTCACGAAATTCTCCTTGTCCTGGGCTTTCTCCAGGGCGGCGTCGGGGAGGATGACGTCGTCCTTCACCAGCCGCTCCAGGTGCATGTCCAGGGTCTGCATGCCCTGGCCCTGGCCCGCCTGCATCTTGGAGGCGATCTGGAATACCTTGCCCTCGCGGATCATCGACGCGATGGCGGCCCCGCCCACCAGGATTTCCAGCGCGGCGACGCGGCCCTTGCCGTCCGCGGTCTTGATGAGCTGCTGGGCGACGATGCCCGCCAGGGACTCCGCGAGCATGCCGCGCACCTGGCCCTGCTCGTCCGCGGGGAAGGCGTTGATGATGCGGTCGATGGTGGCCGGCGCGCTGTTGGTGTGCACCGTGGCGAACACCAGCACGCCGAAGCTCGCGAGCTGGAGCGCCAGCTTCATCGTCTCGTTGGTGCGCAGCTCACCGATGAGGATGACGTTGGGGTCCTCGCGGCCGGCGGAGCGGATGGCGGTGGCGAAGCTGGACGCGTGCGGGCCCACCTCGCGGTGGGTGACTTGGGCCTTGAGGGACTCGTGCACGAACTCGACCGGGTCCTCCACGGTGAGCACGTGCGAGGCGCGCGTCTTGTTGATGTGGTTGATCATCCCCGCGAGCGTCGTGGACTTGCCGCTGCCCGTGGGGCCCGTCACCAGCACCAGCCCGCTGCGCCGGTCCGCCAGCTTGCGCACCACCTCCGGCGTCTTCAGGTCCTCCAGCGTCAGCACCTTGCTGGGGATGGTGCGGAACACGGCGCCAATGCCGGTCATCTTGTAGAAGTAGTTGGCGCGGAAGCGGGCCTTGGTCCCGTAGCCATAGGCGAAGTCCAGGTCCAGCTCCTCGGTGATCTGCCGCTTCTGTTCGGGCGAGCAGAGCTCGAAGAGCAGCGGCTCCAGCTCCTCCTGGGTGAGGGGTTCGTCACGCAGAGGCACGAGCTCGCCGCGGATGCGGCCCAGGGGCGGGTAGCCCACGCCCAGGTGCAGGTCGCTGCCCTTCCTGTCGAGCAGCACGTCGAACCAGCTGGCGATGCGGGGAGTGTCCGTCATGTCAGGCGCCCTTCTTGCCGAGCAGTGAGCCCACCTTGGACAGCATCCGCGCGCCCTCCTGGGGCGTGGCGGGCGGGGGCACGGT